>CAZYEA010000145.1:0-12228 GCA_964646485.1 uncultured Acidobacteriota bacterium
CGGACGCGCGAGCCCGAGCGCATCGCCACGCTGGTGAAAGCGGTGGAGCAATACGAAGGCCATCTGCGCGCGCTCTCCTTGCAGGACGATGACGTGGCCGCGGTCTCCCAGCGAAGGCGGGCGTGGCTCGACCTGGTCACAAACCTTCCCCTCGGCCTGATCGGCGCCGCGCTCAACGCGCGTCCCTACCTCATCACGGGATGGGTGACGCGCCGCTTCTCCCGCACCCCGGACGAGCCCGCCACTTACATGCTGATGACCGCGCTACTGGCCTTCCCCGTGACTTGGACGGGGATGGGGCTCTTGGCCGCACTCCTGGGAGGACCGCTCGCCGGCCTGCTCGCGGCGACCATCCCTCCGGTGACCGGATATGCGGCCTTGCGTCTGAGGGAGGCCGTGAGCGTCCTGGGGCAACCGCAGCCGACCGCCGGCCTGAGGAGCGAGCGCGCGTCGCTGGCTTTGGCGATCCGCGATCTCATCGGTCTCGCGGGGGGCGCGATGGAGGAACCCGCCGCGCCTTGACGCCAATGCGCTAGCGCTTCGACCCGCCGCCGAGTGCCATGGTCAGGGAGACGAAGCCACCGACGCCCGTCCGGTTGGGCGCCTCCAGGTACTTGAGCACCGCGACGGACAGGACGCGATCGCGGCCACCGAGACGGCCCTCGCCCAGCTTGATCAGGGCCAGCGGCCCTACGCGCTGCCGGCGATTCGAGGGAGCGTCCCACACCTTCAGGTAGTCGTGGAGGACACCGACACGAACGGTCTCGGCCGCTCCGTTCGAGAGGTCGCACAGCACGACGATGGATCCGCTGACCAGGGAATCACCCCGAGCGTCGAGCAGGGTGCCGCGGTTCGGTTCGTAGTACACGGGACCCGGGGCATCCTTCACCCTCCACGACTCGAAGTCAGCGGCCGTGCGCACGCTGACCCGACCGGCCTTGAACTTGAGGGCGGGCGAAACGAAGAAGCGGCGGCCGACCCCGGACGTGGCCCCCTCCTCGAGCGCCTTGCGGGCGTCGTCACTGAAGTCGCTTCCATAGCCTTTGAGCCCCACGAGATTTCCAACGGTGCCGAAGTAGGCGACGCCTGTGACTCCGGCCCGGATATCGAGGATGGAGAGAGGCGAGACTTCGATCCAGGCCTGGGTCTGATTCGAAGCGGGCGTCAACTGATCGCCTACGCGAACCGCCAGATGTGCCTCCCTCAGGAGGGGATGGGTGGACGCGGACAGTCGCCGTCGCCAGCTCGCCTCGAGGTCGGCACGCACGCCGATCGGATTCATCTGGAGCGCAAACCCGCCGCGCACCTGTCGCTCGGCGGCCTCACCCTGGGTGACCCCCAGGACGAGCAGGCCGACGACGGCGGCGACGAAGCCGGCCGCATCACCGCGGCCCTGTGCCGCTTCGATCGGCGTCACAGGCCGGACCTTTGGCGGGAAGGATCGCGACCTGCCCACTCGGCCAAGAGCCTGTGCGGGCTCGGGCGACGCCGGGCCGATCGTCTACACTCGATGGCCCCGGCCCGGCCTTCAAAGGTCGAGACGCGGGTCAATGACAAGGCAAGGCCTGACGGGCCGCGACGGGAGTGAGTGAATGAGATCGAAGCTGGTGGCGTTGACGATTCTTGCCCTCGGTGCAGCCTCTTCCGAGGCGCAGAACGAGGGGGCGGGACTCGAGAATTCCGTGGTCAAGGTGTTCTCGTCCATGCGCTATCCCGACCCCTACAAACCCTGGACAAAGCAGGCGCCGAGCGAGGCCACCGGGAGCGGCGTGGTCATCTCAGGGAATCGGATCCTGACCAACGCCCACGTAGTGATGTTCGCGAGCGAGGTGCAGGTTCGCGCCAACCAGTCGGGTAACAAGCTCACCGCCTCCGTGGAAACCCTCGCCCGCGATGTCGACCTCGCCATCCTCAAGCTCGAGGACGGCGCCTTCTTCAACGAGCATCCTGCTCTTCCCTGCGCCAGCACCCTGCCCGAGATCAAGGACGCGGTCATGGCGTTTGGTTATCCCGTGGGCGGGGACAGCCTGTCCGTGACCAAGGGCATCGTGTCGCGCATCGACTTCGCCTCCTACGCGTACGACCCGTCCGGCTCGGGGACCGCGGGATTGCGCATCCAGGTGGACGCCGCCATCAATCCCGGCAACAGCGGCGGCCCGGCGGTGGTGGGAGACAAGATGATCGGCCTCGCCTTCTCCTCGCTCGGGGGCGCGCAGAACATCAGCTACATCATTCCCTGCGCGGAGATCGAGACGTATCTCAAGGACGTGGCCGACGGCCGCTATGACGGCAAGCCCGTACTGCCCGACCGCCTGCAGACCCTCGAGAACGCGGCCCTGCGCACCTTCCTCAAGCTTCCTCCGGGGACGGAAGGCATCGTGGTCGACGAACCGGCGAGCCGGCCCGCGGGAACCGGCCTCTTGAAGTGGGACGTGATCACGAAGATCGGCTCGAGCAGCGTCGACGACCAGGGCATGATCAAGCTCGGGGCCAACAGCCGCGTGGGTTTCCAATACCTCGTGCAGAGCGTCGCCTCGAACGGCACCGTTCCCCTGACCGTGGTTCGCGATTCAAAACTTCTGAAGGTCGACGTTCCCGTGAAGGCGGCGGAGCCGGGCCTGATTCCGAGCCTTGACGGAAAGTACCCTCCGTACTTCGTCTACGGGCCGCTCGTGTTCTCGACCGCGAGCATGGACTACGTGGGCGGGTTCATGCGCAATCAGGGCCTCGGCAACATGGTCGGGATCATGACCAGCTCCCTGGTCCGGCGCATGCTCGACAAGCCCTCCTTTCCCGGCGAGAGCCTGGTCGTGGTGGCCTCGCCCTTCTTCCCGCATCGCCTGGCCCAGGGCTACTCGAACCCCATGGGCCTCGTGCTGCAGAAGGTCAACGGCACCGCGGTGAAGAGTCTCACCCACCTGGTCGAGCTGTTGCGGGACCAGACCGGCGAATTCGTGACCCTGGAGTTCGAAGGCGTCTTCACGGAGACCCTGGTGTTCTCGCACAAGGAGATGCTCGCGGCCACCGAGGCTATCCTCAGCGACAATGGGGTGCGGAGTCAGGGCTCGCCCGACACCCTCGCGGTGTGGAACCTCAAGTCCACACGCTGATCCAGGGAGCAACGAGAAGCCGGCCTGAACCCATGCGAAAGAGACTGCGAAAGAAACAGGGCGAAGGCGAGTACGCGGGCTACGCGTTCGGGGTGTCGTACGTGCTCGACGACGTCTCCAGTCTGCGCGCGAACGAGTTCCTGGATCGTTTCGCAGAAGCGATCGAGGCGCACGGACTGGAATGCCGGGACGGCCGCCGCGAGTGGGACTTTCGCGTGGTCTGCGCGGACGACAGCAAGCCTGGGGCGGCCCAGCGCGCCGCGGTGATCGCCTGGCTCAAGAGCCGGAAGGAAGTCTCCCGCTTCGAGGTGGAAGAACTGGGCTGAGGCCCGCGTTCAGCGGATCGGGGGTGCTATCGGCTCGTCGACGAGGGGCAGGGTCACCACCACCCGGTCTTCCACGTTCCGTGTGAGGTGGCCCTTCCCCGTGGTGTCCTCGATCAGGTTGATATGGCCGGGGCCGGCGTGGATCTTCCGGCCGTCGCTGACCTCGAGTTCCGCGCTGCCGCTCAGAGTGATCACGAACTGCCTCCGCGGCCCGGTGTGCCAGTTCGTGTTGGGCGGCCCGGCGGGCCGAGAGCTGAACTGCGCGGCGGTGGCCTTGAACTCGGAGATGCCGCGGTCGCTGAGCTTCATCAACACCTCCTCGGCATGGCTCTCGCCGTCCGGCCCCGCGTAAATGCGGGTCATCGTGATGGGCTTGCGTTCCTGGGCGAGAGCCACATCGCGAGGGGCGGTGATCCGGCCCAGGAGAAAGGAGGCGCTCACGAGAGCACCGACGCTCAGTAGTCGCACGATTGATTTCATGGTCCCTCCTCAAGGCCCGCGGCGGGGGCGTAGTGGAGGCACTCTAGCGCGCTCCGGGGCGGGCGTTCGCGCCTTGCCCTCGTTGTCCAGGGCGAGTTCGGTCTAGACGAGTTCGCGGTAGATCTCAGGGGAGGGCCGCGGTATCACCACCGCGTTCACCAGCAGCCCGCGCTTGGCGATGACCGCGCGGCCCGCCGAGACCGCGGCCTGAACCGCGGCCACATCGCCCGTCATGGTGCAAAAAGCCTTGCCGCCCATGGCCATGGCCAGACGCACTTCGAGAAGGCGCACGTCGGCGGCCTTGACCGCGGTGTCGGCCGCTTCGATGAGGGTGGCGACATTGAAGGACTCGAGGATTCCGAGCGCGCCTTCGAGGGGCGGCACTTCGCTGCGGCTGATCGCCCGGAAGACATCGGGGTGGAGGTTCGGAATGACGAAGCGGTCGATGAGGCACCCTTGCGCGATCGCCGCCCCCGCGGCCACCGAGGCTTCCACGTTCGCGACCTCGCCTCCGACCATCACCATGTACTTGCCGGAGCAGATGCTGCGGGCAAGGAGCAGTTCGATCGAGGCCGCCTTGATCATGGCGTCGCCCGCCTCGAAGCCGGCGGCGATGGAGGTCAGTTCGATCAGGCCGATGGAGTTGTTCATGCTTTCACCAGGACGATGGCGCCTGCCGCCGATTCGACGCGAGCCGCGATGGGGGCGTGCAGGGTGGCTCCGAGAGCGCCTTCGGGCGGCTCGCCCACAACCTCGCCCGCTCTCACCTTCTGGCCCGGACGCACGGTCGGCACGACCGGGGCGCCCGCGGATTGCTTCAAGGAGAGGACCAGCCGAGGGAGTTCGCGGGGCAGAGCACGCAGGGGCGCGGGCTTATCCCACGCTCCGATGCCGAGCTTGCTGACCAGTCGCTCGATGGGAACGTGGCGGCCGTCGTGGAATGGGTGCGGCTTGGTGGGCGCCGGGCCCTGCCACTTGAAGCCGGTCGCCTTCAACTCGACTTTCGCGTCGTCGCAGGCCTCCTTCGGATACAGGTCTTCCGGACAGGCGTAGAGAGTGCACAGGCCGCAGGAGCAGCAAAGCGAAGCCCACTCGTTCCACTGCTTCGACCCGGCGCTCGAAAAGCCGAGACCGCGCATCACCTGATGCGGCTCGACCGCGTAGCCGAGCAGGAAGCGCGGACAGAACTCGGTGCAGTACCGGCATTGATCGCAGGCGGAGCGCCCGATCCGCGCCTGAGCTTCCTTCGGCCGCAGCTTCCGTTCGACGGCCTTGTGCTCGCGGGGCAGGACGATGGCGCCGGCGTCGGTCTTGGTGATGAAGACGTCGAGCGATTCGCTGGTGCGGCCCATCATCATGCCGCCGATCTGCAGGACCGGGTCAGCGCACGTGGCTCCGCCCGCGGCCTCGACCAGATCCCGGTAGCTGGCACCCAGGGGGACCTCGAAGGTGGAGGGCGTCGCGACCGCGCCCGCGATGGTCACCATCTTGTGGGTCACCGGCCGGCCCTCCGCGGCGGAGGCGACCTGGGCGAGGGTCTCGACGTTGCTCACCACCGCGCCCACCTGCAGGGGAAGCCCCTGCGGCGGAATGAGCTTGCCCGTCACCGCGAAGACCAGATCGTACTCGTCTCCCGCGGGGTAGTAATCGCCGAGGAGGTGCACACGGACGCGGCTTCCCACGCAGGCCGCTTCGGCCGCGGCCACCACCGCTTTCTTCTTCTCCTTGATGCCGAGGACGCCTTCGCGCGCGCCCACCGCGTCCATGACGAGTTCCATCCCGCGCACCACCTCGCGCGCGCGGTGTTCGATCACGGCCGCGTCCTTGTGGAGAAGCGGCTCGCATTCGGCGCCGTTCCCGATGACGATCCCGGCTTTGGCCGCGAACTTCACGTGGGCGGGAAAGCCACCACCCCCCGCGCCAACCACCCCGGCCTTCCGCGTCAGCTCGATCAGGGACATTCGAGCGCCTACTCTAGAGCCTCCGCGAAACCGGCCGGGGCGGCGGGTGGTGAAATTAAGTGCAGGGGAAGGGGATGGAGACGATCGGAGTCTGGCTCGTCGTGCCGTCTCCGGAGACCAGATCGATAATGAACCTGAATTGACCTTGAGCGCCTCCGGTCACCGCGCAGCCGAGACCTCCCGGCACGGTTACGTTGGCGGGCAGCTGGGCCGCGGACAGAGTGACCCAGGGTGCGATGTCGGCCTGCTGCCCCACTTGGGCGCCCGTGTCGGCGCGATGCCAGGTGACGGCCCTGATGTTGACGGTGACCTCGCTGTTCACCGGGTTCGTGACCAGAAAGGTGATCGACCAGGGAGAGGTGGTCTGCGAGATCGCGCTCGCGCCGGGAACGCGGGGCGAGGAAGCGTTGAAGGTAAACGTCCGCCTGGTGACCCCGCTGATGCGATCGTCGAGGGTGATGGTTACCTGATAGCGACCCACTGTGGGATACGTGCGGCTGAGCAGGCAGGGCCCACAATGGATGTTGTCGCCGCCACCAGCACCGGTGCCCCAATCGATGATCAGGCGGGGCGGATCGGTGAGCGGCCGGTCCGACGACCACTCGACCCAGACGTCGAGCGGCTGCTCCGCGAAGACGGCGTACGAACCGGAGGGCTGGGCGTAGAACGCATTGCCTCCCTGGCGCACGCGAACGCGCACGATGTCGAGCGGGCCATTCTTGACGTCCCCGTCGGCCGCGATCCGAACCGTGTCGTTGGAGACAACGAGGGAGGGCTGGAGCGCGATCCCGTTCCGAGCCTGGGCGTCCGCGCGGGCCGGTCCGGAAGCGTCGGGAGATGAGGGCAGGTTCGAGCAACCGGCGGCGAGGCCGGCCCCAAGGGCGGCGACGATGAGCTTCTTCATAGGGACCTCCTGGGTCAGTTTCTTCGGGGGGTGCAACGAAGCCGAAAGGGACGTCCGCGTCTTCACTCGAGCCGGGCGGAGCGGAGGAAGGTGAGAACCGCCTCCTTCCCATCGCGACCAAGGTCGAGGAACTCTACGCCATAGCCGAGGGGCGGAGCCTCCCGGGCCACCCGGCCGCGACCCACGATCATCGTGCGGTCGGGCAGGCTGAAACGGAACATCACTTCGTCGCCCTTGTGCAGGACGCGGTGGGTGCCGAGGAGCATGCCGCCCGGGCTGAGGTTCACGATCGCGGCCGGATACTCGGGCTCGGTGGTCACATCGATGTGGATCAGGATGCGCGCCTGCTGCCGCACGGGGACGGTGAGGAGCTTCGAGAAACGCTCGTCCCATCCAGGGTCGGGCGGCATGCGGAGAACGGCGTTGGCGCCCGCGGCGAGGACTTCCGCCTCCACGCCGGGCTTCGAGCCGCGGGCGAGAACGGCGATGGATCGGTCGCGCGTGGCGGGCTCGAGGCGCAGCTTCTGGATGAAGGCCGCGGGATTTGGAAAGTCGCGATCGACGAGGATGACCTGCACCCCCAGGCTCGAGCCCACGAGTCGCGCGTCCGCGAACTTCTCGACGCGATACACCTCGATACCCTGGCGACCGATCAGGGTGGCGGCGAGTTCGGGCCGAAGATCGCGCTGGGAGCAGATGAGGACCCGCAGAATGGCCCCCTTGCCGAGCTGCGGATTCGTCACCCCCATAGGATAGGCCCTCTCTCGCGCTCCTTGAACCCGCGTCGGCGCAACCGCGGTGAGCCTCGTCACCGGGGACGCCTGAAAAGCCCCGCGTCGGTCGCGTAGTACAGTGCCTCCAACGTGACCGCAGCCCCGAAGAAGATCGCGTCGCGCTCGGCCGCGTGGCGCGAGGCGCGCGACCTCGTCTGGGCCCACCGACGGCGCCTCGGCCTGGGGCTCGGACTGATGCTGGTAAGCCGGGTGGCGGGCCTCGTCCTCCCCGCCTCGTCGAAGTGGCTCATCGACGAAGTGATTGGGAAGAACCGCACCGATCTCCTTCTCCCCATCGCCCTCGCGACCGGCGCCGCCACCCTGGTGCAGGCGGCGACCTCGTTCGTGCTCTCACAGATCCTCGGGGTGGCGGCCCAGCGCGCCATTACCGACATGCGCAAGCGCGTTCAGGCGCGGGTGATGCATTTGCCCGTCCGTTACTTCGACTCCACCCAGACCGGCATCCTCGTCTCACGGATCATGAACGACGCGGAGGGAATCCGGAACCTGGTGGGCTCGGGCCTGGTGCAGCTCGCGGGCGGGCTCCTCACCGCGGCCATGGGCCTCACCGTTCTCTTCTGGCTGAACTGGCATCTGACCACCGTGACCATTCTCGTCCTCGCCACCTTCGGCGGGGGCATGGCCTACGCCTTTCAGACCCTGCGCCCGCTGTTTCGCGAGCGAGGGAAGATCAGCGCCGAGGTGACGGGCCGCCTCACGGAAGCCCTGGGCGGCATCCGCGTGGTCAAGTCCTACACCGCGGAGAAGCGGGAAGAGATCGTCTTCACCGAGGGGGCGCATCGCCTGTTCCGGAACATCGCGAAGTCCATGACCGGGGTGTCCGCCACCACCGCGGGCAGCACCGTCATCATCGGCGTGATCGGCGTGCTCATGATCTGGCTCGGCGGGCAGGCCATCATCGCGGGGCAGATGACCCTCGGGGACCTCATTATGTACATCTTCTTCATCGGCCTCGTGGCCGCCCCCCTGGTCAGCATCGCTTCGATCGGCACCCAGATCACCGAGGCGTTCGCCGGGCTCGACCGCATTCGCGAGATCCTCGACATGCCCACGGAGACCGACGAAGACGCGAGCCGGGCCTCCATCGAAACCCTGCGCGGGGAGGTCGCCTTCGAGGACGTTTCGTTCGAGTACAACCCGGGGGTTCCCGTGCTCAAGCACGTGACCTTTTCCGCCGCCCCCGGAACCACCACCGCCCTCGTGGGCTCGAGCGGCTCGGGCAAGAGCACGCTCATCAGCCTGGTGATGGCCTTCAACCGCCCGAGCGGAGGCCGCATCATGGTCGACGGTCGGGACCTCGCGGGCATCCGACTCGGCGAGTACCGAAGCCAGCTCGCGTCCGTCCTCCAGGAGAACTTCCTCTTCGACGGGACCATCGTCGAGAACGTCGGCTACGCGAGGCCCGGCGCTTCTCGCGAGGACGTCATCGCCGCCTGCCGGGTGGCGCACTGTGACGAGTTCATCAAGGGGTTTCCCCAGGGCTACGACACCGTGGTCGGCGAGCGCGGGATCAAGCTGTCGGGCGGCCAGCGCCAGCGGGTGTCGATCGCCCGCGCCATCCTCGCGAACCCGCGGGTGCTGATTCTCGACGAAGCGACCTCCAGCCTCGACAGCGAGAGCGAGGAGATGATCCAGGACGGCCTCAAGAATCTGCGGGCGGGCCGGACCACCTTCGTGATCGCGCATCGTCTCTCCACCATCCGCAGTTCGGACCAGATTCTCGTCCTCGAAGGCGGCGAGATCGTGGAGCGGGGCACCCACGCAGACCTCCTGGCCGCCCACGGGCGGTACCGGCAGCTGTACGACAAGCAGTACAAGTTCGAGGCGGACCGGTTCATCAACCCTGGTGAGGACTTCACGCCCGAGCCCGAGACGGTGAAGCCGCCCCGGCCCGTCGGCAACGCGCTGTAGAGGTTGGACCGGGGGTCGAATCGCGCGGCCTAAAGGGCGGCGAACTCGTCGGCGGCCTCGACGAGCGCGCTCAGGATTCCGGGCTCTTTGATGCTGTGGCCGGCGTCGGGCACGATCGTCAGCCTCGACCGTGGCCACCGTTTGTGGAGGGCCCAGGCACTTGCGGCCGGACACACCACGTCGTAGCGCCCCTGCACGATCACCCCGGGCAGGTGGGCGATCTTCGGCACATCATCGAGGAGTTGGGTGTCCGTCCTCAGCCACGCTCCGTGAACGAAGTAGTGGGCCTCGATGCGGGCGAAGGCGTCGGCGAAGGCATCGGCGCCGAAGCGGGTGAGGTACTCGGGGTCGACCTGGAGCCGGCTGGTGGTGCCTTCCCAGATGGCCCACGCCTTCGCCGCCGCCCTCCGTACCTCCGTATCTTCGGATGTGAGCCTTCGGTAGTAGGCGCTCATAAGGTCAAAGCGCTCGACCTCCGGAATCGGCTTCAGATACTCGTCCCACGCATCGGGGAATAGCCAGCTCGCTCCCTCCTGATAGAACCACAGCAGCTCCTTGCGCCTCAGAAGGAAAATGCCGCGCAGGATCAGTCCCTTGACCCGCTCCGGATGCTTCTGCGCGTAGGCGAGGGCAAGGGTGCTGCCCCAGCTCCCGCCGAAAAGCACCCACTGGTCGATGCCGAGCTGCTCCCGGATGCGTTCGGCATCAGCCACCAGATCCCAGGTGGTGTTCTCGCGAAGTTCGGCGGTGGGCGTGCTCTTGCCGCTGCCCCGCTGGTCGATGAGGATCACATGCCACTTCTTTGGATCGAAATAGCGCCGATAGACCGGGTCGAGCCCGCCGCCGGGGCCGCCGTGCAGGAAGAGGACCTTCTTCCCCCTCGGGTTGCCGACCTGCTCGTAGTGAACGGTGTGGACATCGCCGACCTTCAACCAGGCCTCGTCGAACGGCTCGATCTCGGGGAAGAGTTCGCGCACCATCACCTCCATCTAAAGGAGCGCAGACTCTAACCGCGCCCGGACCGGGACGGGGTCAAGGCGCTATCCTTCGCCTGGCTGGGCGTGGGCAGAGTCGTTCGCTTCGTCGTTTGGGGGTGGCACATGCAGGCACGCGCGCGGGGCATCGCCAGGGTCTTATGGCAGATCCTCGCCTTGAACCTCATCGTGGCCGCGGCCAAGGCCGCCTGGGGGATCATCAGCGGCTCCACCGCGATGCTCGCGGACGGCATCCACTCCTTCACCGACGGCTCGGGGAACATCGTGGCCCTCATCGCGATGCAGGCGGCGAAGAAACCCCCCGATGACGACCACCCCTACGGGCACCACAAGTACGAATCGTTCGCGAGCGCCGCCATCGGGCTCATGCTCTGCTTCGCGGCTTTTCGGGTGGTGAGCGGCTCGGCCACCGCTCTCATGGCCTTCGCCCGGACCGGAGTGCACCCGAGGGTGGAGGTCACCGCGACCTCCTTCGCGGTCATGATCGTCACCCTCGCCATCAACCTCTTCGTGGTGTGGTTCGAGACCCGCCGCGGCCGCGAGCTCGGCAGCGACGTCCTGCAGGCGGACGCGAGGCACACCTTGTCCGACGTCTGGGTGACGCTCGGGGTTCTCGTCTCCCTGGCCCTGGTGAAGTACGGCGTGCCCATCGCCGACCCGATCGTCGGCCTGTTCGTGGCCTTCGCCATCGTTTGGGCGGCCCTCGAGGTATTCAAGGGCGCGCACACCACCTTCTCCGACCAGCAGCGCCTCGACCCCGCGGACGTCCTCGGCAAGGTCATGACTTTCCCCGGCGTGCGGGGCTGCCACAACATCCGCTCCCGCGGCACCGGCGCCATCATCCACATGGACCTGAGCAGCCTCGTGGATCCGGCCATGACGGTGGAAAGGGGTCACGCGATCGCGCGCGATCTCGAGGCCTGGCTGTGCGGGCAATACCAGGGACTCGCGGACGTGGTGATCCACGTCGAACCGGACGACGAAGACCAGCGAAGCCGCTCGAGGCTGCAGACCGCCTCGACAGCGTCGGACCGCGTCTGAGGCTTACTTGGTCTGCAGCGACTTCACGTAGTCAGTGAGTACGTTGATCCGGATCTGCGCCATGTCGCGGTCGAGGCCCCGGAAGAGCGCGCCCCACAGGGGCATGTCGCGGGAGCCGTGCGCCGCGATCTCGTCCGCCCCTTCGATATAGCGGGCTACCTTCACCTCCGGGAATGTGCCGCCGTTGCGGGCTGAAATCCTGGTCAGGTCGGAGGGCGGCTTGGTCAGATTGGAGGCATAGGGTCCATCGCCTTTCCCGGCCAGGCCGTGGCAGCTCGTGCAGTACTGCTTGAACATCGTCTCGCCCTTGATGGCCGTCCCCTTCATCGGGACCTTCTTGGCGTCGGTCTGGGCCTGCGTGGCGCTTGCGGCAAAAGCCAGAACCGCCAGAAGAATGAAGAATCGTCGCATAGTAGAAACTCCCCTCGGATCAGGTCGGGTGCGAATAGCATCACCCGGTAGGTATGAGGAGACGCCCGCGTGGCCATCCCCGACAATGGGCAAAATGCATCAAGACCAAGGAGGGAGCGCGGGCCGCGGAGATCGCTTCGGTCCGGCCAATAACTTCGGGTCCCTCGCGATGACGGGGGTTGGCCCTCGTGACAGGGTTTATTCCCCCCAGCGATGACGGTGTTTGACAGAACGAGACATCGTGGGATTCGACGCCGAGCGATAGCGAGGCGCTCCACGTGATCTGACGGCCTTC
>CAZYEA010000146.1:0-12004 GCA_964646485.1 uncultured Acidobacteriota bacterium
TGTCGACCGACTACGACACCTCCGACCGCCTCTACTTCGAGCCCCTCACCTTCGAAGACGTGATGAACATCGTGGAGCGCGAGAAACCCGACGGGGTGGTCATCCAGTTCGGCGGCCAGACTCCGCTCAAGCTCGCCCTGCCCCTCTTCCGCGCGGGTGTCCCCATCTGGGGCACCTCGCCCGACATGATCGACCTCGCCGAGGACCGCAAGCGTTTCTCCAAGCTTCTCGACGAACTGAAGATCCCCCAGCCGGAGAGCGGCACCGCGCTTTCCATCCCCGAGGCCCGCGAGATCGCCCGCCGCATCGGCTATCCCGTGCTGGTGCGGCCGTCCTACGTGCTCGGCGGCCGGGCCATGGCCATCGTCTACACCGACGACGATCTCGAGGGCTTCGCCCACGAGGCGGTGAAGGCCTCGCCCGATCATCCCATCCTGGTCGACCGCTTCCTCGAGGACGCCTTCGAAGTCGACGTGGACGCGCTGGGCGACGGCGAACGCGTGATCATCGGCGGCATCCTCGAGCACATCGAAGAGGCAGGCATCCACAGCGGCGACTCCGCCATGGTCCTGCCCACCTACAAGGTCAAGCCCGAGCACATCGCCACCATCCGCGACTACACCCGCCGCCTCGGCCTCGCCCTGAACGTGCGCGGGCTGATGAACGTCCAGTACGCGATCAAGAACGACAAGGTGTACGTGATCGAGGTGAACCCCCGCGCCTCGCGCACCACGCCCTTCATCAGCAAGGCCACCGGCGTCCCCATGGCGAAGATCGCGGCGAAGATCGCGGCGGGCCGCACCCTCAAAGAGCTCGGCCTCACCGCCGATCTCGAGGTGAAGCGCATCTTCGTGAAGGAATCCGTGCTCCCCTTCGTGAAGTTCCAGGGCAGCGACATCCTGCTCGGGCCGGAGATGAAGTCGACCGGCGAAGTCATGGGCATCGCGCGCAGTGTGGGCGTGGCCTTCGCCAAGGGTCAGGCCGCGGCGGGGACGTCGATTCCGACGAGCGGCGCCGTCTTCATCTCCGTTCACGACAACGACAAGCCGGGAGTGCTGGAGATGGCGCGCTCGCTCCACCAGTCCGGCTTCCGGATCCTCGCCACCCGCGGCACTGCCTCCTTCCTCACCCAGGGCGGGGTTCCGGCGGAGGCGGTGTCGAAGGTGGGCGAGGCCAAGCCCGATTGTCTCGACCTGATTCGCGGTGGTCAGATCCAGCTCGTGATCAACACTCCGCTCGGCCGCAAGTCATTCGTCGACGACGGGGCCATCAGGAAGCAGGCGACCCAGCAGGGCGTCCTCGCCTTCACCACTCTCACCGGCGCTGCGGCTGCGGTGGATGCGATCCGCGCGCTGCGCACCAACTCGTTCGAGGTGGAGTCCTTGCAGGAGATCCTCTCTTCGTGAGTTCGAGAAAGCCGCTGGTGCTGGCGCTCTCCGGCGGGGGCGCTCACGCAGCCGCCCACGCGGGCGTCATCATCGAGCTCGCGGCCAACGGGGTGAAGCCCACCGGCTACGCCGGAGTCTCCGGAGGGTCGCTCGTGGCCGCGGCTTATCTCGGGGGGGCGAGCATGGAGGCCCTCGTCGATGAGGCTTCGCGCCTGCATCCATGGTTCTGGGTGCGCGGCTGGGGGGGCGGACTCCTCTCCGGCACCAGGCTCGGAATTCTCATCGACGAGTTCCTGCCCAAGGAGACCTTCGAGGAGCTTTCCGCTCCGCTCGCCGTCCTCGCCACCGATATGGACTCTGGGCAGGGCGTGGTGTTGAAGAGCGGCAACGTCCGGGACGCCGTCCGCGCCTCCTGCAGTTTCCCCGGCGTGTTCCCGCCCTTCATTTACGAGGGCCGGCGCCTCTATGACGGAGGCGTCACCGACGTGGTCCCGGTGAAGCTCGCGCGCGAACTGGCCGGGGACGAAGGGGTGGTGATCGCGGTGGACGTGAACGGCGGCACCAAATGGCCGGCCGCCGAGTCCTTCGTGGCCATCGCCCTCCGCGCCGGTCTCACCCTGCTCCGCTCGAGGACGCGCGTGGAGCTCTCCGGCGCCGACCTCGTGATCGCCCCCGCCATGGGAGATTCGGGCTGGATGCAGCCGCGCAAGATCCCCACCTTCTTCGAGGCCGGCCGGGAAGCCGCCCGCATCGCCCTGCCCGAGATTCTCCGCCTGATCGAGCCCTGAACCTGAGCAACGCCTTGGCGAAGTTCGCGCGCCGCGCCGTCGTGCTGCTCCTCGTGCTCGGAGCGGCGCTCTTCCTCCTTCCCGCGGAAACCCTTCCCCCAACCGGAAGGTGGCTCGCCCGCGCGGGGTTGCAGCCGAAGACCGTGCGCGTGGGACGCCTGGACGTTCGTTACGTCCGCCGGGGACAGGGCCCCGCTCTCGTCCTGATCCACGGGCTCGCCTCGTCGATGTACACCTGGTCCGAGTTGATCGGGCCCTTGTCCGAGGACTTCGACGTGATCGCCCTCGACCTCCCCGGCTTCGGAGCCTCGTCGCAACCACCCGATCTCGTTTTTGCCGACTACGACCAGGCGATCGTCGGTCTTCTGAGCGCCCTGGGGGTGAGCCGGGCCCACTTCGCGGGCAACAGCCTGGGCGGAGCGATCTCCCTGCTCATGGCCGCGCACCACCCGGACCAGGTGGACCGCCTCGTCATCCTCGACTCCGCGGGCTTCAACCTGGCCCAGGGCGACCGTCCACTCCTCGCGAAACTGCTGGCCTCGCGCACCGCGGGCAACCTCTCGACCCACCTGCCCGTGAAGAGGCTCCTCGCCCGCTTCTTCCTGAAGCACCTGATGGTGGACGACTCCCGCATCACCGAGGAGCGCATCGACGAGTACGTGGCGCCGCTGATGCGCCCCGGGGCGCTCGACTCCGTGCGTTCGCTGATGCTTTCCCGAGGAGGCGAGAATTTCGAGGGCTCCCTCACCTCGATTCACGCGCCGACCCTGGTGTTGTGGGGACGCTTCGATCCGTGGCTGCCCGAATCCCATGCCGACCGATTCGTGGCCGCGATCAAGGGCGCGCGTAAAGTCACCCTCGAGACCGGCCACCTGCCCCAAGAAGAAAAGCCGGCCGAGGTGGCGCGGCTCATTCGAGACTTCCTTATCCCATGATGCGTCCATCCCGCAGCCTCGTCCTCGGCCTCGCCCTCGGAGCGCTTGGCTCCGCGTGCGCCCGGGAGAAGGGCCAGGACCTGAGCATCTACGCGGCGAACCTGGTCGATGGCAGTGTGGTGGGGGAGGGCAAGGCGTTCGTGGCCGACGTCCAGGGGCGGATGATTCACATCGACGACGTCGGCTTGCGCGTTCTTCCCGCTTCGCCGCCCTCGAAGATCGTCCTGCGCACCGACATCCCGAAGGGCGGGATCCTGAACGTGGCCGCCGGCATCCCCGAGGACCGGCAGTCCAAGGGTGCGGTGGAGTTCGTGATCAGCGTGATGGAGAACGGCCGGTCGCAGACCGTGCTCACCCAGGTGGTCGACCCCATCTCGAAGGCCGAACACCGGACTTTTGTGAACCTCAAGGCCGACCTCGCGAAGTATGCGGGCGCCGATCGGCAGATCGTGCTCGAGACGCGCGCCTTCGAGAAGGATGGCGACCTCTTCCGCGCCTACTGGGGCGCCCCCGCGATCTCGGTGGCTCCGCCGGTCGCGGTGGGGAAAGAACCGCTCGTCATCGTCTACCTGGTCGATACCCTGCGCGCCGACCACACCACCCCCTATGGCTACGAGCGGCCGACCACGCCGGAGCTCTTGAAGTTCGCGAAGGACGCGGTGGTGTTCGAACACGGCATCGCGCACGCGTCCTGGACGAAGCCTTCGGTGGCCTCGCTCATGACCTCGCGCCTGCCTTCACGCCACCACGCGGTGCAGTTGCGCGACCCCCTCGACTCCGGCCAGGTGACCCTGGCGGAGATGCTCGACGCCAAGGGCTACGCCACCGGGGCGGTGATCGCGAACTCCGTGGTCTACGCCAAAGACTCGAATTTTCATCAAGGCTTCGACGTGTTCGAGGGGCTTCACGGCCCCGAGGGGCAGCGATCGAAGAATGTCGATACCCGGACCGTGGTCGATCGCGCCCTCGAGTTCGTCGACTCTCGTCGGGGCCTGCCCACCTTCCTCTACGTGCACACCATGGATCCCCACGTCCCGTATTCGCCTCCCGCGCCCTTCGACACCCTGTTCGATCCCAAGCCCGTTCCCGGGCACCCGGGCACCGACCCGCGTTACGACTTCAAGGAGCCCCTGGATCGCGAGCGGCTCATCGCCCAGTATGACGGCGACATCGCCTATGGCGACCAGCAGTTCGGCCGGTTCATTGATGAGCTGAAGAAGCGCGGGGTCTATGACGACGCCCTCATCTTCTTCGTGGGCGATCACGGCGAGGAGTTCCAGGACCACGGGGGCTGGCTGCATGGCCGCTCCGTCTTCGACGAGCTCATCCACGTTCCCATGATCGTCAAGTTCGGGGGAGGGCAGGGCGCGGGGGCGCGGGTGAAGCAGATGGTGGCCCTCTCCGATGTGCTGCCCACCATCCTCGAGGCCGAGGGCATGCCCGTGCCCGATCCTCCCACCATCATCGGCCGTCCCCTGCAGGGAGTTGCCTTCGCGAAGGCGCCGGAGCAGACCGTGGTGTCGGAGATCTCTCATCGCGGCTTCGTCTCGTCGGGCATCCGCACCGGCCGGGCGAAGTACATCCGGCGCTTCTCGCCGCAGACGGACGAACTCTTCTTCGACCTCGACCAGGACCCTGGGGAGAAGCGGAACCTCATCGACCAGAGGCCCGAAGCGCTTCGCCGCCTGCGCTCGGCGGTGGAGGCCACCATGCAGGTCACTCCTTATCGCTATGCCCTGCGCGCGTTCTCGGCTCAGCCTCTCTCGCTCGTGGTGGAGACTGCGGGCTGGGTGGAAGGGGTCGAAACCGCGGGCCTCGGGATCTCGGAGAAGGCGGAGATCGGCGGCAATGGCCGCGTCCTCCGGATCTCCCTCTCCCCGAAGCCCGGCGCGCCGCGCGACGTGTTCTTCCGGGTCCGGCCGGTCGGCGTTCCCGTGACCCTGAACGGGATGATGGGCGCACGCTCTCTCAGCCCCGCGGACCTCTTCGTGGGCGAGAGCGGCGCTCATCCGCCCGCCCTCCCCTTCGCGCTCCCGAGCCTCGACGCCGATGTGCTCGAGGGCCTCTTCAAGCCCGGACCGTCGCGGAACGGGGTGGTGCTCTACCTCGACCAGCCCTCGGGTCGCGCGGTGAAGGATCTCGATCCGGCCGAGCGCGAGCACCTGTGCGCCCTCGGCTACATCAACTGCAGCGACGGCAAGAAAGGGCGTTGATCCTGAACCCGAGCCCTCGTCCCATCCGCCTCGTCGCCTTCGATCTCGACGGCACCCTCATCGACTCCATCGGCGACATAGCGTCCTCTGCGAATCACGTCCTGGTCGAGCGCTATGGTCCTTTGGCTCGCCTGCCCCTCGCGCGGGTTCGCGGCTTCGTGGGGGGCGGAGCGAGACAGTTGATCGAGCGCTGTCTCGCCTCGATGGGGCGTCCCGAAGCAGACGTGGAGCCCGTCTTCCGCCGTTTTCTCCCCGTCTATCGCGCGCGTCTGGTTGAAACCACCCTCCTCTTTCCGGGGCTTCGCGACGCTCTCGGCCTGATCGAGCCTCATGCGCGGCTCGCGGTTCTCACCAACAAGCCCGGGGAGATGAGCCGGATCCTCGTGCACGCCCTCGGTCTCGACGGCCGTTTCCTGGGGGTGATCGGCGGCGACGACCTCAAGACCAGGAAGCCGGACCCTGAGGGCCTCCTCTCCCTTGCCGCGCGGGCCGGAGTCCGGCCGGATGAGACCGCCCTCGTGGGCGACTCCGCGATCGACATCCGCACCGCCCGGAACGCGGGGGCCGTTTCGATCGGCGTACTGTGGGGCTACGACCGCGAGGGAATGGCGAAAGAAGGCCCGGATGTCACGGTCCAAGCGCCCATCGAGATCGCCGAACTCGTGAGGTCGCGCGCCGGGGCTCCTCGACCTCAGTAACGGACGCGGTAGTTTTCCGCGGAGCCCGCGACCTGGGCTTCGATCCGTTCGTAGCTGAGCCCGGGGATCGAACCGGCGGACTCCATCGCCGCCCGGGTGAGGAGGATCTCATTCGCCTTCGCGGTGTCTTCGCCGAGCTTGCTCGCGGCGTTCACTTCGCGGCCCCAGACGTCGAGGTCGCCGACTCTCAGCACCTCGCCGTGGCCGATGCCCACGCACAGCAGGACTTCGGTTTCGGGGGGGCGCCCCTGGTTGAACCCCTTGAGGGCGTGCTGCATCTCCACCGCACACTCGACCGCCGAGGCGGTGCGGCGGAAGATCACGATCAGGGAGTCCGCCTCGATCTTGATGAGGATGCCGTCGTGCTTCTGGATGATCGGGGAGAGCATCTGCTTGTGCTCGTGGATGATCTGGAGAAAATGGAGAATCCCGAACTTCTCCACCTGGCGGGAGAAGCCGGCGAGGTCGGTGAACATGATGGCCCAGGTCTCGCCGAAGAGATCCCAGATCCTCTGGTCGAGGGCCTTGAGGTCGACGCCTTGGCGCGCCCGTTCCGCGATCAACTCCCACAGCCGATGCTCGCTGCTCTTTAGAAGTTCGTCCCGCACTACGTTCAAGCCTAACTCCGGTCCCGGCGAGCGCCGTAATCAGCGGTGATCGAAGTCGCTCAGGGTCCAAAGGGCGCGATGGGCGCTGTGCTACGCTCGATACCGCCAATAGTGATGAGAACGTGCGTCTACGGCGATCCCACCCTGCTCCTCGCGGAACCCCGGCCCGAGGTGTCTTCGGTCAGCGACGAGCCTCATCTCTTCCGCCTCCTCGGCGACCGGGACGTCCTGATCGTGGCCGAGGCCGGGCGTCTCCTGAAAGTGGGCGCACCCTTCGCGGCCGCCCTCGCCTCCTGCCCCGCGGCCATCGTGGTGGTGGGGCGGGCCGAGGAGGTAACCCCTGCCCTCGAGGCGTTTCCCGCCCTGCCCTCGGTCCTCGTCGGCCCCATATCCGCCCTGGCCCTCGAGCGGGCGGCCCGCTACGCGCGTGAAATCGCGGGTCGCAAGACCGCCTATTCCGCCCTCGAGGGCCAGCTCGCGAGGCGCAACACCGAGTTGTCCGAACTGAACAAGATCGGGGCGGCCCTCTCCGCCGAGCGCGACATCAACCGCCTCCTGTCCCTGATCCTCGACAAGTCGCGACAGATCACTTCGGCCGACGCGGGCAGCCTCTACCTCGTCATGAAAGGGGATCAGGGCCAGCCCGACACCCTCAAGTTCGCACTCGCCAAGAACGACTCCGTGTCCTTCGAGTTCCAGGAATCGCGGATGCCCCTCGACCAGACCTCGATCGCGGGTTATGTAGCCATCCACGGAGCCGCCGTGAACGTGGCCGACGCCTACGAGCTTCCCGCGGGCACCCCCTATAGGATCTCGCGATCGTTCGACACCAAGTCCGGCTATAGGACGAAGTCCATGCTGGTCGTTCCCATGCGCGACCACCAGGGCGAGATCATCGGGGTCATCCAGCTCATCAACAAGAAGAAGGATGCGGCCGCCATCCTCAAACCGAGTTCGCTCGTCGACACCATGGTGGTCTCCTTCGACGACCTCGACCTCGATCTCGTTTTGTCCCTCGCCTCCCAGGCCGCGGTGGCCCTGGTGAACACCCGCCTCATCGAAGGCATCAAGGCGCTCTTCGAGTCGTTCGTCCAGGCCTCGGTGACCGCGATCGAAAGCCGCGATCCCACGACCTCAGGCCATTCCGGCCGGGTCGCCGAGCTGACCGTGGGCCTGGCCCAGAAGATCGACGGAACCTCCTCGGGCCCCTTCGCCCAGGTGCGCTTCAACCGGGATCAGATCCACGAGATCCGTTACGCGAGCCTCCTCCACGATTTCGGAAAGGTCGGGGTGCGCGAGAAGGTCCTGGTCAAGGCCAAGAAGCTCTTCTTCGGCGAGATGCTGGCGCTTCGCCAGCGCTTCGGCGTGATCAAGCGCACGGTGGAGGCGGAGTATCTGCGCGCCAAGGTCGCGTGCCTGCAGGCCGGTGGAAACAAAGACGAGATGGCGGCGATCGAAGCCGACCACGCCCGTCGCCAGGCCGAGATCGACGCCGCCCTCGACGTGGTTTCCAAGTCCAACGAACCGACCGTCCTCGATGGCGAAACCGCGAGCGCGCTCCTCGAGCTGCCCTCGCGCAACTACATCGACATCGACGGCGTGGCCCGGCCCTACATCACCGCCAACGAACTCGAGGCCCTCTCCATCCGTCGCGGGTCGCTTTCCGAGCAGGAGCGGGTGGAGATCGAGAGCCACGTCACCCACACCTTCAAGTTCCTCTCCCAGATTCCGTGGACGGGTGAGTTCGCCCGGGTTCCCGAAATCGCCTTCGCCCACCACGAGAAGCTCGACGGCACCGGATACCCCCGCCGTCTCAAGGCCGCGGACATTCCCCTGCAGTCCCGGATGATGACCATCTCCGACATCTTCGACGCCCTGGTGGCCTGGGACCGCCCCTACAAAAAAGCGGTGCCCGTCGAAAAGGCTCTCGCCATCCTCGACGACGAGGCCAGGCAAGGCAAGCTCGACACCGAACTGCTGCAGGTGTTCATCGAAGCGAAGGTCTTTGAGTTGACGGCGCGGCGGGCCGCTGGAAGTCCGGCGCGGTAAATGACCCTGGTCATCGCCCACCGCGGAAACTGCTCCGCGGCCCCGGAGAACACGATCGCCTCGTTTGAAAGCGCCCTCGCCCACGGCGCCACCATGGTCGAGTGTGACGTGCAGATGACCGCGGATGGCCACATCGTGGTGATCCACGATCCCACCCTCGATCGGACCTCCGAAAGCACCGGCGACGTGCGCACCCTGCCCCTCGCCCAGGTGCAGGCCGCGGACGTCTCCTGCAAGAAACTCTTCGGGGAGACGTTTTCGCCCCAGCGCGTCCTGACTCTCGGCGAGCTGCTCGCTCTCCTCAAGGGCCGGGCGAAAGTCATGCTCGAGATCAAGAAGGAATCTTCGCTCGAGGACAGCGATGGTTTCGAGCGGCGCATCGCCGCGGAAATCGTGAGGTCGGGGGTGCGGGCCTCGCCCGACCTGGCGTCGGAGATTGCGGTTCTGTCGTTCTCGACCCGGGCCCTCGAGCGCATGGCCGCCCTTTTGCCCGAGGCGCCCCGCGGCCATCTCTTCTACCGCGAGCCCGAACCCGCCATGTTCGAAGCCGCCCTCAAGGTGAAGGCGAGCTTCATCATGCCGGAGAAGGGGCATCTTTCGGCCGGGCTCATCGCCCGCGCCCGGGAGAAGGGGCTCGGGGTCGCCACCTGGGTGTGCGACGACGCGGACGAATTCCAGAGGCTCGCCAGCCTGGGCCTCCTCGGGATTGGAACCAATCGTCCCGCCGAAATGATCGCCGCGGCCCGCGGCGCTGCTTCACGGCCATGATCCATTTCCGGATCGACCCGGTTGGCGGTCTGGCCGGGGACATGTTCGTCGCCGCCATGCTGGATGCGTTCCCTGGGTTGGAGCCGGTGGTTCAGGCGGCGGTCCGCGCCGCCGGTCTTCCCGAACGCTTTCGCTGCGACCTCCTGCCCCACCAGGACCACGCCCTGACCGGCCGCCGCTTCCTGGTGATCGAGGCGTCGCAACCGCACCCGCACCCGCCTGACCCCGAGCCTCACGAGCACGCGCACGATCAGGCTCACGGCCATCGACCCTTCTCCCAGATACGCGCTGCCCTTGGGGCTTCGGCCCTCGATCCCGCGATCGCAGGCCGCGCGGTCGCGATCTTCACGCTCCTCGCCGAGGCCGAGGCCGAGGTTCACGGCGCCACCACGGACACGGTGAGCTTCCATGAACTCGGTGAATGGGACTCGATCGCCGACATCGTGGCCGCGGCGGCGATCGTTCACTCGCTCGCTCCCGCCACCTGGGCGGTGGGACCCTTGCCCCTGGGTTCGGGCTTCGTGAAGTCCGCCCACGGCCTGCTTCCTGTTCCCGCCCCGGCCGCGACCCTTCTCCTGCGCGGGCTGAACGTTCGCGACGACGGCATCCTCGGCGAGCGGGTCACGCCGACCGGCGCCGCCATCGCGAAATACCTCCTGTCGATGCCGGGCTCCGCCCCGCGCGAGCACCGCCTTCTCGGCACGGGACTCGGTTTCGGCGCCCGCACCATTCCCGGAATCTCGAACTGCGTACGCGTGCTCGCGTTCGAGGCCGGAACCGCGGAGACGCCTCCTCGCGATCACGTGACGTCGATCGAGTTCGAGATCGACGACCAGACTCCCGAGGACCTCGCGATCGGCCTCGATCACCTGCGCGCGCATCCCCAGGTGCTCGATGTCCTGCAGACCCCGGCGCTCGGCAAAAAGGGGCGCGTGGTCATCTCGGTGCGTGTTCTGTGCCGCTCGGGCGCCGAGGACGACGTGGCGGCCCGGTGCTTCCACGAAACCACGACCCTGGGGGTGCGCATCCTCGAGGTGAAAAGGCACACTCTCGCCCGGACGGCGAGCCGCGCGGTCCTGGAGGGGCGCACGCTCGAACGGAAACACGCCGAACGCCCCGGCCACGCCACCACGAAAGTTGAGGCCGAAAGTCTGCGCGAGGTCTCCGGGCACGAGGCCCGCGAGCGCCTGCGTCGCGAAGCCGAGCGCGGCTGACGAGCGGCGCGGTCGAATAGACTCCTTTGGCGATGACCAGGGACGCGCCGCGTGAAGCCATCGACTTTGGCGACGCCACCACGCGCCTCCTTGCCGCCCTTCACGACTGCGGGGAGGTGGCGATCGCGGTGAGCGGCGGGGTCGACAGTCTCACCCTGGCCGCCTTCGCCCACCGCCACCTCGGCGAGCGCGCGGTGATGGTGCATGCGGTGTCGCCTGCGGTTCCAAACGAGGCCACGGAGCGGGTGAAATCGCTCGCGGAGGAACGCGGGGCGCGCCTCGCCCTGATCGATGCCGGAGAGTTCGCGGACGAGGCCTACCGAAGCAACCCTCTCAACCGCTGCTACTTCTGCAAGAGCCATCTCTACGACGCGATCCGGCGCCGCTTCGACCTGACCCTCCTGTCGGGTTCCAATCTCGATGACCTCTCCGACTTCCGCCCCGGACTCACCGCCGCGGCCGAGCGCGGGGTGCGTCATCCCTTCGTGGAGGCGGGCCTCACCAAGGCGCGGGTGCGTGAGCTCGCGCGTCACCTCGGCCTCGGCGCCGTGGCGGAACTGCCCGCGGCGCCCTGCCTGTCGAGCCGGGTGGAGACCGGCATTCGCATCGAGGCCTCCGTCCTCGCCCTCGTCGACGCCCTCGAGGCCGAGCTGCGCCACGCGGTCTCGCCGCGGACCGTCCGCTGCCGGGTGCGTCAACGCGGGGTGATCGTGGAAATGGACGAGGCCTCGCTCAACGCCTGGCCTGCGGAAGCGCGGCTCGAATGGACGGGAAGGATTGCGGCGCGCGCCCGGGCCGCGGGGCTCAAGGGCGGGGTGGGCTTCGAGGTCTACCGCCAGGGCAGCGCCTTCCTGCGGCCCGCGTGAGCGAATTCGACCTCGACCTGCTGCGAGCCGAACGCATCGGCCTCGACGAAGCCCTCTATTGCGCGGGCAAGACCAACGCTCAGGTGGCGCAGATCGTCGCCCGCGTGTCTTCACTCGGCCGGTCGATGCTGCTCACGCGCCTGGATGAGAGCCGGCACGCGGCGCTCGACCCGGGGGTGCGCGCCCTGCTCGATTATGAGCCGGTCTCGCGCACCGCAACCCTGGGGCCGAGGCGTCCTCTCTCCGAGCGATCCCGGGTGGCCGTGGTGTGCGCGGGCACCAGCGATCTTCCCGTGAGCCGGGAGGCCGTGCGCACGCTCGAGTACTTCGGCCATCGGGCTACCGAAGTGAACGACGTCGGTGTCGCCGGTCTGCACCGGCTCCTCGCCCGTTTGGGCGAGATTCGCGGCCATGACCTCGTGATCGCGGTGGCGGGCATGGACGCGGCTCTGGTCAGCGTGCTCGGCGGACTGGTTC
>CAZYEA010000147.1:0-9830 GCA_964646485.1 uncultured Acidobacteriota bacterium
TCCGAAGAGCTGGGCCCCGAGATCGAGCAGCTGGCCCAGCGCATCTATGCCCTGGCGGGAAAGCAGTTCAACATCCTTTCGCCCGTGCAGCTCCGCCAGATCCTCTTCGAAGAGATGGGTCTCGAATCGGGGCGCAAAACCGAGAAGACGAAGACCCTCTCCACCGCGGACGACGTCCTCGAAGATCTGGCCAAAGACCACGAATTCCCCCGGCTCATCCTCGAGTACCGGGGCATTACCAAATTGCGTTCGACCTACGTCGATGCGCTGCCGGAGATGATCAACAAACGCACGGGCCGGATCCATGCTTCGTTCCGCCAGAACATCGCGGCGACCGGCCGCCTGTCCGCGACCGACCCGAACCTGCAGAACATTCCCATCCGCACCGCGGTAGGACGCCGCGTTCGCGAGGCTTTCATAGCTCCGCCCGGGCATCTGCTGCTTTCCGCCGACTACTCGCAGATCGAGCTGCGGATCCTGGCGCATCTTTCGGAGGATCCCATCCTCATCGAGACCTTCCGACGGGGCGAAGACGTGCACGACCGAACCTCGCTCGAGATCTTCGGCCCCTTCACCACCCTGCCCAAGGACGAGCAGCGCCGCCGCTCGAAGATGGTGAACTACGCCCTTCTCTACGGAAAGACCGCGTTCACCCTGGCCCGCGACATCGGCATCTCCCGCAAGGAAGCGGACGCGTTCATCCGCGCCTACTTCGACCGGTATCCCAGGGTGCGCGGCTTCATCGACGCCTCCATCGAGGAGGCGCGAAAGACGGGCATGGTGCGGACGATGATGGGCCGGCTGCGCCGCCTGCCCGACATCCAGTCGAAGAACGTGCCGGCCCGGCTCGAATCCGAGCGCCAGGCGGTGAACACGCGCGTCCAGGGCTCGGCCGCTGATCTCATCAAGAAGGCCATGGTCGATCTCGACCGTGCCCTAGGCGCGCGCGGCCTCAAGTCCCGTCTCATCTCCCAGATTCACGACGAGCTGCTGCTGGAGACCCCCGAAGCCGAGAAGGAAGAGGCGTTGGTACTCGTCCGCAAGGTGATGTCGGAAGCCATGTCCCTCAAGGTCCCGCTCGACGTGGATGCCCACCTCGGAAGCAACTGGTCCGCCGCTCACTGAAAAAAGCTGGGGCCTCTTTCGGATCCTTGGGGGATCCTCAAGAGGCCCTGTTGCGTCGAGGCGGGATACTCAGAAAGAGGTGGGTTACGTCTTTCGGGATGCTACTGACTCGTGTTCGCGGCCGGCGCCATGGCCGGGGCCGCTGAGGCAGCGCCTTCTTTGGGAGAGGAGTTCGTCGACGACTTTGAGTCAGCCGACGGTGGCGTGGAAGTTTCCTTGGAGGCAGAACCGGAGGCCTCCGACGACTTCGAGTCCGTCCCCTTCCCGCCGGCGTCTTTCGACCCCGTCGCGTCGGATCCGGACTTTCCGTAGTCGGTCACGTACCACCCGCTGCCCTTGAACTGGAAAGCCGGCGCCGAGATGAGTCGTTCGACGGCTCCCCCGCAGGTGGGGCAGGCGGAGAGCGGACCATCCGAGAATCTTTGCAGGGTCTCGAATCGACCGCACTTCTTGCAGTGGTATTCGTAAAGCGGCATGGTTACTGTCTTTTTTCTGGAAAGCGACGCTTCAAGCTTAGCATCGCAGGCCCGCGCGCCCGGAAACGTTTCCCTCGGGCAGGTTGCTCGAGCAGTCCGAAATGAAACTCATCGTCGCCTCGATACCGCTCTTCTTCATCCTCATCGCCATCGAGATCGTGGCCGCGAGGCTCCTGGAACGCCGGGTGTATCGCTTTGCGGATTCTTTCGCCGACCTCGGGTGCGGCATGATCGAGCAGCTCCTGGGCGTGCTGGTCAAGGCCACGCTCTTCGCCGGTTACCTCGCCCTCTATACGGGGGCCCGGCTTTTCGACCTGCCCGAGAACTCCTGGCCCGTATTCGCCCTGTGCTTCCTGGGCGTCGACTTCTTGTACTACTGGTTCCACCGCAAGAGCCATGAGATCGGCGCCTTCTGGGCGGCCCACTCCGTGCACCATCAATCGGAGGAGTACAACCTCTCGGTCGCCCTGCGCCAGGGGGCCTTTCAGAGCTTCTTCTCCTGGGTGTTCTACCTGCCCCTGGCCGTGCTGGGCTTTCCCCCCGCCACCTTCATCACCTGCTCCGCCCTCAACACGCTCTATCAATTCTGGATTCACACCCGCCTCATCGGCAGGCTCGGCCCGATCGAATGGGTCTTCAACACTCCGTCCCATCATCGCGTGCACCATGGGCGGAACCCGCGCTACATCGATCGAAATCACGCGGGCGTTCTCATCATCTGGGACCGGATGTTCGGCACCTTCGTGCCCGAGACCGACGAGCCGGTCTACGGCGTGGTGAAGCCACTTGCGAGCGCCAATCCGCTGTGGGCGAATTTCGCGAGCTGGGTCGACCTGATCGCAGTCGCCGCCCGGGCCCGCCGCGCGGTGGATCGCCTGATGCCGTTCGTGGCGGCGCCGGGATGGCGCCCGCTCGAGCAGGGCGGCCCCATCAAGCCTCCCGAGGTCAGTCGGGAGACCGCCGGAGCGGGCGACGAGGCCACCTCGAAAGGGCTCGCCGCCTACGTGTTCATCCACTTCGTACTGGCGCTGATCCTGACCGCGCTGGCCCTCGGCAAGGTCGCCCAGATCGGGACCACCGCTTTCCTGGCCATCGCGGCCATGGTGGTCCTGACTCTGGTGGTCCTCTCCGGCCTGCTCGAACGCCGACCCTGGGCGCGGCCGGCCGAGGCGGCGCGGCTTCTAGCCCTGTTTGTCCTGGTCGGCGCCTTCGGCGGATGGCTCGCTGCCCGGCTCTTCGGGAACGCTTAGCGTCTCTCCGGAATCTTCCTTCTTGGGAGCGAGGCACCGACCCACCACCACCCGCGCCGCCCGCACGATGTGGTCGTCCAGCCGATACCCCCGCACCAGTTCGCGGATCACGATGCCGTCCTGTGAGGGATCATCGACGTCCTCGACCTGGATCGCCTCGCTGGTGTTGGGGTCGTAGGGCAGGCCGAGGGTGCGGACGCGATCGAATCCTCCGTCGCGCAGGACCTGAACGACCTGGTTGCGCACGAGAATGAAGCCTTCCATCAGGCTGTGGCTGGCCGCGCGGGCTTCCGCGGTGTCGAAGGCGCGGTCGAAGTTGTCGAGGATCTCGATGTAGCGGCTGTAGATGACCTCGCGTTCGCTCTGCAGCTCGCGGGCGGCCGCCTTCTTCTGCCTGGCCAGGCTCGCCCCGATGTCCTGGGTGGCGCTCCGGTGTTTTTCGTGGAGTTCAAGAAGCTGTGCGCGCAAAGCCTCGTTTTCCGCGCGCACGGCGTGGTAACCGTCCATGGCCTGCTCGAGCTTCGCCTCGGCCAGCCGCGTCCTCGTTTCGTTCTCCTCGAGCGACGCGGAGCCGTCCCCTTCGTCGGGTACAGGCGGCTTTGGATCGTCGTCGGGCATCGGGGTGAACTCTTAGATTATCCCAGTATTACTGTGACATCAGCCACATTGGTGCCGGTCGCGGCCGTGACTACGAGCCCCTGTAGTAGTCGCAGAGCGGTGTACGAGTCGTTGCGATCGAGCGCCTGACGCGGTGAGATGCCGAGCCTTCGGGCAAGGGTCGCGGTGTGGTCGTCCACGATTCCGCCCGCCGCCTTCGAAGGGCCGTCCTTCCCATCGGTCGCGAACGAGCAAAGGACCGTCGGATGTTTCAGGCGGGCGAGCCCGTCAACACTCGAAAGCGCCAGCTCCTGATTCCGGCCGCCACGTCCAGTGCCCTGAACATTCACCACGGTCTCGCCGGTGGCGATCAGGCAGGCGCGCCGCGCCCGTCCGAGTCTCGCGAATGCCCTCACCAGGGCGGGGCCACAGCGTCGGGCCTCGCCCCGGAGTGCGTTCTTGCGGACGGTGACCCGGAAACCGAGGGACCTGGCCTCGCGCGCCCCCTCTTTCGCGAACGTGATCGCGCCGCCGATGACCGCGACCTTCGACCTCGTGGCGCCTCCTCCCCTGGGCTCCGGACGTTCGAGCGCGCGTCTCGCATCGGGAAAGGCGTTCGCGAAATACCGGCGGGCCACGCGACGCGCCAGGGCGCTTGCCCCTGGGTCGTCAACCGTGGGCCCGGAGCCGATGGTGCGGACGTCGTCGCCCGGCACGTCCGAGAGGGCGAGGGTGAAGACGCGGGCGGGGGCAGCCAAACGCGCGAACCCGCCGCCCTTCAGGCACGAGAGTCGCTTTCGCACCGCATTCATCTCGGCGATGGTCGCGCCGCGCCGGAGCAGGAGCCTCGTGACCGCCTGCTTCTCGGTCAGGGAGATGCCCTCTATGGGCGCCGGCATCAATGCGGAAGCGCCTCCCGAAAGGAGGAGCAGCACGACGTCGCCGTGACCGGCCTCCGCGAGCAGCTCGGTGACGTGGCGGGACGCGCGAAGCCCCCTGGCATCGGGCACCGGGTGCCCGGCCACGAAGTTCCGGGTTCGCGGCATCCGTGGAGTCGGACCGGGCGCGATCACGATCGCCGAGGTGAGACGCTTTCCAAGGGCGTGGTGAGCGGACCGGGCCATGGCCCCCGCGGCCTTGCCCACGGACACCACGAACAGGCGTTGCGGATTCTCGAGCCGAATGCCGGAGATGCGGACCACACGACCCCGTGCGCTCAGGTGTTGTCGGACCAGACGACCGGGCTCCACCGCGGCGAGGCCGGCGCGGAGAATCTTCCGCGCGGCCGCCCGGAGCGCGGCCCGGGTCACACCCCGAGGGTCGCGAAGGGCGCCGGCTCGAGATTCGAGCCCGCCCTGGTTCCACGGGCGAAGGCGACCGCACCCGCGGCCGCGATCATGGCCGCGTTGTCGGTGGTGAGGTTGAGCGGGGGCACGAAAAGCGGGACCGAGAGGGCGGACATCATCGTCTGCGCGTCTCTTCGCAGGCGCGAATTGGCGGCCACTCCGCCGGTGAGAATCACACTCGCGGGGGCGTGCCGCTCCACCGCGTCCTTCAGGCGACGCAGGAGTGCGGTGACCACCGCTTTCTGAAACGAGGCGAGGAGGTCTCGGACCTCCTGGGGGACTTCGTCGAGCGACCTCACCGGTTCGAGTCCGTGCTTCTTCACATACTGAAGCACCGCGGTCTTCAGTCCGGAGAACGAGAAGTCGGGCTTGCCGTCGCTCATCTTCGCCATCTTGAAGGAGACGGCGTCGTCCCGGCCTGAAGCGGCCAGCTTGTCGATGACCGGCCCTCCCGGGTAGCCGAGGCCGAGGAGCTTCGCCACCTTGTCGTAGGCCTCGCCCGCGGCATCGTCTCTGGTGCGGGACAGCAGCTCGTAGACGCCCAGCTCTTTCATGAGGAAGAGGCTGGTATGCCCGCCCGAGACCACGAGGGCGATGGCGGGCAGGGGGATCCGGTCGAAGGCGAGGAACGGGGCGTGAATATGGCCGGCGATGTGATGAACGGGGATCAGAGGCTTACCGTGCGCCCAGGCGAGGGCCTTCGCATACTCGAGTCCGACCAGCAGCGAGCCCACGAGGCCCGGACCATAGGTCACCGCGATCGCGTCGATCGCGTCCACCTCGGTATGCGCGGCGGCGAGGGCCTGGTCGACCACCAGGCCAATGGATTCGAGGTGGCGCCGCGAGGCCAGTTCCGGGACCACGCCGCCCCATTTCGCGTGGATCTCGATCTGGGTCGAGATCACACTCGAGAGGATGTGACGGCCGTCTTCGACGACCGCGGCCGCGGTCTCGTCACAGGAGCTTTCGATGGCCAGGATGCGCATGTATTTCTAAGGATAGAAGCTGCGCCAATGAAACGCGGAACCGCGGCGCCCCTCGCTAGAATCTCCTCGGCCCGGACGAAGTCTGGAAATTCGTCTCTTGCGCAAGGAGCAACACAACATGCATCGCACAACCTCAAGATCCCGCGTCTTGCTGGCGGGCCTCGCCGCCGCCCTCTCCTTGAGCGCCGCCGTTCTCGTCGCTCAACCCCAGGGAGGCGCCGGTCGTTCGGGCGCCCAGGCCGGGCCTTTCGGGGTACTGCGCTGGCGCAGCCTCGGTCCCCTGCGCGGGGGTCGTTCCATCGCCGCCGAAGGCAGTGTGGCTCGGCCCAACGAGTACTACTTCGGGGCCACCGGCGGAGGGCTTTGGAAGACCAGCGACGGCGGCACCACCTGGCGGCCGGTGACCGACGGCCAGATCAACTCCTCGTCGGTCGGCGCCATCGGGATCGCTCCCTCCAATCCCGACGTGGTCTATATCGGCATGGGCGAAACCGAGATCCGGGGCAACATCGCCCAGGGCGATGGGGTCTACAAGACCACGGATGGCGCCAAGACCTGGAAGCACATGGGGCTCGCCGACACCCTCGCCATCGCGAAGGTTCGCGTCCACCCGAAGAACCCCGACCTCGTCTATGTCGCGGCCCTTGGGCATCCCGCGGGACCCAACGATGAGCGCGGCATTTTCCGCTCCAAGGACGGCGGGACCACCTGGGAGAAGATCCTCTTCAAGGACAACAAGACAGGCGCCATCGAGTTGATCCTCGATCCAGCAAACCCCAGCATCATGTACGCGGCCCTGTGGGAAGCCGGACGCACCTCGCACGGCATGACTTCGGGCGGCCCGGGCAGCGGCATCTACAAGTCCGTGAACGGCGGCGACACCTGGACGGAGATTTCCAGAAACCCTGGCCTCCCCAAGGGCGTCCTGGGCAAGATCGGCCTCTCGGTCTCGGGCGCGGATTCAAACCGGATCTATGCCCAGGTCGAAGCCGAGGACGGCGGGTTCTTCATCTCCGATGATGCGGGCGCCACCTGGAAGCTCGTCACCAACCGCCGGGATCTCCGTCAGCGCGCCTTCTACTACACGCGCGTTTATGCGGACCCCAAGGTCAAGGACACCGTGTACGTGCTGAACGTCGGCTTCAACAAGTCGGTGGACGCGGGGAAGACCTGGACCACTCTCCGTCCGCCCCACGGAGACAACCACGACATGTGGATCGCGAGCAACGATTCCAACCGCATGATCGAAGCCAACGACGGGGGAGCGAACGTCTCGGTGAACGGGGGCGAGACCTGGACCGACCAGGACTATCCGACCGCGCAGTTCTACCACGTGACCACCACCACCGACGTTCCGTATCACGTGTGCGGCGCCCAGCAGGACAACAGCACCGCGTGCGTCTCGAGTGAGCTTTCCGCGGGAGGTTTCGGCGGCCGGGTGGCCCCGGTCTTCTACTCCGTGGGCGGCGGCGAGAGCGGCTACATCGCGGTGAATCCGAAGGATCCGAACATCTTCTACGCGGGCAGCTACGGCGGCCTGATCACCCGCTACGACCGCCGCACCGACCAGTCCCGCGAGATCAATGCCTACCCGGACAATCCGATGGGCTACGCCTCGGCCGACATCGCGGAGCGTTTCCAGTGGACCTTCCCCATCGTGTTCTCGCCCCAGGATTCGAACGTGCTCTACATCGGCTCGCAGCACCTGTGGAAGACCACGAACGAAGGCCAGAGCTGGACGAAGATCTCACCCGACCTCACCCGCGCCGATGCCTCCACCCTCGGGCCTTCGGGCGGTCCAATCACCAAGGACCACACCGGGGTCGAGACCTACGCGACCATCTTCTCGATCGCTCCCTCGCCCAAGGACGCGAATGTGATCTGGACCGGATCGGATGACGGCTACGTGCAGATCACCCGGGATGGCGGCAAGAGCTGGACGAACGTCACCCCGAAGGACCTTCCCGCCTTCGCGCGCATCAGCCTGGTCGAGGCCTCGCCCTATCGCGCCGGCTCCGCCTACGTGGCCGCGAACCGCTACGGCCGCGACGACTTCGCGCCCTATGTCTACCGCACCGACGACTACGGTCAGACCTGGACGAAGATCGTCAACGGGGTGGGCCCCAGAGACTTCGCCCGCGCCATCCGCGAGGACATCAAGCGCGAGAAGATGCTGTACCTCGGCACGGAAAGCGGGATCTATGTCTCCTACGACAACGGAGACACCTGGCAGTCCCTGAGGCAGGGCCTGCCGGTGACGCCCGTCCACGACATCGCGGTCACCGAGCGCGACCTGGTGATCGGCACCCACGGGCGCGCCTTCTACATCATGGACAACGTGGCGCCTTTGCGTCAGCTGAACGACGAGGTCAAGGCCGCGTCCTTCCACCTCTTCAAGCCCGAGCCCGCGCGACGCGGGCTCGACACGAACGTGGCCTTCGACTACTCCCTCAAGACCGCGGCGCAGCGCGTCACCATCGAGGTGCTCGACGCGAAGGGCCAAACCATCAAGACCTTCACCGGCGTGCCCGAGCCGGCGGACAAGAAGCCCGAGCCGCCCCCAAGCGACGGCGAGTTCCGCCGCCCGCCCGAGCCGAAGCCCGCGGTGATCGCGGGAACCCATCGCCTCAACTGGGATATGCGCTACCCCGGCGCCACCGAGTTCCCCGGTTTGATCATGTGGGCGGCGAGCCCCCGCGGTCCGGTGGCCGCACCCGGCAGCTACACGGTCAAGCTGACCGTGGACGGCGCCTCCCAGAGCCAGCCCTTCGTGATCAAGCGCGAGGAGACTCTCCTCAAGGACGTCACCGACGCCGACCTGCAGGCCCAGTTCGACCTCGCCATGCAGGTTCGCAACAAGGCGAGCCAGGCCAACGACGCCATTCTCCTGATGCGCGGAATCAAGGGCCAGGTGGATGAGCGCATCAAGAAGCTCGACACCGGCAAGAAGCCCTCGGCCACCCTGCTCGCGGCCCGCGCCCTCAACGACAAGCTCTCCGCGGTCGAAGGCGAGATCTACCAGGTGAAGAACCAGAGCTCGCAGGATCCCCTCAATTTCCCGATCAAGCTCAACAACAAGATCGCGGCGCTGCAGGGAATCATCGAGAGCGCCGACGCGCGGCCCACCGACCAGAGCCGCGAGGTCTTCAAGATGCTGTCCGACAAACTCGACGTCCAGGTTTCCAAGATGGACGCCATCATCAAGACCGATCTGCCCAAGCTCGTGGCCATGTTGCAGAAGCAGAAGCTCGACGCGGTCACGGTGACGCCGCTCAAAACCGACACCAAGTAACCTCCCGCCGCCCAGGGGCCCGTCGGGGCCCCCGGGGCATCGACAACCGAGGGCGACAACACATGATTCCACCCGCCGAGGGGCTCGTTCGCCTCAAGGAAGGCAACCGACGGTTCCTGGAAGGCGCCGGTCGCAACGCGCTTTTCGACGAAGCGCGCCGTAAGGAACTGGTCAAGACCCAGAACCCCTTCGCGATCATCCTCGGCTGCTCCGACGCGCGCGTCCCCGCCGAGATCATCTTCGACCAGGGCCTGGGCGACCTCTTCGTGATCCGCGTGGCCGGAAACATCGTGGCCCCGTCCCAGATCGGCAGCGTCGAGTTCGCGGCGGAGCGGTTCGGCACCAAGCTCGTGGTGGTGCTTGGTCATACCGGCTGCGGCGCCATCGCCGCGACCCTCGAAGAGTTGCGGCGTCCCACCGAGAGCCATTCGCCCAACCTCCGCTCCATCGTAGACCGGGTCCGTCCGTCCGTCGAGGCGCTCTTCGAGGGCACCATTCCGCCGGATGACGTGGCTCTTGAGCATCGCGCGGTTCGGGCGAACATCCGAGCCTCGGCGAACCAGCTGCGCCACGGGTCGCAGATCCTGGAACGCCTTATCGACTACAACGGTCTCAGAGTCGTGGGCGCCGAATACAACCTCGAATCAGGCGAAGTCGACTTCTTCGAAGGGGTCTAGTCCCGCGCCCCGCACCACTCTCGCCAGAGCTTTCGGGCCATAGCCTACGAGAGTGGAGGGAAAAGGGATTCGACGCCGCAC
>CAZYEA010000147.1:9930-11220 GCA_964646485.1 uncultured Acidobacteriota bacterium
AAAGGGATTCGACGCCGCACGAAGTAAGGCGCCGACGCACCCTCTCTCGCCAGAGCTTTCGGGCCATAGGCCCGAAAAGCTTTGGCGGAGAGAGGGGGATTCGAACCCCCGGTGCAGGAAACCCCGCACAACAGGTTAGCAACCTGGCCCGTTCAGCCACTCCGGCATCTCTCCGCGTGAGTCGACCTGGCCCCGAAGGGCGCTTAGGATGGGCAGCTTGAAGAGCGAGGAGCGTATCACGAAGACCACGGAGGAGAGTCCCCGGCCGCCCAGGCGCAACGCCGCACTGAAGCTCGCCGTTTTGATGCTCCTCGCCGCTACTGCCCTTGGCTACGGCGCCTACTACTACTTCAAGCACCGCCCGACCAGCGAGGCCGAGATCGCGAACATCGAAACCCTGATCAAGGCCGGGAAAGGGGACGAGGCACGCGCCCTCATGATCGACGCCCAGGTTCGTTCCCGCGACCTGAACGCCCTCCGCCTGCGCATTGGAAGGGCGTTTCTCCGCGAAGGCCTGATCGGCCCGGCCACCGCACTTCTCTCCCAGGTGGAGAGCGCTCTCATCAAGGAGGAACGGCTTGCCCTCGCGGAGTACTTCCTGGTGGCGGGCGATCCCTTCTCCGCCTCCCGCTTCTACGAAGCGGCCATGAAGACCGGCATGCCGCGTACCGCGTCCCTTCTCGGCCGGTATGGGGAGGCGCTCGCCCTCTCCGCCAATCCGGAGGGTGCGGTCGCAGCCTTCCGGGAGTCGCTCACTCTCGATGGCGCGAACACCCGGGTCCGCACCAATCTCGCCCTCACCCTCGCCAACATGAACCGCCTCGACGAGGCTCGAACCGAGGCGCTCGCCGTCCTGAAATCCGAACCCGGCAACGAGAAGGCCGCGGCCCTGCTTGGGGCCCTGGGCGGCTCTCGCTAGCCGCTCTGCGAGCGGTCGGAAGGCCCCTCGTGATAGCCTCATCGCACCCCACAATCCGAGGCTCGCGGCCCTTCGGGCCGATCAAGAATCACGACATTTTCGAGGAGGTTCGCATGAAGTTTTCGCGCGCGATGCGCTTGTGTTTGTCCTTATCCCTGGCCGTCCTCGCGACGCCGCTCTTCGCTCAGCAGACCGGGACCATCGTCGGCAAGGTCACGGACAGCAGCGGAGGCGTTCTCCCCGGCGTCACCGTCGAGGCGCGTTCGAACGTCCTGCCCGGCCCCCGCGTGACCACCACGGGAGGTAATGGCGACTATCGGCTGGGCCCCCCCCCCCCCCCCCCCCAAAACCCCGGGTGAAAAAAAAAACGC
>CAZYEA010000147.1:11230-12001 GCA_964646485.1 uncultured Acidobacteriota bacterium
CTATCGGCTGCCCGCCCTCCCGCCCGGCGACTACACCGTCGTCTTCAACCTCTCCGGCATGCAGAGTGTCAGCCGCAAGGCCTTCGTGCAGCTCGCCCAGGAGACCACCCTCGACGCCAAACTCGGCGTGGCCGGGCTCACCGAGGCGGTGACCGTGACCGCCGCCTCCGCCAACTTCATCGACAAGGACTCCGCCGCGGTGGCCACCGGCCTTTCGAGCGCGCAGCTCACCGGCCTCCCCCTCGGCACCGAGTATCGCGACCTCATCAAGGTCATTCCCGGCATCACCTACACCCAGGACGTCACCCGCGGCCCCAGCGTCGGCGGCAGCGGCCAGGACAACGTCTATCAGTTCGACGGGGTGAACGTCACCCTGCCTTTGTTCGGAACCCTGGCCGCGGAGCCCTCCTCGCATGACATCGCTCAGGTCACCGTCATCAAGGGCGGCGCCCGTGCCATCGACTTCGAGCGCGCCGGCGGTTTCTCCATCGACTCGGTCTCCAAGTCCGGCACCGACAAGTGGACGGGCGAGGTCGACTACCGCCTTCAGAATCACAGCATGGCCGCCGACCTCAAGAGCGGTTCCCTCTCCCGCTTCGAACAGGACAAAGCCTGGGCCACCGCGGGCCTCGGCGGCCCCCTGGTCAAGGATCGCCTGTATTTCTACGGGTCCTACTATCGCCCCACCGTCAGTCGCGACAACCGCGCGAACCTGTATGGGCCCCTGCCGCAGTACAAGAGCACCCGGAATGAAGGCTTTGGCAAACTCAC
>CAZYEA010000148.1:0-6346 GCA_964646485.1 uncultured Acidobacteriota bacterium
AAGTGGGGACTCTTGTAGACGCGCCAGGCGAACTTGTCATAGTTCACCTTGTTCTTGCCGAAATAGGGGATGTACTGGGCGAAGGCTTCGGGTGCGGCCAGGGCGACCCCCAGCAGAGCGAGCAGGAGAAAGCGCGGGCGTCGTTTCATGATGGGGAGAGTCATCGTCATCCTCGAAGGTCGCCGCTTACGGAAGGAGGACGCGAGTCCCCCGGATCCTCTGGGGAGAGATCACGCCCAGAAAATTGGGAAGGAGCCGGTCCATGAGCTCGAAGTACGAGGAGAGCGGCGACACCTTCTGCTCCTCTCCATAAACCACCTCTTCCGAGAAGCGCTCCTTGTGGAGCAGCCGCCCGGTGGCGCCGTCGATGAACGAGAAGTCGGCGGAGAGACTGAAGGCCTTGCGCTCGGCGTAGCGGTTTCCCCGCACTTCGCGGACGCGGCCCCGATTGTCGCGCACCAGCGCCGATTCCTGCTGGAAACCAGACCGGTTCTGCTCCTCGAAGGTGAGCTTGCCCGTCACGATCAGGGGGTTCTGGTATTCCTCGCCGAGCTTGCGCCAGAAAGCGCCGTCCTGGAGGAGGCGCTCGCCCTCGGCCCGGTAGCGATCGCGGTCCTCGCGGGTGACCCGCACATCCTCCGCCGGCTTGAACGACTTGGCGAGCGCCTGGTTGAGGGGTGGACGATCCGGCTCGATGACCTGCAGTTTCGAGGCGGAACGCAACTGGTTCTGAAGAAGCCTCGCGGTTTCCGGAGCCAGGTCGATGCCCTCGTCGACCAGATCGGTGACGAAGCCCGCGACCAGGACCCGACGGAACTTGGAGACGTCGAGCTTGGACTTGAGCGGCGTCTCGATCGGAACCTCGAGTGCGCTGGCGCAGCCCGTGGCGAGGAGGACTGGAACCAGAACCCCGGCCAGAAGATGGTTCCTCATCGGCGGACCTCCGTTCCCGTCTTTTCCGGCGTCGGAACCGGCGCCGGCTTGGGGGTTTCGCTCGGCTTGGCCGGCGCGTCCTTCTTCAGCTTCTTGTTTCGCTTCTCGTCGGCTTCACGAAACAGATCGAAGTTCTGCTGAATCGAGATGTTCTTGGGGGCAAGCTGGAGGGCCCGTTCGTAAGCCGCCCTGGCCTTGTCGAAATCCCCCTGCTGCTCGAGCGTGACCCCCAGATTGTTGTAAGCCGAAGCCGACTCGGGGTCGAGGGCGGTCGCCTGCTCGAAGCGGAAGCGCGCCTCCTGCCAGAGACCGCGACGGGCGACATCGATGCCGAAGGCCACTTCCTTCTTGGCGGTCTTGTCGTTGTCGGCGGCCGAGGCGGGAGCGGAGGCAGGGAGAAAGGAAACGGCAAAAATCAAAAGAAAGCGGAATCGCATCATCAGAGCGCTCCTTAATAAGAAACCCGGTCATATTAAGTCACGGGCACCCGATCAGAGCAAAAGATACGCCAGGCCAGGAATGCCGTCCGCGGGGTCCCGCGAGTCATTCCTGTCCCGCGACGGGGACACTCCACGAACGGAGAGAGGACGAACGCGGTCAGTAGATTCGAAAACTGACCGGGGCCTGGGCGAGGGTGGAGACCGGGCGTCCGCCCTTTACGGCCGGGGAGAAGATCCACTGCTGAACGCATTGAACCGCCGCCCCGTCCAACTGGGGAATGGACCGGATGACGCGGGACCGACCGACCCTTCCGTCGACGCCGATCACGATTTCGAGCGTGACCACTCCTTCGATCTTCTTGATGAAGGCCTCCTGGGGATAGACCGGCCGGGTCTGCTTGAGGAGTCTTGGGGGCTGGTCGTAGTCCAGGACCGGGCTGTCTCCGGTGCCGCCGATGACCCCGCCGATGACCCCGCCGAGAGTGCCGCCGACGGTGCCTCCCTCCACACCTCCGGCCATGCCTTCGACGGATCCCGCCTCTGAGCCGTCGGCCACGCCGAACTGCTTCAGCGGGTCAATGCCCTTTTCCGGCTCCACGGGCTTCGGGTCATCGGGAACCTTCGGCTCGACCAGAACATCGGGGTCCGGCGGCTTGGCCCCGGTCTTTTCCGGGGCCTTGTCCGCGGGCTTGCTGGAGGCGCCCTTGGGAAGCGGGGGCGGGGGCGGGGGGGGAGGGTTGTAGATGAGGGCGCGGATGTAGTCGACCGGCGGTGGGGTGTCCGTCGGAAAGAAGAGCGGCGAGACCACGATGGTGAGAATGAGGAAGCCGTGCAGACCCACGGACAACCAGAACCATTTCCCCTGCCGCCTCGGCGCCCGCACCTCTCCCGTGTAGAGAGAGAAGAGGTCCACGGGTGCGGTCTGGGGTTGATCGTTCTCGGTCATAGGGCCTGCCCCTCTCGCGGAGTGGAGCAAGAACACTGCCACTCCCCAAGAGCCCGCGGAGTCTACCCCTCGACCTCTTTTCGCCCCGTGGCAACCCCACGGCCCCGGCCAGAAGGCCCTGGGCCGCCGCGGGTCACGATCACCCGTTTAGGCGGAAGGAACGCGCGCGGCCTGCCGGTTCTGCCACCAGATCACGATGGGACTCGCGATGTAGATGGTCGAGTACGTTCCCACGAGGATCCCGATGACCATGGTGAAACCAAAGCCCCGCAGCACTTCGCCGCCAAAGAGGAACAGGCCGAGCACGGCCAGGAAGGTCGTGCCGTTGGAGATGAGGGTACGGGTGAGGGTCTGATTCAGGGAGTCGTTCAGGATCTTCGCGAGCGAGTCCTTCTTCTTGATCTTGAGATTCTCGCGAGCCCGGTCGAAGATGACGATGGTGTCGTTGACCGAGTAGCCCACGAGGGTGAGAAGGGCGGCGATGATGTTCAGAGTGATCTCATAGTTGCTGAAGGCCAGGATGGCGAGCGTCACCAGAACGTCGTGGAAGACCGCGATGGTGGCGGCCGCGCCCCATATGGCGCCGCCGAAGCGCCAGGTGATGTAGATGAGCTGGAACACCAGGCCCCACACCGTCAGCTGAATCGCTTTCTGTCGCAGGTCGGCGCCCACCGTCGGTCCCACGATCTCCGAAGAGGACTCGAGGATCTTGTTCTCCGGATACTGGGCGGCGATCGCCGCCCTGGCGTTGTTCGCCGCCTGATCGAGGGCGCCCTCGTCGGCGGCCGCGATGCGCACCAGGACCTGGTTCTTGCTCGGGTCGTCGTAGGTCTGGATGGTGGCGTCGGGGACGGCGGCGCGGATCCGGTCGTTCTCCGGGGCCTTCTCGAAATGCAGGATCAGCTGGGTGCCGCCGGAGAACTCGACTCCGTAGCCCTTCGGATTCGAGCCGATGTAGAGGCCGTTCGCGAGCATGTAGCCGAGCCCGCCGAAGATGAGGAGGAGGCTCAGGCCGATGAAGTACTTCGCCTTCCCGAGGAAGTCGAAGTTTGGATTTTTGAGGATCTCGAGCATGGTCTTAGGGGCGATTCCGTTAGATGGAGAGGGTGTCGACCTTGCGATCGCCGAGCACCCATTCGAAGAGGAACTTGCTCACGAAGTAAGAGGCGAACACGTTCGCGATGAGACCCCAGACCAGGGTTACGGCGAAGCCGCGGATCGCTCCGGTGCCGAACTGAAACAGGAAGGCGGCCGCGATGAGGGCGGTGGCGTGGGTGTCGAGGATGGTGATCCACACCCGGTCGAAGCCGTTGCTCACCGCGGTCTTGACCGTCTTGCCGGAGCGCAGTTCCTCGCGGATGCGCTCGAAGACGAGCACGTTGGTGTCGACGCCCACGCCCACGGTCAGGATGATCCCGGCGATTCCGGGCAGGGTCAGGGTGGCGCCCGCATACGCCATCGCGCCGAGCAGGATCAGGAGGTTGGCCAAAAGGGCGACCACCGCGTTCACCCCGGACATGCGGTAGTAGAGGAGCATGAAGAGGGTGATGAAGCCCATGCCGGCGGCCGAGGCGAGAACGCCGGATCGGATCGAGTCGCGGCCGAGCGAGGCGCCCACCGTCTGCTCCTGGAGGAAATTGAGGGTGGCCGGCAGGGCGCCCGCCCGCAGCACCTTGGCCAGAGTGTCCGCCTCCTCCTGGGAGAACTGTCCCTGGATGACGCCCTGGTCCGTGATCCGCGAATTGATCACGGGCGCCGATTCGACGGTGCCGTCCAGGATGACGGCGAGGCGTCGGCCCACGTTTTCCCCGGTGGCTTGACCGAATTTCTGGGCGCCTTGCGGAGTCAGCGAGAACTGGATGTCCGGGAGCCCGGTCTCTCCGCTCACGCTCGGCCGCGCGTTCTTGAGATCGCGCCCGGTGATCACCGCTTCCTTGCGCACCAGATAGAAGGCGCGGCTTCCCGGCTCGTTGCCGGCGCCGCTCACGATCTCCATGGTGGGCGGAGGTTCGGTCTGGCCCGCGGGCAGAAGCATTTCGCGGGTGGCCGCTTCGTTCTCCACGAGCTTCAAGGAGAGCTGGGCCGTCCGCTTGATCATGTCCTTGGCGCGGACCACGTCGGTGACGCCCGGGAGTTGGATCAGGATCTGGTCGCCCGCGGCGCCGTGCGCGGTGATGACGGGCTCGGCCACGCCGAGGACGTTCACGCGCCGCTCGAGGGTGCGGATCGATTCTTGAACCGTCTGCTCCTTCAAGACCCGCTTGTAGGGGTCGGTCATCTTGATGGAGAAGCCGGTGGCGGTCTCGCTCAGGTTCCACTCGGTGGAGCGGAAGAAATCGCGCAGGGTGGTCCGTGCGTCCTTGATGCGGGCCGGCTCGACCCCCTCCACGGTGAAGGTGTCGATGTCGGTTCCCATCACCTTGGCCCCGGGCATCCCCGCGCGGGCGAGTTCGCTCGCGGCCAGGGAGACGCCGTCGGACACGGTGGCCCGCAGCGCGTCGTCGGTGACCACTCTCAGGATCATGTGCATCCCGCCCTTGAGGTCGAGGCCGAGCTTGATCTTCTCCTCGAGCGGCCACATCGAAACGAAGCAGGCGATGAGGAAGGACGAGTAGAGGATGGCCTTATTCCGGAGCTCCTTGCGGAGGAAGCTCCAGGCGAGCGCTCCGACGGCGATCGAGATCACCAGCCAGAGCAGGAATGGATTCTTTATGAGACTGTCCATCGATGATTTCCTAGGTTTTTGATGCGTCGCCGGCGCCTTCGAGCGCCGCCACGGCGCTCCGCTGGACGCGGAGTTTGGTCTTGTCGGCTACGCGGACGTACACGTCCGAACCCTCGATCCCCTCGATCACCCCGTAGATTCCCGAAGCGAGGATCACGCGGTCTCCGGCTTTGAGCGACTTCAGGAGCGACTCCTGATCCGCCTGTTTCTTCCGCGAGGGACCGATGACGAGGACGTAGAAGATGCCGAAGACGATGGCCATGGGCAAGAAAGCCTCGAAGACGCTCGGTTGGGCCGGAGCGGCCTGCAGGGTGGCCAGAAAGACGGAATCCATGGTGACGAGGTTTTCTTTGGTGGAGAAGGGAGTCGATCGGTACGTTCCGCGGGGGATCTTGCGACCCTCCCCGAGCGCTTCTTGACTTCGAGCTCAGGGACTCAGGAGCTCAAGCCGAGAACCCAAGAAGGGTCTCCTGCCGGAATGTCTCGAAGCGGCCCGCGACGATACTCTCCCGGGCCCGTCTCACCAAATCCAGATAGAAGAAGAGATTGTGGAGAGTGGCCAGAACCGCCCCCGTCATCTCGTTTGCGAGGTGGAGATGACGGAGATAAGCGCGCGAGGTCATCCGGCAGGCGGGACACCGGCAGGAAGGATCGATGGGGGAGGCGTCTCGGGCGAATTTCGCGTTCCTGATGGAGATTTTTCCCGTCGAGGTAAACAGCTGGCCGGTGCGCGCATTCCGGGTGGGAAGGACGCAATCGAACATGTCGACGCCGCGCGCGATGCCATCGAGCAGGTCGATGGGCGTTCCCACTCCCATGAGATACCGCGGCTGATCTTCCGGCAGGCGCCGGTCCATGACCTCGAGAATCCGAACCATGTCCGGCTTGGGCTCGCCGACCGAGAGCCCGCCGATGGCGTAGCCCGGGAAGCCGAGGGCGGTGATGGCGCGCGCACTCTGCTCCCGCAGGTCGTCGTGCACTCCGCCCTGCACGATGCCGAACAACCACTGATCGTCCCGGGCGTGCGCCCGCTTCGATCTCTCCGCCCAGCGCGCGGTTCGATCGGTGGCGTCGATGACCTCCGCTCGCTCCGCGGGAAAGGGCGGGCACTCGTCGAAGGCCATGATGATGTCGGCGCCGAGCTTCATCTGGATCTCGATGGAGCGTTCGGGTGAGAGTTCGAGGCGCGCACCGTCGAGATGGCTGCGGAACACCACACTCTCCTCGGTTCGCTGACGGAGCGCGGAAAGGCTCATCACCTGATAGCCGCCGCTGTCGGTGAGGAAGGGCTTGCGAAATCCG
>CAZYEA010000148.1:6356-11984 GCA_964646485.1 uncultured Acidobacteriota bacterium
AATCCGGTGAAGCCATGAAGGCCGCCGAGCTCCTTCACCAGGTCCTCTCCCGGCCTCACGTGCATGTGGTACGTGTTGGCCAGAATGATCTGGGCTCCGACCTCTTCGAGCTGCGTCGCAGTCAGGCCCTTGACCGAACCCGCGGTCCCCACCGGCATGAAGATCGGCGTTTCGATCTCGCCGTGAGGCGTGCGGAGTCGCCCCGCGCGCGCGCGCCCGGCCCGCGCCTCCACTCGAAACTCAAAATTTTTCAAGACAGGTCTTCATCAAACCTTTGAGTATAGGGAACGCGCAGGGCCAGATCTCGTGGCTCGGCCCTATATAAGCAACCGTGGTGGTTCGAGATCCTTGCGCATTCCATCGCCATCTCGCGGAGGACCGCGTCGAGACTAGACCGAAGCGGGATCGAGCAGGCGGGGTGCGAGCAGAGCTTGTGTTCAACAAACCATATAAACGACGGAAAATCGCCGATCCACAACAGATTCTCCACAGAACTTCCACAGGCTAAGACGATGAAATAAAGGGAGACGCGCCGATGAAAAATCCAGCAACCCTCTTGACAATGTGCAAGTCATTACCTACGCTCCAACTAGTGCATGTCCTCGTTGTCAACACAAAATGTTGGAAGCGGGGGCCGGCAACACCTGAATCGAAAGGGGGGATTACACACCATGGCCGCTAAGAAAGCTGCTAAGAAGGCTGCAAAGAAGAAGAAGTAAGTCGCTTCCATTTGCGGCTTCAGGAGGGGGTGAGCGATCACCCCCTTTTTTATTTGTCCTCGATGGGAGCGAGGACATATCGCTCCACCGCGTGAGCCACCCCATCGTCGTCGTGTCCGGGAAGGATCTCGAGGCCCAGGGAGCGGAGTTCGGGATCCGCGTTCCCCATCACGCAGCCTCGCCCGGCCGAGAGCAGCATGAGGCGATCGTTCCAGTTGTCGCCGATGGCCAGCACCTCGGGCAGTCCCACGCCCCAGCGGTCGCAGAGGAAACGCACCGCCTCCGACTTGTCCACCGAAGGCGCCACCACATCGATCAGGGAGAGGTCGTCCTTGGGATACACGGTCCGGAGCGCCGAGACCTCGAAGGCCTCCGCCTCGAGGGCAGAGGCCAGGGCCTTCATTTCGTCCATGGATCCGCCGAACATCACCTGCAGGGGGTCGGCGTCGGCGCCCCCGAGGAAGGCCTCCAGAGAATCGACCACGCGCACGTCCGGGTGGGACCGATGAAGGTAGTAGGCGAGGAGGGTATGGGAAGGGGAGGCGTTCTCCACATAGAGCAACCCCTCTCCGCTCTGCCCCACGTGAACCACCGGATCGGCGCCCGCGCCCTTCGCGAAGGCCACCACCGCGATCGCCGCCGCGCGGGCCAGTGGTCGCACGCGGATGGCCGTGCGGTCCTCGATGACCAGGCCCCCGTTGTGAAGCACCAGCATCGGCTGCACGGGCAACATGTCGGCGATCCGCTTCGCCGCCGGATAGCGTCGGCCCGTGACCAGAGCGATGCGAACTCCGGCCCGTTCCGCCGAGGCGAGGGCCTCGAGATTCCTTGGGGAGATCTCCTTGCGGGAATTGAGCAGGGTTCCGTCGATGTCGAGGGCGAGCACGCGGATGCGGGGCGCCGCCTTGAGAGCGTTCAACGGGATTCGCGTCCGTCGAAGACATCGATCCGCTCGATCACGTCGCCCGGACGGATCTTCTCGACGACACCCATGCCCGAGAGCACCTGGCCGAACTGGGTGTAGGCGCCGTCGAGATGCGGCTGCGGCTCGAGGGTGATGAAGAACTGGGAGCCGCCGGTGTCCTTGCCGGACAGGGCCATCCCAAGGGCGCCGCGGCCATAGGGCCTCTCGTTGTATTCGCAGCGAAGCGTCGTCCCCGGACCACCGTTTCCGTCTCCGCGCGGATCTCCCCCCTGGATCACGAAACCCGGAACCACGCGGTGGAACGTGAGTCCGTTGAAGAAGCCCGCCTGGGCCAGCCGGACGAAGGACATCGACGTGAGCGGAGCCTCCACCACATCGAGTGCGAGCTCGATGGCGCCGTACCGCGTCGTGATGAGAACTCGAGGCGAGAAAAGACCGGAGGCGCCCGCGTCGAAGACCGATACGAGTCGCCGCGCATCCGCCATTCGAAGGCCGGCATCTTCTGGAGGGGGCAAGCCGCCTCCGGTCTGCGCTCCCGCCGCTCGTCGAACCGCGCGCGACGGATCCGAACCCGCGATCCGTCGCAGCAAGGTCCGGCCTTCCTCCGTCTTTGTGTTGGAGAGCGCGGCGACGAGCGCGAGGCGCGCCTCGATGTCCTGATCGACGAGAGAGGCCTCGTAAGCACGCAGGTATTCCCCGGAGAAAGAGCCCCCACCTGCTTTCTCGAGAGCCGCGAGTCCCTGGATCGCGGCGATGCGAACGCCCATATCCACGTCCTGAAGATGGTCCCGGAGGGTGGGGATGGCGTCCTGGCCGCGCGCGCGCGCGAGGGCCGAGAGGACGGCGGCGACCACGCGGGAGTCGCTGTCTTTGAGCATCGGGAAGAGAAAGGGAGACGCTCGCTCGCCCAAGGTGTCGGCCAGGGCGAGCGCCACCGCCTGCCTCACCCGGAAATCGCCGTCCGGTCCCATGGTGGAGAGGACGATTCCCACGTCCTCGGCATCCATCCTGATGAGGGCCGGCCAGGCCGCGGCCCGGATCCACGGATCCGAATGACCCGTGTTCTCGATGACGCGCGATCGGAGCCGGGACGCAGGGGGCAGAGCCCCGAGGGCAAGCAGGGCTTCGCGGCGCAGAACCGGATTCTGAGAATCGACGAGAGGCGCCGCGAGCGCCACCCCGTCGGGCGACCCGATGGCGGCGAGGGCATGCAGCGCCTGCAAGCTGACGCGCGGATCCTTGTCCTCGATCAGCTGCCGCACCACGCCCAGATGGGATGCGTCCTTGAGCTTGCCGAGGCCCTGGGCGGCGAGAGACCGGATGTAGGGGTCTTCGGCGGCAGCGCCGGCGAGAAGAATCGGGGCGAGCCGAGCGTCGGCGACGCGCATGGCTGCCCACACGCTCACCCACCAGTCGACCACGGGCGCAGAGTCGGGCCCGAGGATCGCGCTCACCAGGGCGTCGGCGTCCTTCAGTCGCGCGAGGGCCACAAGATGCAGGCGCAGTTCGACCCAGGGGTCGTCGCCCCGCCCGGGGTCATCCCCCCGGATCCTCAGAGGAACCGAGCCGCCCCGCGGCAGTGCCTTTCGGAACGCTTCGGCGATCAAGGCTCCGGCTCCCGACGGTGCTATGCGGCTCAGCGCCTCGGCAGCCCGTCCGCGGGTGAGCGGGTCTCCATCCCCCAGCAACGTGATCAGGGCGGGCGCTCCCTCGACCTGACCCAGGAGGCCGAGGGCGAACGCGGCGGTTCTGCGAACCTCCACTTCGCGATCGCGCAGCCGGTCGATAAGTCGGGCGGTGGCGAGGGGGTCTCCGATTCGGCCCGCGGCGAGCGTGGCCCGGCGGCGGATGGCGGGGTCCTCGCTTTGCAGAAGAGTCAGCAGGGAGCCTTCGCCCAGGGACCGGCTGTCTTCCAGCACGAGGATTCGGGCCAGGGCCTCTATTCGCGAGAGGGGGTCGGGCAGATCCTGGCCCCGCCTTCCCCCCGAAGACGCGCATGATGCGCTGAGCAGGCAAAGAGCGCCCACCAACAGGCGGGTAATCGGCCCAATCAGGCGCATGACATCATCGAGAAGCAGGTCGAAGAGAACCAGGTTGAAGGGCGGAAGTGTAACGGCGGGCGGGCGTCGGACGATGCCCAGGTCAGACCCTTGCCGGGCACATAAACTGAGGGTCCCATGCTCTGCCCCGCCTGCTCCCGACCCATCGCCATGGCCCGGGCCAGCTGCGTCTATTGTGGGGCCAGCCTTTCCACGGAGGCGGTCGAGGCCGCCTCGGCCGCGGCCCGCAAGGTTCTCCAGTCGAAGAGCCTGTTCAATCTGGAGGCGACCGCCACCACTCTCGTACGCGAACAACCGCCCCGGCGCTACGTCATTCTCGACACCAACGCGGCCCCGGTGGAGCGCCTCGCCCTTGGCTGCGCGATTTCCGTGTGGGAGGCCCGCCAGTGGCAGGCCGCCTCCCGCTACCGACTCGTGAAGATCAGCACCGAGCCCGCGGACGGCCCATTCGAATCCGGACTGCGGGAAAATGGGCTCGTTCCCCTGGTGGTGGCGGAGGAGACGATCTCACGGTCGCGCAACCCTGTCCTGCTCGAGTCGATTCAGCCCGAAGCAGCACCCTTGCAGTGCACCCTGCGCGAAGACCGAGAGGCGCCTCCTTCCCGCCGGGACCTCCGCGAAAGCGACCTGACCCTCATCGTCTCGGCTTCGATTCGCAGGGAGAGAGTGAAGGACGGCGCCTCGCCCCGAAATCGCCCGGAGACCCGTCTCGAGGATGCGTGGCTCATTCATCTTCATCTGAAGGGGGAGGCCCGGCCGTGGGAGATCGACCCCCTTCGCACTTCATACGAAGGGGTGGGTCTCGCCTCCGCCTTTATGAACACCCTCGAACTCGTGCGGCGCCTGTCCAAAGTCGCCCCGCACGATGAATCGTTCCGGAACATCGTGCCTGCCCTCTCGCCCGGAGCGGACCCGCGCCGGGACCTCGAAACGCTCGCCCCCACCGCGAAGAAGAAAGACAAGGAGCCGAAGGTCGTGGTCCTCGACAACGTGGCCCAGTTCAGGGAGTACTCGGCGTGGCGCGGGGCGGTCGAAGCGTTGGCGCGCGAGGGGGCGTGAGCCGAGGTGTGAGCGGCGGAGTTCGGGGCGCCTTGTGCTACCTTCGGCCCCTCGCATGAAGCTCGTTGTCCAGATCCCCTGCCTGAACGAGGAGGAATCCCTCCCCGCCGCCCTTCGCCTGATTCCGAGACAGATCGAGGGCATCGACGAGGTTCTGGTTCTGGTCATCGATGACGGTTCGAAGGACCGGACCCGGGCGGTGGCCCTCGAAAACGGAGCGGACCACGTCCTTCGCTTCACCCGGCACAAGGGTCTGGCCAGCGGATTCATGGCGGGGCTCGATGCGAGCCTGAAGCTCGGCGCCGACATCATCGTCAACACCGATGCCGACAACCAGTACCCCGCGGCGGACATACCGCGGCTCATCGCCCCCATCCTCAGGGGCGAGGCGGACATGACCATCGGCGACCGTCAGGTGTCGGACGTCGCCCACTTCTCCTGGACGAAACAGCGCCTTCAGATGCTCGGAAGCTGGGTGGTGAGGAAGGTCTCCGGCACGGACGTGCCCGACACCACCAGCGGATTCCGGGCTCTCTCCCGGGAGGCGGCCCTCCGCATCAACATCGTGAGCGAATTCACCTACACGCTCGAGTCGATCATCCAGGCCGGGAAGAAGCGCCTCGCCATCGCCCACCTGCCGATCGAGGCGAAGCAGACGAGGCCCTCGCGCCTGTTCGGCTCCACCGCCGAGTATGTCAAGCGTTCGGTGGCGACCATCCTGCGGATCTACGCGATGTACGAACCGTTCAAGGTGTTCATGATCCTGGGAGGCATTCTCTTCTCCGCGGGGGCCCTGCTCGGCCTCCGCTATGCCTACTTCTGGTGGCAGGGCGCGATCACCGGGCACTTCCAGTCCGCCATCCTC
>CAZYEA010000149.1:0-11957 GCA_964646485.1 uncultured Acidobacteriota bacterium
GACTGCGATCCGCCCGAAAAGGCAATGCGATCATCGGTCAGCCGGGCCTGGGCCGAGAGGTCCGGCCACGCGCTCTTGCGCTCGAGCTGCACGTTCAGGGCGGCGGCGTCCCGCTGCTTCTGGGCGGCAAGAAGCGTGGGGCGCGACTCGAGAGCCCGCGCCTTGAGCTCGGCGAGTGAGTCCGGCGCCTTACCGGGCGTCGCGGAGTCGGTGAGTTCGAACGCCTCACCATCCGGCGCGGCGATGAGGCGGGCCAGCATGCTCAGGGCGAGAGCCGCCTCGGATTCCTGACCGGCGGCGTCGGCTTCGCGCATCCGGCGCCGCGCCCGCACACGAAGCACGTCCGATTGCAGAGCCGCCCCTTCGTTGAACCGGGCTTCCGTGACCGCCTCGCGGGCCTGCGCCGCCTCGAGCGCCTTCTTCGTGGCACTCGCGGCCTTCCGGGCCAGGACCGCGCCGAAGTACGCGTCGGTGATTTGCAAGCGGAGCGCCGCCTCCGCTTCCTTGATGTTCTGAGCGAAGGCATCCTGGCCCGCGGCCTGAGCCCGCGAAGCGAGGTTGATGCGGCCGGAGATGTCGACCGGAACCTCGACGAGGAGGGAGGTGCCGAGGTGCGAGAGGGCGCCTGGAGCGTTCAGCCTTTCGATGTCGAAGTCGGCGGACGTGAATTCGCCCGCGTTCAGTTTGTTGGCGAAGACCGCGGCGGCGTTGTTGGTGCGTAGAGCGCTCATCTCCAGACCAAGGCGGGGGAGCCTCTGCTGCCGGATGGTCGCGCCCCGCGCCGCGGCGGCGGTGGCCCGCTCCCGAAGCGCGCGCAACTCGGGGTTCTGTTCGAGTCCGCGCGCGAGGGCGCGGTCCAGGGAGAGCGGCTCCTGGGCGCTCGCGGCAGCCGCGAACAGCGGCGCGAGCAGGACCGTGACTAGGACTTTGTAAATCATTGTATGCGTATATGAGCATACATAGCAGTCACGAGTCAAGTCGGCGGGCGGTCAGGTGAGGGCAGAAGGCCCCGCGGGGGTGCAGCTAAGGCCGGGGCAGGACGAGACGGGGTTCCGCGGTCGGAGTGGGAATCTCGAACAGCTTCCCATCCCTTGACTTCAAAAGACGAGCGGCCGGACTGCCGGGGGGCGGGGGCGGAGCGAGGTCGAGGTACCACGATCGGGCGACGGGCTCACCTTCTGTGAACCGACGCACCGTGGCGCCGGTGTTCGCATCGACGAGCGCGTCTTCGGAAATCCCCGTCCGGGAATACCGGACGGCGAGAAGGCCAGGGAACATCTCGTCCCGCACGTCGGCCCGCGTCCCCGGTTCGAATGCGATGTCCAGCAGGGGCTTGCCTTCGGCCGAGAACGTCTTGAAGACGCCGGTGTCCCATGAGTTCCAGGGGTTCGCGGTGGCCGCGACCCGGCCGTCCGCAAGAAAGATCGCGAGCGCAGCGACACCTCCTCCCTGAAGGAGGGTGACCGGCGACCGGTTCTCGGAATGGAGGTCGAGAAGGGAGACTTCGCCACGGAAGGTCGCGATGGAGGCTCCCCAACGGGAAGTGACGAGCGCACGCTCCCCGGTCGCATCGAAGTGAAACAGAACCATGGGCCCCACGGCCATCGAGGTGAGCCTGGTGAGCTTCCCGGAATGCGGCTCGACCCGCAAAACCTCGAGGATGGAGTTCGCCTGGTCCTGGCGGACCTGGGCCAGCCGGAGCGCTCCATCAGGAGCAAAACGCACCCCGCCGATTCGACGCCGTCCCGGACCGAAGTCGACCGATGACAGCTCCGACCCGCCGCGCGTGCTGAAGGTGATGTGATTGTCCCAGAGGATGGCGAAGGTCTGCCCATCCTTCGAAGGCAGGATGTAGTCGACGCTGCGATAACGGAACCTTCCATCCGCGGCCGAGAAGCCGTCCGGAACGCTCACGGGCAGAGGCAGGACCTCCTCGGCTCCGCCCTGCGACTGCACCCGAAACGTGCTGGATCCCCCGATCAATCTCCACAGCGGGCGGAAGAAAAAGGGTGTGGCCTCACTCCAGACGAGGGTTCCTCCGTCGGGCGAGAGCCAGGGAGTGAAGCCCGGGTCCGCATTCAGCAGGCGCGCCCGCCCGGACGCCACATCGAGAGTGAACCTGGGCCAGAACGATTCGGCATGGCCGCGGTCCACCCCGGCCGCGACAAACACCGTCCTCCCGTCCGGCGAAGCCAGGGAGCCCCACTTGACCGAGCGGATGGCTTCCGGCCCGGGGTGCAGTACGTAGATCCAGGCGACGGCGACCCCGACGGCGCACAGCGCGCCATAGGCCGCCATCACCCGGTTCTGGGTTCGGGCGATCCTCATCTGCTCGGTTCGGCCGGCCACGATGGCAACGCAGCTCGCGACGAAGGCGGCGACGATCCAGGAGGTGAAGAACAGACGGGCGGGCTGCCCCGTGCCCATGTACGCGCGCATCATCAGGTCGGCGAACAGGCCGAAGATGAAGATGAACGCGGACAGAGTCGCGACCAGGCGCCCGAGGCTCGCGAGCGCTCCGCGCAGGCCCATGGGGCCCCGCGGACTTCGGGAATAGGCCGCGACGGCGAGGCTCAGGTACAAGGCGAGGATCCAGGCGCTCGCGAGGACCTTCAGGTGGACGCTGCCGAGCACGTCGAGTTGAAAGTCGGGCCGCCTATAGCTCGAGAGCCCGTAGGAAGCCATGAAGGCGACGAGTGCCGCCACGGCGAGGGCGAGAAGGCCGCTGAGCCGGCCGAGGATCATGGCGGGAGCGGTGAGGGGCCGCGCGAAGAAGAAGGCGGCGCGTCCATCCGCGAAGTCAGTTCCGAACAGTCCGCCCGCGGCCATGCCCACGAGGGCGAAGGTCAGGATCAGGATTTCGTTCGCAGGCGCGGTGCCGCCGAGGCCGGAGGCGAGGGACGGCACGAGGCCGGCGATGAGCGCGCCGGAGACGAGCCCGAGGGCGAGGCGCCGCCAGTCGAGGAGAGCCACCGCGAGGATGCCCTTCATGACGCCCTCCCCGCCGGACGGGTGAGTTCAACGAATACCTGCTCGAGCGACTGGCCGCGCTCGCCCCTCATCTGCTCGACGTCTTCATCGAGTGCGAGCCGGGAACCCTGAAGGATCCCCACCCGGTCAGCGATGCCTTCGACTCCGGCGAGGTCGTGGGTGGTCATGATGACGGTAGTGCCCCGGTCGGCCAGTTCGCCGATGAAGTCGGAGAAGAACTCGCCGCGCGCGACGACGTCGAGGCCGAGAGTCGGGTCGTCGAGGACGAGCAGCTCCGGCTTGCTGCTGAGGGCGAGGGCCAGAGTGAGCAGCGCGCGCTGCCCTTTGGAGAGGGCGGAAACCACCGCGCCGTCGCTCACCCCCACTCGATCGAGCCGGGCCCGCATGGCGGCGCGGTCCCAGGTCGGGTACATGGCTTCGTAGAAGCCCACCACGTCGAGGACGCGAAGGCGCGCCGGGACTTCGGCCGCTTCCGGCACATAGGCGGCGCGGGAGAGAAGCCTTGAGCGATGGGTCCACACGTCCTCGCCGAAGACCAGGACCCGGCCCCGGGTGGGCTTCTGGAGGCCGAGCAGGCAGCGCATGAGGGACGACTTGCCCGCGCCGTTCCGGCCGAGCAGGGCGTACACCGCGCCGCGCGCGACCGCGAAGGAGACCTGATCGATCACCACCCGCCGGTCGTACTGGACCGTGACGTTCTCCACCCGCACTGCCGCGTCGTCCGTCATGACCGCCCTCCTCTTCCGCTGCTCTTCAATTCGTCCCAAGCTTCCTCGAGCGCCTCCCGGGCGGTTTCGAGTTCCGCCCCGTGAGTGATCGCGGCGGCGGCGAAGGTCATCGCGGCCTGACGGACCACCCTCGCCTGTTCCGACTTCCGCACCGAGGGCGGTGCCGCCTGGACATACGTGCCGTCGCCCCGTCGCACCTCCAGGAGGCCGGCTCCGACGAGCCTCTGGTAAGCCTTCGACACGGTGGCGGGGTTGACCCGAAGGTCGGTCGCGAGCTCGCGCACCGAGGGCACCGAATCGCCGGGGACGAGGGTCCCTGCGGCCAGAAGACGCCTCAACCCCTCTTCGATCTGGCTCCAGATCGGCCTTGGATCCGAAGGGTGCACCGGGATTCGATGGGCCCAGGCTTCGTTTCGTGGCGGGGTCATATTGCTCTAGTGTATCGGTACACTAATACACTTGCGCCACCGGGTCAAGGACTTTCTTCAGGATCCTCGACCTTCTGTTGAATCACGGGCTCGAAGCATTCCCGGGAATGACGGCGCGGACCTCGAACCGGTTCAGGTGGAGGGCCTGGTCGAGGGGCCCTCTCAGGTCAAGGATGTTGTCGCCGCGGCTCAGCCAGGTTCCCGGAATAATGAACGTCCCGCCCGGGGCGCCAGTGCGGAGCGCCGCCACTTCACGGCCCGAAATCGAGACTTTGACCTCCACGTCCTTCGGCCCGTCGAACTCCATCGACATGGTCATGGGCCTCGGGGTCATCACCGGAAGGAGAAGGCGCGCTTCGCCCCGGAATATGGGCGCTCCGGATTCATAGACCGCATCCGGTCCGAAACCGGCGAAGAGAAACCAGCGATGACGACGCCCCTCGGTGAGGTTGAATCTCTCCTCGATCGGTCCCGCATAGCGTCCCGACCTGGCCTCGAAGGACAGTGCTCCTCCTTCGTCGAGCAGCCGCGCCGTCTTGATGGCCTCACGGTTTCTCGCGAGGTAGGGAATGGGATCGGCCCAGGCGTCCTCGGGCTCGTGCCTGAATGAATCGGTGCGGACCACGAGGAAAGCGCAGGCGAGGAGCGTTCCCAGCGCGGCGCACTTGACGCCTGGGCCCGTGTGCGGGGCCGCCTCACTCCCTGGATCGCGCCTGAAGCCAAGTCCGGTCAGGGCGAGGGGCAGGAGTGCCGGCCAAACGAACACGGAGAGACGGGGCAGATCGGGGGTGGAGAAGTGATAGGGATTCAAGAAGGTCGCGGCGAAGGTCAGCAGCCAGAGGGCCGCGCCCTGGAGCCTCAGCATCACCGAAGGCTCTCGAAGGAGACCAACCACGGCGAGGATGCCGACGCCCCACAGGCTCAAAGTCGTATCGAGGACATCCTTCGATTGCTGGAGTCTCTCCATCGCGAGTTCGAGCAGGGGAAGGCCGAGGGTTGCTCGCGGCTCCCCCCAGGTCAGTCGGAGGTAGGCGGCGAGACCGAGGGCGGGAAGGCCGACGCCCGCTGTGGCCAGGATCCCCGACCAGGCGCCCCTTCTCTGGACCAGGACGGGAAGGACCATGACCAGAGGCAGCAGGCACACCTCTTTGCAGAGGGCGCCCGCGGCGAAAAGGGCGGTGAGCACAATCAGACGCGGACTCGTCAGTTCCAGGAGGATGAGCGCCACGATCAGAAGGGCCAGCGGGTCGACCAGGACCTGATACTCGAGGAGCCCGCGCAGGGGAGGCGACAACACGAAGACGATTCCCGCGAGCAACCGCGGCCCGGCCCCAAATCCCAGCCGAAGCAGCCATCGGTCCAACACGACAAGGGTGAGGGTGAGGCAGAGAAGGTTGAGCCAGTAGAAGCCCTGCGCGGCGGAGGCGGTGGGCAGGAGATGGACGATTCGCGGGGCAAGGATCCGATAGCCCCAGGGCGCCAGGGTGAAAACCTCGGGAGTGTCCGCCATGGCGTCGTAGACGTAGCCGTCGAAGGCGGGCAGGACGTAGCGGTCGTATTTCGGCCCGATCCACAGGCCGTAAGCGAGAACGAGCAGGGCCGGAGTGGCTGCGAGGGCGCGCTTCAGCATCGGACGGTCAGGACGCCCGACCGGGGAAGCTCAGGGACCCGCCTTGTCGAGATTTCCGGACCACAGGTATTCCTGGGTCTCTTTCACCACCACGCCCGAAAGGCCGAGGAGGGCGATCAGGTTCGGCACAGCCATCAGGCCGTTGGCGATGTCGGAGAAGGTCCACACCACCGCGAGCGGCTGCACCGAGCCCACCATCACCGCAATCACCCACAAGATGCGATAGGGCTTGATGACGCGGGAACCGAACAGATATTCCGCGGCCTTCTCGCCGTAATACGACCAGCCGAGAATGGTGGAGAACACGAAGGTCAGCAGGCCCACGGTCAGTACGAGCCCGCCGATCACGGGGATGTCCTCGAAGGCCTTGTGGGTGAGGGCCGCGCCCGCGAGGCCGTTCTTCCACTCTCCGGAGTTCACCACCACGAGGCCGGTCATGGCGCACACCACCACGGTGTCCCAGAACGTTCCCGTCGAAGAGACGAGGGCCTGGCGCACCGGGTTCTTGGTCTGGGCGGCCGCGGCTACGATGGGCGCCGAGCCCAGGCCGGACTCGTTCGAGAAGAGCCCGCGCGCGATCCCGTACCGAATGGCCTGGGAGATTCCCGCCCCGATGAAGCCGCCCACCGCGGCCTGCCCCGCGAAGGCCGAGGTCACGATGGTCACTACGGTCTCGGGCAGCGTGCTCGCATGCATGACCAGGAGGATCAGGCAGCCCAGCACATAAAAGAGGGCCATGAAGGGCACGAGCTTCTCGCACACGCCGGCGATGGACTGGATGCCGCCCAGGATCACCACCGCGGTCAACACGGTCATCACCCCGCCGGTGATCCACGGATCGAGGCCGAGGCTCTCCTTGGCCAGCGCGGAGATGGAGTTCGCCTGGGTCATGCAGCCGATGCCGAAGGCGGCGACGGCGGTCAGGGCGGCGAAGACCACGCCCAGCCACTTCATGTTGAGACCGCGTTCGAGCGCGTACATGGGCCCGCCCGCCATGGTGCCTTCCTTGGTGACCACCCGGAACTTCACGGCCAGCACCGCTTCCGCGTACTTGGTGGCCACTCCGAAGACGCCGGTGAGCCACATCCACAGCACCGCGCCCGGCCCGCCCACCGACACCGCGGTCGCGACCCCGACGATGTTTCCGGTGCCGATGGTGGCGGCGAGGGCGGTGGTGAGCGCGCCGAACTGAGAGACGTCGCCCGCGCCTTCCTTCTCGCGCGAAAGAGAGAGTTTGATGGCCTGGGGCAAATACCTCTGAATGAACCGCAGGCGGAAAGTCAGGAACAGGTGGGTTCCGAAGAGCAGAATGAGCAGGGGCGGTCCCCACACCCAGTCGCTGATGGATTGAAGCGTGGTTTCAAGCGAGGTCATGGAAGCGGCTCCCGGGAGTTGTCCTCAAAAAGTGCCCGCACGGTAGCAGAGGGGCCATGCGTCTCAAAATTTTTGACGCCTCTGCTACGCTTCTTTCGTGAGGATCGTGACCGCCTCGTCGGAGATGACTCCCTGGGCCAAGACGGGGGGACTGGCCGACGTTTGCGCCGCCTTACCGAAGGCCCTCGCCGCCCGCGGGCACGAAGTGACGTGCTTCCTGCCCCGGTACGGCTCGATTTCCTTCCCGCCCGGCCGGTTCATCGGGTCGGTGCATGTGCCGGTCGACCGGCTCCAGCGCAGCGCGGGCTTCTACGAGAAGGAACTGGCCCGGGGGCTGCGCGTCATCTTCGTCGAGCATCCTCCTTTCTTCGACCGCAACGGGATCTACGGGGACGCGAACGGCGATTTCGGCGATAACGAGTTCCGATTCGCATTCTTTTGCCGGGCCGTCCTCGAGTTCTGCCGCAGCCGCGGCTATCGGCCCGATGTGTTCCATGCCCACGACTGGCAAACCGGCCTGCTCCCCGTCTATCTGAAGTCGTTCTATCCCGACGATCCCACGCTCTATCGCGTGCCCACCGTCTTCACCATTCACAACCTCGCGTATCAGGGGATCTTCTCGGCGGCCACCCTCGGGCCGCTCGGCCTGCCCGACTCGCTCGTCACCGAGGACGCGCTCGAATGGGGCGGCAACATCTCCTATATGAAGGGCGGCCTGCTCTTCTCCGAAGCCATCACCACGGTGTCCCCGACCTATGCGCGCGAGATTCAGACCGCGGAGTTCGGCCTGGGCCTCGAGGCCGTCGTACGGTCGCGCACCGACGATCTCATCGGGATCCTCAACGGCGTCGACACCGACGAGTGGGATCCGAGCCGCGATCCGCATATCGCCGCCCCGTATGACCTCACCGATCACACCGGCAAGGCCGCCTGCAAGCGCGCTCTGCTCCAGGAGTTCTCCATGCCGGCCGAGCCCGATCTGCCCCTGATCGGCATCATTTCTCGGCTCGTCCATCAGAAGGGCTTCGACCTCGTGGTGAGCGCTTCGGAAGCGCTGCTCGCCCGACCGATCCGCATGGTCGTGCTCGGGACCGGAGAGCCCGACGTGGAGGAAGGCCTGCGCGAATTCGTGCGCCGCGACCCCCGGCGGTTCGGAGTGCGTTTCCACTACGACGCCGGCCTCGCCCACCGGATCGAGGCCGGCTGCGACATGATCCTCATGCCTTCGCGGTTCGAGCCGTGCGGTCTTACCCAGATGTACAGCATGCGTTACGGCACGATCCCCATCGTGCGCGCCACCGGCGGGCTCAAGGACACGGTGGAGCCCTTCGATCTGCGCCGGCGGAAGGGCACCGGTTTCGTCTTCGAGCACGCCGATGCCACCGGCCTCGTCTGGGCGATCGACCAGGCGCTCGCGGCCTACGCCAAGCCCGGGCCGTGGACGGTGCTGATGCAGAACGCGATGAGTCGAGACGACTCCTGGGCGCTCTCGGCCGAGAGATACGAAGCCGTATACTCGCGTGCCGCCCTGAACATCTGAGCGCGCCTTCGTCGTCAACCCGAGCCCGAATCAATAAGAGGTTTCCCAAAGCCCATGTCCGATGTCCTCGCCACCTTCACCGACCAGAACTTCGAAGCGGAGGCCCTCGGCTCCAAGGTCCCGGTTCTTCTCGATTTCTGGGCGGAGTGGTGTCAGCCCTGCATCGCCATGGTGCCCGATCTCGAGAGTGTCGCCACCCAGTTCCAGGGCCGCCTCAAGGTGGGCAAGGTGAACGTGGAGGAGAACGAGCACGTTCCCTTCAACTACAACGTCACCGCCATGCCCACGCTGATCCTGCTCAAGGGCGGGCAGGTGGTCGAGCAGCGGGTCGGCAAGCTGAGCCGCGAGGCTCTGGCCAAGCTGGTTGAGCCTCACCTGTAAGACGTCTCCTCCGTGCGGGCGGTCGCCCCGTCCTTCCATGTCAGGGAGTCCTCCGTTCTGGGCGAGGCTGTTTCCTGTTAACCTCTAACAGTAGCTTCGCTTATTAACAAATGTCAGGAGACGACAAAGACGTGGCAAAAAACAACCAGCGTGACCCCAATCTGCGCGCCGCCACCGTGGCGCGCGTGAACCAGCTCGTCAAGGGCGGACTCACCAAGGCGGGCGCTTTCGAGAAGATCAGCGCCGAGACCGGTCGCGCGAAAGACGCCGTACAGATGCTCTACTACCGCGCCGTGCGCGCAGCCAAGGGCGGCGCCCGGAGCAACGCTTCGAAGGGCGCGCCTCCGAAGAAGGCCGCCTCCCGCCGCCGTTCTCCCAAGACCGGTCGCGCCAAAGCTCCCCGCGAAAGGGCGGCGTCGCCTTCGGGCGAGTTTCCCGTGCTGCTGAGCGGGATCGCCCAGGCGATCAATGCCCTGCTCAAGCATGTGGAGAAGACGGTCGAGGAGAACAAGGCGCTCAAGGAGCAGGCGCAGCGCCTGCACGCGATCACCAGCCTGATCCGCGGCCGTTAGTCAGCGCTCAGTCGATTTCCTCGAATCGATCCGGTCGACGGGCGGGCGGCGTGGCCCCCGCCTCCTCCACCGCGTCCGGCTCGCCCGGCGGGATTTGTCTCAGGTGAAGCCGGACCGCTTCGATGATCTCATCGTCCCCAGGACTCCGGCCGCGACCGAGGTAGAGCCCGGCCCACAACCCGAGGATGGGGTCGGCGAAGTTGTACCTCTTGCGCGTCTGGGTCAGGAGTCCGACTTCCACGAGCCAGCGGAGGTATTGCCGGGAAGCCCCGGGGGTGCGGCCGATGTGGGGGAAGAGGTCGGTGAGCCGAAGGTCGCGTCCGAGAGCCACCACCTCCGCCGCCCGCTTCGACACCGCGTATCCCCGGCTGCGCAGGAGGAGGACCTCGTAGTGCCGACGGCAGAGGAGTTCGAGGTCGCCCCCGGGCCGAAGCAGGCGGACGAGCGAGCGCTCGAGATCGCGCGTCTCGCGTAGATCGTCCACGAGGGGCAGGAGGGTCGCCGCGGAACCGGAGGTGGCTTTGAGGGCGCCCAGCGCGAGATCTCCGTCATGGCGCAGCGGGGTCAAAGGCGCGAGATCCCTCGCGCCGAGGCCCGGGAGGTCCATCGGCTCGAAATCCGGGAAGAGATCGCGGGCGAGTCCAAGATAGGAGGAGGTGACCACCGCGCCGCGGGCTGCGGATAGGGCCCGCGCAAACGAGACCTCGACTTCGCCGAGGTCGGGAAAGTAGGCGAGCGACCGGATTTCCGTGACCTCATCCACCAGCCACACGAACGGGGTCGGGGGCGCTTCGGTCGCGAGCAACTCGAAGAGGCGGAGGAGCGCGGCCGAGGAGAGGTGGCGGTCCCGTTCTCCCTCGGCGGCGAGGGCGGCGATGGCTTCGGCCTTCTTCGGGTAGTAGGGGGTCACCGCTTCGCACAGCATGGACAGGAGGTGCTCCGGGGTGGAGGCGGCGGTGAAGAGGTCGACGAGAACGGTGGGGATGTCCTTCGAGCCGAGGATCACTCGGATGGCCGAAAGAGCGTGGGACTTACCGGTACCCAGAGGGGCGAGGAGGAGGATGCGCGTTCCCGATGACGCCTGGCCGGCCACGGCGGAAACGAAAGAAGCGCGGGAGGCGGCGCTCTCCAAGGTCACACCAGGGGCGTCTTCAGCTTGGTCCGTTGCGCGACCTCGATGGCCCGCTCGTAGCCCGCGTCCACGTGACGCACCACACCCATGCCGGGGTCGGTGGTGAGCACCCGCGCGAGGCGTCGCGCCGCCCCGTCGGTTCCATCCGCCACCACCACCATTCCCGCGTGGATCGAGTAACCCATGCCCACCCCGCCGCCGTGATGGACGGATACCCACGAGGCGCCCGAGGCGGTATTGATGAGGGCGTTGAGGATCGGCCAGTCCGCGACCGCATCCGACCCGTCGCGCATCGACTCGGTCTCGCGATTGGGCGAGGCCACCGAGCCCGCGTCGAGATGGTCGCGCCCGATCACGATGGGGGCGCTCACCTGTCCGCTGCGCACGAGCTCATTGAAGACGGCGCCCATCTTCGCGCGCTCCCCGTACCCGAGCCAGCAGATGCGCGCGGGCAGGCCCTGGAAGGCCACTCGTTCCCGCGCCAGTTCGATCCAGCGATGAAGGGACTTGTTCTCGGGGAAGGTTTGAAGCACCGCCTCATCGGTGACGGCGAGGTCCTTGGGATCCCCGGAGAGCACGGCCCAGCGGAACGGCCCCTTGCCTTCACAGAACAAGGGCCGGATGTATTCGGGCACGAAGCCCTTGATCTCGAAGGCCTCGAGCGCGCCTGCGCCCTTCGCTTCGGCGCGGATGTTGTTCCCGTAGTCGAAGGTGACGGCTCCCCCGCGTTTGAAGGCGAGCATGGCGTTCACATGATCGGCCATGGAAGCGCGGGCGAGGCGCACGTAACTCTCCGGGTCGGACGCGCGAAGCGCGCGGGCCCCTTCCAGGCTGTGCCCCTTCGGGATGTAACCGTTCAGGGGATCGTGGGCGCTCGTCTGGTCGGTGACGAGGTCGGGCCGGAAACCACGGGTCACGAGGGCGGGCAGGATCTCCGCCGCGTTCCCAAGGAGGCCGATGGAGAGCCGACGCTTCTGACTCTTCGCCGCCTTCGCGAGCTCGAGCGCCTCGTCGACCGAGTCCGTGCGCACATCGAGATATCGGGTTTCCAGGCGTTTCTCGATGCGCGAGGGATCGACTTCCACCACGATCGCGACGCCATCGTTCATGGTCACGGACAGCGGCTGCGCGCCGCCCATGCCTCCAAGGCCCGCGGTCAGAGTGATGGTGCCGGCGAGCGT
>CAZYEA010000150.1:0-6287 GCA_964646485.1 uncultured Acidobacteriota bacterium
GGCCAGGTAGTCGTTCACGGTTACGACGTGGACGCCCTTGCCGGTGAGGCCGTTCAGGTAGGCGGGCAGGGTGGCGACGAGCGTCTTGCCTTCACCGGTGCGCATCTCGGCGATCGACCCCTCGTGCAGAGCCATGCCGCCGAGGAGCTGGACGTCGAAGTGCCGCAGGTTGAGGACGCGGCGGCCCCCTTCCCGGCAGACCGCAAAGGCTTCGGGCAGGAGATCGTCGAGGGTGGCGCCGCGGGAGAGCCTTTCCCTGAACTCAAAGGTCTTCGCCCGGAGGCCCTCGTCGTCGAGGCTCCGCAGACCGGCCTCGAACCCGGCGATGAGGGGGATTCTCGCCCGCATCCTCTTGACGTCACGGTCATTCTTGGTGCCAAAGATCTTTGTGAGCAGGTTTCCGAGCATTTAGTGGGCCCCATTCTAAGGTCTTCACAGCGAAAGCCCCCCGCGCTAGACTGCCCGCCGTCCCGCCGCGCGCGGTCCCATCCTTCAGCATCAGGCAAGAGAGGCAACCCCATGTTCATGGCGTATTTATTGTGGGGTTTCGTGGTGGCGAGCGGCCTTTTCATGGGCGGCGCCTCAGCCGTGATGCTCGCCCGCCACGGGTTCGACCTGCTGGTCGCGGGCAATGCGCTCGTCTACCTCGGCTGCGCGGCCTACGGCTTCCCGCGGCTCCTGCGGCTGGTTCGGAAGTAGGCGGTGGTCATGGACATGCACAACTGGTTCGAACTCTCAGTGCGCGGCCTGCACGTCGCGATGGTGGGCGCGTGGCTCCTGTTCGACTTCGTGGTCTACTGGCTCCACTTCAAGATCAAGGACGCTCTGGCCCCGATCGACGAGCGCCTCGAGCGCGCCCGGGTGATGCACGGCATCGACACCGTGGTCGCCTACCTCTTCTTCCTGACCCTGCCCGTGGGTATCGCCTTGTGCTATCTCACCGACACTCCGCTCTTCACTACGGAGTGGCTCAACTGGAAGCACCTGATGTACGGGCTCATCGTGGTCTCGGCCATCGTGCTCGTGCCCATATCGGGAACCTCGCTTCGGAACCTGAAGGCCATCAAGGCGGGTGCGGCGAACGTCCCGGAGCTCAATGATCAGATCAAGCGCGACATGAACTGGGGCATGCCCTGGGTCTTCCTGATCTGGACCCTCATCACCGTGATGATCCTGATCTCCGTCTTCAACGCGAAGTGCCCGCACTGCAACAACTTCATTCTCCGCTGAGGGGCTGAGGCGTGAATCCCCAAGGATGGGGGGACCACCGGCTGGGATAGAGGCTCGGCGCCCCCGGTTCCGCGCTCCCTAACCCAGGGAGCGGTACTCGTCGAGGATGTAGAGCAGCGGATTCTGGTTCGAGCCGTTGAGCCACACTTCGTAGTGAAGATGGGGAGCGGTCGAGCGCCCGGTGCTGCCGACGAAACCCAGCACGGAACCCCGCCGAACCTGCTGGCCCACTCTCACGTTGAAGGCGTCGAGGTGACCGTAGTGGGTGGCGATGCCCCGCCCATGGTCGATGGTGATGGCGTTGCCGTATCCGCCCTTCGGACCCACGAAGATCACCGTGCCGTCAGCAGGGGCGAGGATCTTGGTGCCGAGGGGGGCCGAGATATCGAGGCCCGGATGGAAGTCGCGAAGGCCCGTGAATGGATCGTCGCGGTTCCCGAAGCCGGCCGATAGATACCCCCGCACCGGCCACACCGAGGGCGTGGTCGCGAGGAGGGAGCGCTGTTTGTCGAACACTCCGGAAAGCTCTTTCGACTTTTCCGTGAGTTCGTTAAGACGCGTGCTCATCTCCGCGAAGCTCGCAGTGGCGGGGGCGGAGCGATCGGTGAGGCTGGCTCCACCGGTGCCGCCCACCGTGGGATCAGGCGGAGGGGCGTCGACGCCGGCCATCACTCCGAGCTTGTTCACCATGCCGCTCAGCTGGCCCATCTGGGCGCGCAGGGCGGCGGCATCCTGCTCGATCTGGTGGGTCTTGGCGATGAGGTTCTTCGATTCCTCCTCGACTCTTCGGAGCCTCGAGACCTCGAAGAGGAGGGAGGAATAATGGATGAGGGCGGCCACGAGCACAACGCCGGCGACCGCGGCCACCCGGCCGGCGATCTTCGCCACGTTGAGCGGGACCTGATATTTCCGGAACTTCGCTCGAGCGTTCGGAACGAAGATGACGGTGAAGAAGTCGGGAGGGTTCATGCTTTGAAAATGAGCGACGGCTGACCGACCCGCGGGGATCGTCGTGAGGCGGTCCTACGGCAACTCTTGGAAAAAAGACCTTATCACGCCATTTTAAGAGACGTCAAGGCTACCGCGGGACGGAACAGCAGGGCCTCGAGCACGTGCTCTCGTGAGACTGCGCCGGAGCGCGCGAGATCGGCGATGGTTCGGGACACTCGTGCCAGGCGGTGAACCGCCCGGAGGGAGAGCCCCTGAGCTCGTGCCGCGTGCTCCAGCGTCGTCGCGGCCTCGGCATCGAGAGCGAGGCCGGAAATTCCCTGGCTCTCGGCCGAGCCCCGTCGACTCGCGAATCGAATTGCCTCCTCAACTCGGGCGCGGACTCGGGCGGAACCCTCGCCCTCCTGCAGCCGCCCTTCATCGGCGGTGCGGGGGAGGCGGATCTCAGGGCGGGGCACGTCAACGACCATGTCGATGCGATCCAGGAGCGGGCCGGAGATTCGGCCCTGATAACGAGCGATGGCCTCGGGCGTGCACCGGCAGGGGAGCACCGAGTCCCCCCGGTAGCCGCATGGGCACGGATTCATGGCGGCCACGAGTTGAAAACGGCACGGGAACTCGAAGGTCGCCCGAGCCCGTGAAAGCACGAGGCGGCCCTCCTCGATCGGTTGGCGCAATCCTTCGAGCGCCCCGCGCGCGAACTCTGGAAGTTCGTCCAGGAAGAGGACGCCGCCGTGCGCCAGGCTGATCTCTCCCGGTCTCGGCACGCCGCCGCCTCCCACCAGGGACGCCGTCGAAGCGGTGTGGTGAGGAGCCCGGAAGGGGCGATGTCGAACGAGGCCCGCGGGGGCGAGGCCCGCGGCGGACTGCACGGTCGTGATCTGGAGAGCTTCATCGTCGTTGGGTGGAGGGAGGAGGCCCGGGAGTCGGCGGGCAAGCATGGTCTTGCCCGACCCGGGAGGACCGATCATCAGGAGGTTGTGCCGACCAGCGGCGGCGATCTCCAGGGCGCGCCGGGCGAAGGGTTGCCCGGAGACATCGCGAAGATCGAGGGCCGGTTCGCGCGTGGCGGCTGGCTTGGGACCAGGAGAGGGCGCCGGCGCCGCCGAGGGCCGGACCGCGTCGAGAAGGGAGCGCGCGCCACGGACGTGCAGGTCCCTCACGAGCGCGCCCTCGGCCAGGTTTTCGTTGGGAACGATGGCGCGTCTGAAGCCCCGTGCCCGGGCTTCAATCAGGATCGGAAGGGCGCCGGGAATCGGCCGGAGGCTGCCGTCGAGCGCGAGTTCGCCGAGGAACAGGCAACCGGTCAGGTCGGGCAACGGCTCGCCGCTGCAGCCGAGGAGCGCCACCGCCATGGCAAGGTCGAAGGCGCTTCCGGTCTTCCTGAGATGGGCAGGGGCGAGATTGACGGTGATCCTTCGATCCCACGAAAACTCGAACGCGGAGTTTCGCAGCGCCGCCTTGATCCGGCTCTCGCTCTCTCGCACCGCCGAGTCGGGAAGGCCGACCATGAAGAGGCCGGGAAACCCGGGGGCCGAGTCGACTTCGACGCGGATGATGTGTCCCTGAATGCCGGCGACCGCGCCGGTGTATGTGCTCGAAAGCATCGCTCTCCTTCCTTAAGAGGCGCGAGGGACCGTGGGAGAGCGGCCGCGCCGAGGCGGAGTATCGCTGAGAGCGGGGGCGGGCGGGGTCCGAACGACGGGGACGGTGTCCGGACTATTCGGGCAGGTTGTCTCCCGCCGAGGCGGTGATGCGGAGTACCTGACCGATCGCCAGGCGGGTCGAATTGAGGCCGTTCAGGGCCTTGATCGCCTCCACGGTCGTGCTGTGACGCGCGGCCACCGCAGAGAGGGTGTCGCCCTTCTGGATGCGGTACAGATCGTCAGCCTCGCGGCCGCCCTTGGCCACAGCGGCCGCCGCACGTGCCGGGGGGGTTCGGGCCGGCCGGGGAATCGCGAGTTCAGTTCCGGGGCGGAGACGGGACTTGAGGGTCATGCCGTTCACCCGAGCGATCTCGGAAGCGGAGACCCCGAACATCTTGGCGATCAGAGAGAAGGTGTCGCGTTTCCGAACCACATGACGCGTGTAGTTCATCGCCTTCTCCGTGGCCAGGCAGGCCGTCACCTGCTCCGCCGACCCGTGGGGAACGCGCAGGTCGAAGGCGGAGGAAGGCGTCATGCCCCGCCGCAGCTCCGGGTTGAGTTGCCGGATATCCGTGGCCTCTGCACTCGCGCACCGGGCCACCGTGGTGATGGGATAAGAGCCCGTCACCCGGACGGTCTCGGCGGCCATGGGCTCTTCCGGCGTGAGGTCGATGCCATACGACTCGGGAGACTTGGCGATCACAATCGCGGCGTGGATGAGAGGCACGTAGTTCTTGGTCTCCGCCCGGAACGAGCGGGTCTTCGCGAGAGCCCAGAAGTCGTTCGTCTGGGCCCGCCTGATGGCGCGCTGCACGTTGCCTTCGCCCGCGTTGTAGCCGGCGAGGGCGAGATTCCAGTCCCCGAACATCGCGTACAGGTTCTTGAGGTACTGCGCGGCGGCGAGGGTCGCCTTCTCCATGTTCGAGCGTTCGTCGACGAAGAAGTCCTGCTTGAGGCCGTACTGCTTGCCGGTCGAAGGAATGAACTGCCACAGGCCTCGCGCCTTGGCCCGGGACAAAGCGGTGGGGTTGAAGGCGCTCTCGACGATGGGGACGTAGGCGAGGTCTTGCGGGATTCCGGCTTCGGCCAGGATCTCACGGATGCGGGGAAGGTGGGGCAGACCGCGGGACAATGCGGCCGAGAACCACTTGTTGAACCGGCCGGTGTAAAGGCCGATCGCGCCCAGGACCTGGTCGTTGAGTTCTATCGGGAGGTCGATCACCTCCGTACCCAGAACGGCCTCGTTGGTCTGGCGCGCCTCCTCGGTGGGGGTGATCGTCTCAATGCGAGCGCCCAGCTCGGCGAGGGTGCTGGCTGCGGGCCGTGTCTCGAGGGTCGGAGGCGCGGCCTGGGGACTCGGCTCAGGCGCCGCCAGGGGGAGACTCCGTCGATCGGCGCCCGCTGTCACCTCGGATGCGTGGATCCGGTCGACCAGGGTCTGGTACGAGGCGAGGAATCGGGGGTCGGTCGCCGCGGGAGCGCGCATGGCGACGAAGACGTCGAGGGCGGCATCGAAGGCCGTTCGCGCCTCGGCGGCCCGGCCATCGGCGAGGCTGATCTCGCCCTGGCGGAACAGGACCTCGGCCCGCGCAACGTCGCGATCGAACGCCACCTCCGCCGGGGGAACAGCGGGATCGAGGGCGGCAGAAGCCTCTGTCTCCGGACCCTGGGCCGAGGCCCGGGACGTTCCGAACAGCACGGCCCGCAGGCCCCAGAGGCTCAGGCGTACAACCCGGCCGGCCAAAGAATTCGCCCTATTCATGCGCGGGCAGTCTAGCAAGGGCGCGCGGGCTCCGCTCAATCTCTCGAAGGCGCCAGGATAGAGGTGCCCTGGGCCGCGTCCCGAGCCGCGGGGGTCACGATCGCCCGGGGGGAGAGGTGAATAGTCCGGCCTTCGCGGCGCGCCCTGCGCACGTCGTCCTCGCACACGAAGTCGGTGGTTTGGGGCCTTGCGGGCTGGCTCGTCGCCTGCGCGGCGGGTGCGGTCGCCCCGGAGCGCACGCGAGCCAGTCGCTTGACGTTGATCAGGTGAAGGGGGGTGATGTTGTCGGAGGTGATGTTTCCAGCGGCCGCGCCGCAGCCGAGCGACATGGAGGGCTGAAGGCCGGTGGTGTGGCCGGTGGCCCCCATCGAGGTCTGGGAATTCGCGATCACGCGCGAGGCCGGCTGGGCGAGCGCGAAGCGCCGCAGGAGGTCCTCGTCCGCGGCGTGGATCCCGGCGGTGTGGCCGGTTCCGCCGAAGGCGAGCAGCTCGCGGCACCGCTCGATGCCCGCGTCGGGGCCCGGAACCTCGTAGAGCGCGATCACCGGGCAGAGCTTCTCGGCCGAGAGGGGATGATCCCGGCCGACGCCCGAAACCGGTGCGGCCAGGGCGCGGGTCGTGGGATCGACCTTGAATCCGGCGGCTTCGGCCAGGGTGGGCGCGGAGCGGCCAACCGCTTTGGCATTCACGAGGCCGCGCTC
>CAZYEA010000150.1:6297-11929 GCA_964646485.1 uncultured Acidobacteriota bacterium
GATTACGAATTTCGCGATGCGGGCCGCTTCGTCCGAGGTCAGGACATGCACCCGCTCCGCCTCTAGCGCCTTCATGACCTGAGCGCGGGTGGAGGCGTCGAAGACGAGTGCCTGCTCCGAGGAGCACAGCGTGCCGTAGTCGAAGGTCTTTCCCGCGATCACGTCGCGCACGGCGCGCGGGGTATCCGCGGAGGCATGGACGTAAACCGGGACGTTTCCGGGACCCACGCCGTAGGCGGGCTTGCCCGAAGAATAGGCCGCGCGCACGAGGCCGATGCCGCCGGTGGCGAGGATGACGGCAGTGTGTCGGCTCTTCATCAACGACTCGGTGGCGGCGAGGGAGACCGATTCCAGGCACTGCAGCGCGCCCTCGGGCAGGCCGGCGGTCCGGGCCGCGGCCTCGATTACGCGGAAGGACTCGATCACGCACTCCCGCGCCGAGGGATGGGGGCTCAGGACCACCGCGCAGCGGGCCTTCACCCCGATGAGCGCCTTGAAGATCGCGGTGGAGGTGGGATTGGTCGAGGGAACGATCGCGGCCACCACTCCCATCGGCTCGCCGATCTCCGTGATGCCGGAGGAGGGGTCGTCGCGAATGATCCCCACCGTCTTCATGGGCGCTATGTGGGTCGCCACCCGGTCCGCTGCGAAAAGGTTATTGGTGGTCTTGTCGGGGACGTTGCAGAAGCCGGTTTCCAGGTTCGCGATCTGGGCCAGCCGGCCGGCCTCGGGAATCGCGGCCCGGGACATCGCGGCCACGATGCGATCGGCATCGTCCTGAGTCAGCGACCGCATGGCGGTCAGGGAGGCGTGGGCGCGCGCGGCCTTGTCGGCGGCCTCGGCGAGCGAAGCCCGATTGTCCACCTGATTGGTTTCCGCAGCCACGAACCGAGAGTTGACCGCGTTCGGGGGCGAAGATCAACCCCCGACGCATCGATTATGGTTCCGCGCCTCAAATGAGTGTCCCTCGCCTCTATCGCGACCTCGCTCCCTGGTGGCACCTCTTCTCGAGCCCCGAGGACTACCGGGTCGAGACCCGGCCCTATCGAAGGCTTCTCAACTCTTTCGGCTGCACACCCGCCAAGACGCTTCTCGAACTCGGGTCGGGAGGCGGGAACAATGCTTACTACCTGAAGCGCTGGTTCGACCTGACCCTCGTCGACATGTCTCCTGGAATGCTCGCGGCAAGCTTGAAGCTCAATCCGGAATGTAGGCACGGGCGCGGCGACATGCGCACGGTTCGCCTCGGCCGGACCTTCGATCGGGTCTTCATTCACGATGCCATCATGCATATGACGACCGAGCGGGACCTCCGGCGCGCTCTGCGCACCGCGTTCGTCCACACGAAGCCGGGCGGGGCGGCCCTCATCGCACCGGACTGCACCCGTGAGTCCTACGCGCCGCTCACGCATCATGGTGGGAACGACGGCGCGGGCCGGAGTCTTCGTTACCTGGAGTGGAACTTCGACCCCGACCCGAGGGACGCCACCTACGAGGTCCATTTCGTGTATCTGCTCAAGGACGCGCGGGGACGGGTGCGCGCACAGCAGGACCTGCACAGGTTCGGACTCTTCCCGAAGGCGACGTGGTTGCGGGCCCTTCGCGCCGCCGGGTTCAAAGCCCGCTGTGTCGATGACCCCGTCCTCCGCCGCGACGTCTTCGTAGGCGTCCGCCCGCTGAGGGCCGCGCGGGCCTGACGGTATCCTCGGCGTTCCCATGGAGTCCCGTCCCTATTGCCTCGTGGGCGCCGGCCCGGCCGGTCTCGCGGCTGCGCGCTGGCTGAAGGCCCTCGACGTGCCCTTCGAGGCGTTCGAGCGCAACCCGGATGTCGGCGGAATCTGGAACATCTCGTTCGCGGGTTCGCCGATGTACGAGTCTGCGCACTTCATCTCCTCGCGGACCCTCTCGGGGTTTCGCGACTTTCCGATGCCGGACTCCTTTCCCGACTACCCATCGCACCGACAGATCCTGGGGTACCTCGAGGGCTACGCGGATCATTACGACCTGCGCCGTCACTTCCGGTTCGGACAGTCCGTCGAGGCGGCGCGGCCGGACGGGGCGCTCGGCTGGATCGTGCGATTTGCGGATGGGAACGAGCGGACCTACGCCGGGCTGATCACCGCGGTCGGCTGCGAGTGGCGCCCCTTCCTGCCGGTCGTCCCGGGGAGCTTTACCGGAGAGATCATCCATTCGCGCGACTACAAGCATCCCCGGCAGTTCGAGGGAAGGCGGGTCCTCATCGTAGGAGGAGGGAACTCCGGGTGCGACATCGCCTGCGACGCCAGCCGGTCTTCGGCCCGCGCGCTCATCAGCCTGCGCCGGGGGTACTACTTCATCCCGAAGCACATCTTCGGCCAGCCGGCCGATGTGTTCGGCGAGTCGGGTCCGCACCTGCCCTACGTGATGGAACGCCCGCTCTTTCAGGGCCTGCTGCGCCTCTTGAACGGAGACATCACGAGGCTCGGTCTCAAGAAGCCGGACCACGCCATTCTCGAATCTCATCCGGTGATGAACACTCAGATCCTTCACGCCCTCGCCCATGGGGACCTCGCGGTGCGGGCGGATGTCCGGGAATTTCGGGGGCGCGAAGTGGTGTTTTCGGACGGGCAGGTGGATGAAGTGGACCTAGTGGTCTTCGCCACGGGCTACGTGCGCGGAGTCCCCTTCCTGGCGCCGGGGGTCCTCGCGGATGACGACGTGAGTGATCTCTTCCTCCACGTCTTTCACCGCCGCGAGCGGAATCTCTTCGTCCTTGGTCACTTCACCGCCGATGGCGGCGCCTATCCGCTCGTCGATCGGCAGGCCGAAATGGTGGCGAGACTCGCCGACGCGCGGCGGCGGGGACGGGCCATGCCGCGGTTCGACGCGGCCCTCGCGGGCCCGGCTCCGGATTTCACCGGGGGTGTTCGATACCAGGACGTGCGGCGGATGTCGAACTATGTGAAGTCGCGCCCCTATCGCTCCTACCTCGACAAACTTCTGGCTTCCGCGCGGACGGGATAGGCTCCCGCCGCAATGGCACGCCGAAGGCTCTCCCGGTTCGCGGTTCTCGTTCTCGCGGGCGCGCTTGCTTCGTGCGGGAGGGAGACCCCCGCGCCTGCGCCCAGCCAGGCGCCTGAGTCGGGACCGCCCTCTGGAGATGGCTCCACGGCGGAGGAGGCAGGCTCGACCTCAACCTCGACCATGGAGCCGCCGCCCTTCATGCCCCTGGGCGTGCCCGAATGTGACCGCTTCGTGGAGAAATACGTCTCGTGTGTGGAGCTCCACGTCCCTCAAGACCAGAGGGAGAGGATGATGGGCGAGTTGCACGTCCACCGCGCGCGCTGGCGCGAGCTCGAGAAGATGCAGGAGGGCAAGGTGGCGGCAAGCCTCGCGTGCCGCGGGGTTGCCCAGCGGCTGAAGGGCGACCTGATCGTGGACTTCGGCTGCGAGTTCTGAGGGCTGAAGCTCAGGCCGCTTCGCTGATGGCTTCCGACAGTTTGTTCGCGATCTCGCCGACCTGCGCCTTCTCGATGATCAGCGGAGGCGAGAGGGCGATGATGTCGCCGGTGGTGCGAACGAGCAGTCCCTTCTTGAAGGCGCGCACGAAAACATCGTAGGCCCGCGCCCCCACCTTCCCCGGGATCGATGAGAGCTCGATGCCGGCCACGAGGCCCAGGTTGCGGATGTCGATCACGTTCTTCAGGCTGCGGAGCGAGTGCATGGTCTCCTCCCAGTGCGGGGCCATCTCCGCGCAGCGCTCGAACAGACGCTCCTCGCGATAGAGGTCGAGGGTGGCAACCCCCGCGGCCGCGGCGATGGGGTGACCGGAGTAGGTGTAGCCGTGGAAGAGCTCTATGGCGCCTTCGGGGCCGGTCATGAACGCGTCGTGCACCTTGTCGCTCGCGAAGACGGCGCCCATGGGGATGGTTCCGTTGGTGAGGCCCTTGGCCACCACCATCATGTCGGGCACCACCCCGAACTTGTCCATCGCGAAGGCGGCGCCCAGTCGGCCGAAGCCTGAAATCACCTCGTCGAAAATGAGGAGGATGCCGTATTTGTCGCAGATCTCGCGCAGACGCTGCAAATAGCCCTTGGGTGGGAGGAGCACGCCCGTCGATCCCGCCATGGGCTCGACGATGACCGCTGCGATGGTGGACGCGTCGTGCAGAGCCACCAGGCGCTCGAGATCCTCCGCCAGTTCCGCGCCGTGTTCGGGCTGGCCCTTGGTGAAGGCGTTCCGCGCGAGGTCGTGGGTGTGGCGGAGGTGGTCGACGCCCGCGAGCATCGAGCCGAACGTCTTCCGGTTGTTCACCATCCCTCCGACGGAAATGCCGCCGAACCCGACCCCGTGATAGCCGCGCTCCCGGCCGATCAGGCGCTGGCGCGCGCCTTCGCCCTTCACTCGCTGGTAGGCGAGGGCGATCTTGAGCGCGGTGTCGACGCCTTCCGACCCGGAGTTCACGAAGAAGACGTGCTTGTGGGAGGGCGGCAGGATCTCGGCCACCTTGTTGGCGAGTTCGAAGGCCTTGGGGTGCCCCATCTGGAAGGGCGGGGCATAGTCGAGTTCGCCCACCTGGCGGCGCACCGCTTCGACGATCTTCGGCCGGCTGTGCCCCGCGTTCACGCACCACAGGCCGGCGGTGCCGTCGAGGATCTGGCGCCCGTCGTCCGATGTGTAGTGCATCCCTTCCGCCTTCACCAGCATGCGCGGAGCCTGCTTGAACTGGCGGTTCGCGGTGAACGGCATCCAGAAGGCGTCGAGGTCGAGGGCGGTGGTGGTGGTCATGATGCCTCCAAGGTTAGCGGGGAAGCCGCCATCGGTCGAGACGACGTGCGCGCGGCGTGATGGGAAATGCGGGGCGCACTTACACGCCCCACGGCCGCGTCGCCGCCCAGGCTTCGATCGGAGTCTGGAGTTCCTCGAGCCTTCCCGTGAAGAAGTGGTCGGCTCCCTCGACGACTTCGAGCCGCTTCGGCTCGGGCAAGTCCGCGACGAGGGTGCGAATCGCGGCGCCGGATCCGAATTCGTCCTCGCCGCCCTGAACGAAGAGCCGCGGCTGATGCACCAGCGCGAGGTCCGCGGTGGAGGAGACGCGGGTGATGGGGAATCCGAGGATGATCACGGCCCGGACGCGCGGATCGCGGGCGGCCACCTTCGCGGCCATGACCGATCCGAATGAGAACCCGCCGAGGATCAGAGGCAGTCCGGGCAGGCGGCGCTGCATCTCATCGAGGGCGGCCCGGGCATCCTCCTGCTCGCCGCGTCCGTGATCGTGCGAGCCCTCGCTCCGACCCACCCCGCGGAAGTTGAAGCGGAGAACCGCGATGCCTTGGGCCTGCAGGGCCTTGGCGGCCCGAAAGATCACCTTGAAGTGCATCATCCCGCCATGAAGGGGGTGAGCGTGGCACATCACCGCCGCGGCCACGGGTCTGACGCCTTCGGGCGGCAGATTGAGGATCGCTTCGATCCGGCCCGCGGGCCCGGGGAAATCGAAGGTCTCGGTCTCCTTGTAACCGCCTGTCTCGGGGCGGCCGCCGCGATCCTCGCTCACTCCACCTCGGGCAGGGTCACTCTCACCCCGGGGCCGGAGAGTTCGAGGCCGCATTCCGGGCATTCGCCCTTGAAGTTCTCGGCCAGGCGGGCCGGGGT
>CAZYEA010000151.1:0-1750 GCA_964646485.1 uncultured Acidobacteriota bacterium
CTGTTCCATCAGACGCAGGGCTCGGCTCGTCTCGGCCGGCTCGCCGGCCGTCAGCAGCGCGGCTGCTTGCAGGAAGCGGGCGCGGTCGCGCAGCGCCGCATCGCGCCCCTCGAGCCGGCGCAGTCCGGCGATCGCGCGTTCGAACCCACGAGAGAACTCGTCGACCCGCGGGTGCTTGATGTCGGGATCGATGGTCGCCACGGGGGCTTTGACGCGGCCTACCTCGATCCGTCGGCTGAGCGGGCAGTTGTAGCTCGCGGTGGGCCCCTGCGGTCCATAAGCCGGACAGTTCGCCATATCCCAGGAGATGGAATCCTGGTAGCCGGAGGTCGCCTGCTTGTAGATGTCGTTGAAGATGCCCTCGTAGTACTGGCTGTAGCTGCCCTTGATCACGTTCTTGGTGTCGCCGCCGGGATCGAAGGCGAAGCCCACGCGGGGAGCCACGCTGGTGTTGGAGTAGACCGCGTCGGCGCCGGGCGCGCCGCCGGTGACGTGGTCGACCCGGGCGCCCAGGTTCACGGTCAGCCGGTCGTTCACGTGCCAGGCGTCCTGCGCGTAAGCCGCGAGCTTCTTGTTGCGGCCGTTGAGGTCGTAGCCGTACCCGTACGCGTAGTACGGCTGGCCGCCGTAGTCGTAGTAGTAGGTGTTGTTGGCGTACCCGTACCGGTCACGCGTCTTGCTGCGCTCGACTTCGAGGCCGAACTTCAGGTCGTGCTTTCCGAAGCCCTCGGCGAAATGGGAGATTGCGGCGTTCACCTGATTGCGACCCCGGTCGGCGGCGTAGGACCACCCCTGGGAAACGGAATACAGGCTGCTCTCTCCGTCGAAATGTCCGGGAGCCTTGACCTTGGGATTGAGGTCGTAGAAACCCCACCACCCCGTGTACTTCACCTCGCTGAAGGTCTTCGAGCCGAAGATGTGACGCCACTGGCCGAGCCAAACCCATTCGGGAGCGTCTTCCTGGTTGGTCAGGCTGTCGTTCGCCACCAGGGCGGAGACCCCGGCGCGGCCGATGATGTTGTAGGCATCGTACTGAACGTGAGCCATGAAGTTGTTGCTGGCGCTCGGCTGATAGTTGAGCTTCACGTTGACGCGCGGGCTGACCTCGTCGTTCACGGTCACCGGACCCGCGGGGTCCTGATTGCGGTGGTAGCGCTGAGCGCTCGCGAAGAAGAACAGCTTGTCCTTGATCAGCGGGCCGCTGAACTGGGTGGTGAAGTCCGTGAACTTGTTGATCTTCGCCGACTCGCCGAGGGCGGGGTTGATCCGGGTCAGGTCGGTGTTCACGTTCTTGGAGGCGAGGCTCGACTTGGTGTACTTGAAATCGAACAATCCGGCGTACCGGTTGCCTCCGGTCTTCGTAATCGTGTTGACCACGGCTCCGGTGAACGACCCGTATTCGGCGGGAGCGCCCACGCCCACGATCTCGACTTCCTCGACGATGTTGAAATTGAAGAAGGTCCACGCGGTGCCGCCGGAAGGATCGCGGGTGTCGACGCCGTCGATCAACAGGCCGTTCGCGGAACCGCCGTCTCCGCCATACGCGGACGAGCCGTTGATTCCGGGAGCGAAGTTGAGGAGGTTGGTGGCGGCATTCCCCTGGTTGACCGGCATGTTGTAGAGCAGGTCCTGGGACAGGTTGTTCTGGGTGCTGGAGGAGGTCACGTCGACCACCGGCGCCTCGCCGAGGACATCGACGGTTTCCGACTTGCCGCCGACCTTCAGTGACGCGTCGACGGTGGCCTGCTTG
>CAZYEA010000151.1:1760-11765 GCA_964646485.1 uncultured Acidobacteriota bacterium
GCCGCCTGCGCCATATCGTGGGCGGCGCTGCCTTGTTCGTCGGTGGCCTGCTTGCCAACGCTCACCGCGACGTTGTCGCGGCGCTGCGACTGGAAGCCGGACATGCTGATGACCACCGTGTACACGCCCGGATCGACCGCGTTGAAGCGGTAGGAGCCTTCATGATCGGTAGTGGCATCGCGGGTGCCGGTCTTGCCGACGAGTTGGACGTTCGCTCCGGGGAGCACGCCGCCCTGATCGTCCTTGACCACACCGGCCACGACGCCGGAGAAGCTCTGGGCCGAGGCGAAGGCGGGGAGGAGAAGTACGAGGGCCAGGAGCCCGGCGATGGTGCGAAGAGTTTTCTTCATTGCTTTCTTCCTAGCGGATCGGCGACTTGACCGGCTTGCGGTCGTGACTGAAGGAATAAATGGTGAGACCGGCGCCCACCACCATGAGGCCGAGAGTGAGCTTGCCCGCCGTGGTCTTGAAGAACGAGCTGTCGGTGCGCGGGTTCCCGGTAGCCGGGCCCGCCGCGGTCTGGGCGCTGATCGGCGATCGGTTCCCGGCATCCTGCGCCGCGTTCCACAACGATGGGCTGGGCGTCAGTTCCGCAGCGCCCGCCGTGCTCGCCGCGACACTCAGGGCGAGAACGGAAGCAACGCCGCGCATCTTCGATATCCGCATACGTGAGGCCTCCAGTTTGGTTTGTTGAATCGAGTTCTAGAAAGACGCGGGGTGCGAAGCGTCCACCCGGTTGAACCGATTAGAGCGTTCATGATGGGTGCGCGTCAAGCCACGACCTGCAGAAACGGGTTCAACCCTTTGATCGCCGGTGGCACCGCATTGACGCGCACAAAGCCGAGCGGATAGCGTGCGCGTCCTGATGGGTCGCAAGAAGAGGCCGAGCCCGCCCCAGGCGGACGCTCCCCAAAGAGAAGACGCGCGCGCGACCCCGCCGGGGCCCGCATCGCCCTCGCGACGAAGAGGCGTGGTTCTCTTCCTGGCCGCGCTTTCGATCGGGCTCATGGTCTTCGTCGCCATCAGGCAGCGGCGGCCCTCGACCCCCGAGGCCGCGCGGGCCGTCCTCTCCTCGCGCCCGGCGAAAGACGTGAATCTGCTCCTCGTCACCCTCGACACCACCCGCGCCGACCGCCTCGGCCCCTACGGCTTCTCCCGCGGCGTCACTCCCAACCTCGACCGGCTGGCCGAAGACGCGGTGGTCTTCGAACACGCGACCGCGGCGGTGCCCCTCACGTTCCCCTCGCACACCACCATCTTCACCGGCGACTACCCGACCCGGCACGGAATCCGCGACAACGGCGGGTTCTTCCTCGACGCCTCCGCCACCACCATGGCCGAGATTCTGAAGGGCGCGGGCTACGCGACCGGCGGCTTCATCGGCGCCTGGGTGCTCGAGTCGCGCTGGGGGCTCGCCCAGGGCTTCGACAAGTATTCCGACCAGTTCGATCTGTCGAAATACAAGGTGGTCTCCCTCGGCACCGTGCAGAAGAAGGGCGAGGAAGTGGTGAACGACGCCCTCTCCTGGCTCGACACCGTGAAGAGCCGGAAGTTCTTCGGCTGGGTGCACCTGTACGACGCGCATACGCCTTACGACCCGCCCGAACCTTTCGCGTCGCGGTTTCCGAATCAGCCCTACATCGGCGAGATCGCCTACGCGGACTCGCAGGTGGGCCGGCTGCTCGACTGGCTCAAGACGAACGGCCTCGACCGGAACACGGTAGTGATCGTGACCGCCGACCACGGGGAGAGCCTGGGGGACCACGGCGAGGCCACTCACGCCTACTTCGTCTACGACTCGACCATGCACGTGCCGCTCATCGTGAAGACGCCGTGGAACGACAAGGGCCGCAACGCCTCCATGGTCTCCTCCGCCGACATTCTGCCGACCGTCCTCGATCTTCTCGGCCTGCCCCCGGTGAAGACCCCCATCGACGGCTCGTCCCTCGCCCTCGGAATCGTGAACCCGGGGGCGAGCGTCTCCGGCACGGCGTACGCGGAGACCTACTTCCCGCGCTATCACTTCGGCTGGCAGCACCTTCGTTCCCTGCGCAGCAACGAATACACGTACGTCGACGCCCCCGAACCCGAGCTGTACGACCGGCGCACCGACCCCGGAGAAACCTCCAACATCTATAAGGCGTTCTCAGCCCGGGCCGAGGACCTGCGCTTGAAGCTCGAGGCCCTCGCCAAAGTGGACCAGGGGAAGGTCCCGGAGCGCAAGAGCCTCGACCCCGACACCCTGCAGCGCCTGGCCGCGCTCGGCTACGTCGGCAACGTCATCGACGTGAATCCCGACGCAGTCCTGCCCGATCCGAAGTCCAAACTGCCCCTCTTCCAGAAGATGAACCGCGCCAAGGACCTCGCCCAGGACGACGATGTCTCAGGCGCCGCGAAGCTGCTGCAGTCGGTGGTCGCCGAGGACCCGAACATCATGGACGCGCATCTCACCCTGGGAAACTGGCTGGTGCGCTTGAAGCGTGGCGAGGAAGCGATCGAATCGTTCCGTCGCGCCCTCGCCCTCAAGCCGGATGACGATATCGCGCTCGGAAACCTCGCCCGCCTCTTCTTGTCGCGCGGACGCAAGAGCGACGCCGAGGATGCGATCCGCGTCTTCGAAACCGCCCTGTCCCGCAATCCGAAGAATCCCCAGGCCTGGTTCCAGCTCGCCGTGCTCTCGATGGACATGGGCGACGCGGCCCGCGCGAAACATGCCTTCGTACGGGCCGGCGAGGAGAACCCGAAGATGGGCGCGGCCTGGATCGGCCAGGGAGCGCTCGCCTTCGCCGCCTCGCGTCTCGCCGAGGCCGAGCAGATGATCCGCAAGGGTCTCGAACTCGAGCCCGAAGCGAAGGGCGGCCGGTACAACCTCGCCCGGGTGGTTGAAGCCCGGGGGCGCCTCGACGAGGCCGAGGCCCTCTATCGCGCCGAGCTTTCGACCTACGCGGATCACGGCAAGGCGCGCTTCAACCTCGCCCAGCTCGAACGGCAGCGCGGGAACCAGGCGGGGTATCTGGCGGAGTTGCGTCTGTCCATCGACAAGGCTCCCGACTTCGGCCCCTCCTTCTTCTTTCTGGCGCGCGAAGAGCTGAACGCGGGCCGCCTCGAGGCCGCCCGCGATTTCGCGGAGCGCGGACTCAAGGTCGACAACATTTCGGAGGTGGCACCCCTCGGCCACTACGTGCTCGCCGACATCCTGTCGCGGCAAGGCAAGCCGAAAGAGGCGCAGGACGAAGCGGCGAAGGGCAAGGCGCTCGAATCAAGGGCCCGCCGCTCCCTCGACGTCGGGTAACGCCCCGGGCCGCCCACCAACCACCACCAAGCCGGCAAGGAACCCCATGGAAGACGCCTCCCGCACCACCATCATCGGCGCCGCCGAGATCGCCGCCGCCTTCACCGCCGGAGGCTCGTTTCTCGAAACGCCCGACTACCGCGTTGGACTCGCGCGCCGCGAGGGTCCGGGCGACGCCGAGGTCCACGACATCGACACCGACATCTTCTATGTGTTCGAGGGCACGGCGACCCTCGTCACCGGGGGCGAGATGGTGAATCCGCGAACGGTGGGACAAAACGAGACGCGGGCCGCGAGCACCCGAGGCGGGGTCGCGAAGACGGTTTCGAAGGGCGACGTCATCGTGATCCCGCGCACCGTGCCGCACTGGTTCACGGAGGTCACCACCGCTCCCTTCATCTACCTCGTGGTCAAGAGCACCACGCGCTGAGCAGCCGGCGTCAGGGCCGGCGTTTCGAGCCGCCCATGCGGATCTGAACGCCGGCACCCCAGGTGAAGAGCACGTTCGCTCCGCGCGCCTTGTCCTCGAGCCGTTTCGACACGCCGAGGCTCAGTCGCACGAAGGCGACGGAAAGGCCGCCCTCGACGCCGAGGTAGGTGGCATGAGCGGACGCGCTCCGCGGTTTGTCCCACGTCCTCGTGGCCACAGCCTTGAGATCCCCATACACCCGCAGCGAGTTCTCCTCGGTCAGGATCAGGATCGACCGGCCGACGCCGATCCTGCCCGCCCCCATGCCGATCGACGCCTCGACCACCGGCCCGGTCCCGAGCGCGAAGCCCTCGCTTCCGCCGCCTGGTATGTCAGGGCCGAAGGAAACGCCGGCATGCGCGGTCGCGCGCCCAGGGGCTCCTATCGATCGGCCCCAGTCATGAAAGGAGCCGGCGAGCGCCGGGGCGGGAGCCGCGGCGAGAGCGAGCAAGGCAAGGAAGATCCATCGACGGCCGGGGGCCTGGGTCATGCCTCGGTAACGTCGGATCGCCCCGCGAGGTTCCCAAGGGGGCTTCTCTCGAATCCGGCCAAAACCGCCATCACCAGGAGGGCTGCGAGCGAGGTGCTCAGGGAGGCAAGGGTGAGCGAGAAGGCCTGCACCAGACGATCCGGCCCGGGCAGGGTGAGCGGCGAGAGCAGATCGAACCACCACCACCATGACCCCATGGCCATGAACAAGGCGGTGGAGATGACGAGTCCCATGAGGCCCGCGGTGTCGGTCACGGAGTGGTCCCGCGACTTCCTCCCGAGCATCGCCCCAAAGGAGCCGGCGACGAGGATCGCGGCGAGTGTGCCCAGAACCGACAGGGCCATGACGTTTCGGAAGAAAGGCAAGAGCATCTCGTCGTAGTTGATCGCGGAAAAGGACATGGTTGGAATCCTCGATCCGAGGGGCCCAAACAGCAGGGCGAGGAAGACGAGCGTCCCCGCGAAGAGTCCCGCCCGACTGCCGCGGGAGAAGTGGACCGCGACCAGGACGAGCGAGGGCGGGAACACCAGGAAAGCGGCGAGGAGCGCCAGAGTTCGATCCTTCCGGTCATTCCTCTGCGCGGTCACGAGACTCTCCCAGTCGGTGTGTCCGGCGAAGTCGGTTTTCCGTCCGAGTCGCTCTCCCACCGCTCGTTCGAACGCTTCGCGCTGCCTGTCCGTGGCGGCCTTGAGGAACGCCCTGCGGGCATCGTCTTGAACCAGCACGCTCTCGAGCACGGCGCCCGACGCGGCGGACGGGATCGGCACGCCCAGGAGGGCCGCGATGGTGGGAGCGAGATCAGACTGACTCGCGGCAGCGCGACTCTCGGGGCGGATCCCGGCCCCCACCATCACGATGGGAATGGCGAGGACTTCGGCCTCCTCCCCGCCGTGGCCGCCCTGATCGCGATGACCGTGATCGGCGGTGACGATGAGCGTCTGTTTCGAAAGGTCGAGCGCCTTCGCGAGGTCCGCGATCAACGTATCGGTGCGCCGCACCTCGGCGAGGTACTCGGGCGACTTGCCGCCGTACTCGTGAGCGGCGAAATCCGTGGAAACGACGTCGGCGATCCTCAGCTTCGCGGGTTGTTGGAGGACGAAGGCGATTCCCGCCTCTTCCTGGCGGCGTACTTCTCCGATCTGCCGCACAAAGGCGCCCGGACCTTCCTTGCTCTCACCCTGTCGGTAGACGCCGCACTTCTCGATGTCGGCGCCGAAAAGGCTCGACCAGATCTTCGATCCGGCCACGCGGCACGCGCCCCCTCCCGCGCCGACCTCGCGAATGATGTTGTCGAGCGGGACGGCGCGCTTCTGCCGATTGGTGGTGACCCCGTGAATCGCGGGCGGCGCGCCCACGGCCACGGTGGCGCGGCCAGGGCGAGAGAAGGAGGGCGTGGAGACGGTCGCTTCGATATCGGCACCCTGGCCTCGCAGGATATTGAGGGCAGGCATGGCCCGCGAGGCATCGAGACGCAGGCCGTCCACGAGGAGGACTGTGACGCCCTCGCTCGATGGGGAGCCCGTGGGAATGGGAGCGTGCTTGAACTCGAAGCCCGGATCGAAGTTGAGGACCCAGTTCCACATGCGCCACGCGAAGAGGGCCGAGCCCGTGGCCCACAAGGCGAGTGCGGCGGCGATTCCGATCCGGCTCATGCGTGGATTCTGCCGCAGGATCGCACCTGTCCGATCGCGGACGTTTGAATCGCGCGTCCTCGCAGACATTGCGCCGCCGTCCGCAAGCCTTTTGTGAATCGACCCTCGGGCATTGCCACCATAGGTCTCACCTGCTGAAACTTTGAATTCATGGAAATTCACCTATCTTCAAGAAAATGGAAGGGTTGAACGCCAGACTCCGGCTCTATCTCGTTGGACGTCAACGGCTTAGGAATTTCGCAAGGTTTGGCCCCGGTCTTGCTGTTGAAGGCTCAGCGCGCGCCGTATTGCGCGAAGAATTTAGGAGATTGAAATGCAGAATTGGACCAGAAACCTGCTGTCGCGCCTGGCGATAGCGTTTGCCCTCGTGGGGCTCACGAGCCTGGCCTCGGCCCAGATGACAAGAGGCAGTCTCGGCGGCACGGTTCGAGACGACACCGGCGGCGTCCTCCCCGGCGTCAGCGTGACCATCACCAACGAAGAAACCGGCATCGCGCGCACCGTCGTCACCAATGCCGAGGGCTTCTATCGCGCTCCCGCCCTCGAACCGGGCCGGTACAGCGTGGCCGTGCAGCTCACCGGCTTCAAGCGCCTCGAGCGCACCGCGGTCCAGGTGCTCACGAACCAGGAGACCACCTTCAACGCCGAGCTGAAGGTGGGCGGCATGACCGACACCGTGGTGGTCGAAGATGTGCGGGGCGAGATCGAGCTCAACAAGACGAACCCGAACCTCGCCCTCACCGCGACCTCTCGCCAGGCGGTCGAGCTGCCCCTTCCGGGCCGCAACATCAACAACCTGGCCCTTCTCGGACCCAACACCTTCACCGCGCCCGGGTCCACCGGCTTCTCCGCCAACGGCAACCGCGCCCGCAACAACAACTTCATGATCGACGGCACCGACAACAACGACCTGTCGGTCACCATTCAGACCACTCCCGTCCTTCCTGAGGAAGTGGCCGAGTTCCAGAGCGGCACCGCGAGCTTCAGCGCCGAGTTCGGCCGCAACTCCGGGGCGCAGATCAACGTGATCACCCGCTCCGGAACGAACAAATTCAAGGCCGAGGCCTGGGACTACTACCGTTCGGCCGGCCTCAACTCCCTCGACAACCTCGAGAAGGCCGCCGGCCTCAAAGAGCCGACGAAGTCGGTCCGCCACCAGGCGGGTGCTTCCATCGGCGGGCCCATCGTCGAGAACAAGACGTTCTTCTTCGCTCTCTTCCAGCGAGACTCCACCCGCACGGGCGAGACTCTGGGAGCAACGGTCAGGCTGCCCACCCCCGCGGGCTACGCGGCCCTTCAGAACGTCCCGCTCCGCGCCGGCCAGAGTGCGGCGAGCCGGCAGGCCGTACTGCAGCGTCTGGCCTTCCTGCAGACTCTCTATTCGAAGAATCCCGTGTTCCGGAACCCGGCCACCCAGACCGTGAACGGCGTCCCCATCGAGACCGCGCAGGCGAACTTCGGCCGGTTCACCCCCAACACGACCTACAAGATCACGGGCCGCGTCGATCACCAGCTCACCTCGAAGGACACCCTCACCGCGCGTTACTCGCTCAACCGTCCGGACACCACGAACAACAACTCGAACACCCAGTTCGCCGAGTTGTTCGCGGCGAACACGGCCACGAGGGACCACAACGCGGCCATCTCGCACACCCACATCTTCGGACCGAACGCCCTGAACGAATTCCGCGCCTCTTTCGTGCGGCGCGATCTTCAGTTCCCCGAGAACGATCCGACCTCGCCGACCGCCACCATCACCGGTCTCTTCACCATCGGCGGTCTCAACAACTTCCCGCAGGGTCGTCTGCAGAATTCCTATCAGTTCACCAACACCAGCACCCTCCTGCGGGGACGCCACTCCTTCAAGTTCGGCGCGGACATCCGCTACAACAAGCTCGACAACCAGGCCGCGTTCGACTCGAAGGGCACCTTCGGCTTCGGCAGCCTGGAGAACTACATGAACAACCTCGCCACCACCTACACCCAGGCGCTGCAGACCTCGAGCTTCCTGGCCAAGCAGTGGCAGACCTTCTTCTACGCGCAGGACGACTTCCGGATCAATCCCGATCTGACCCTCAACATCGGCGTGCGCTATGAAGTGTCGACAGTGCCCCTTGGATTCCTCGGCGCCACCGACGCGCAGAGCCTCGCCGCCCTCGTCCCCGGGCCGGTGAAGAAGGACAAGAACAACATCGCTCCCCGCGTGGGCTTCGCGTGGAGCCCGAGGTCGGGCGGCATCTTCGGCGACGGCAAGACGTCGATTCGCGGCGGCTACGGCATCGGGTACGACGTTCTCTTCTACAACCTGCTCACCGTCAACGCCAGCAACTTCCCGCGCGTGGTGGTGGTGACCCAGAACAACGCCCTCGATGTCTATCCGAACAAGACCACCGCGAGCGGCGCCGCCGTGTTCAATCCTCTCGCCGGATACGTCAACTCCGCCGAGAACGCCCAGAACCCCCTCACTCACTTCTACAGCCTGTCGATGCAGCGGGAACTCGGCCGCGACTTCGTGTTCCAGCTCGGTTACACCGGCAGCACGGGGCGTCATGGAGTCAACCAGCAGCAGGCGAATCCGGGAATCCTGACCGACGCTCAGGCGGCCCTCGTCCGCTCCACCGGCAACCAGCTCGCGATTCCGACGGTTCAGCAGCGCCGCCTGTTCCCGCAGTTCGGGTCCCGCACCCTGATCCCTTCCGACCTCGGTCCGGGAGGCAACGACGCCGAGGCGAAGTCGCAGTACCACGGTCTGTTCGTGCAGCTCAACAAGAAGATGTCGCACGGCCTGCAGGCCGGAGTCGCCTACACGCTCTCGCGGCTCAAGAGCAACAACGACGAGTCCCTGGGCGTGGCCGACATCACCAACAGCGCGTCGCAGGTGCCCCAGGACTACTTCGACATCTCGTCCGAGTACGCTCTTTCGGTCTTCGATCGCACCCACCGGCTGGTGGTGAACTACATCTGGGAGATTCCGGGCGCGAAGTCGGGCGTGCTCAAGCACGTCATCGGCGGCTGGCAGCTCTCGGGCGTCACCTCCTTCCAGTCCGGGCAGCCCTTCACCATCTTCACCGGCCAGGACACGAACGGAAACGGCGGCGGCGCCGACCGTCCGAACCTCACCGGCTCCGGCTCATTCGACTGGGATTCCGAGCACAAGGGCTTCACGAACAACGGCTTCTATACCGTGCCGCGCACGGCCGCAGGGGCCGTTCTGCCCTTCAGCCTCGGCAACGGCAACGGAGAGAAGACCGCACACCGTGCCGCCAACTCGATGAACACCGACGTATCGCTCGCGAAGAACTTCTCGATCGGCCGCACCCGCCTCAATCTTCGCGTCGACGCGTTCAACGTGTTCGACCAGGACTCGTACGGCGTGCCGGTCACGAGCATGTCGAGTGCGGACTTCGGGAAGAACCTGAACAACTGGGGCAACCGTTCGTTCACCCTGAGCGGCAAGCTCTCGTTCTAGTTCGCTCCTTCTGACCTGCCAAGCCCCGGGGGAAACCCCGGGGCTTTTTCTTCCTGTCCATGCGCGGAAAGTAACGTTCCCGCTTCCCCATGCCCCGTCCCTTCGGCCAGCACTTCCTCCGCTACGAGCCTGCCCACGATCTGGTCGACCTCATCGATCCCCGGCCGGAGGACACCTTCCTCGAGATCGGCCCCGGTGCGCTCGCGATCACGTCCCTCCTCGCCGCCCGCTGCCGATCGGTCACCGCGGTCGAAATAGACCGCCGGCTCATCGCCGACCTCAAGGGCCAGGTTCCCTCGAACGTCCGCATCGTCGAAGGCGATGCCCTCGACATCGACTATCGGGCGCTCGTACCAAGGGGTTCGAGGCTCACGGGCAATCTCCCCTACGCCATCTCGAGCCCGCTGCTCCGCCGCTTCCTCGAGCACCGCGACCACTTCAAGGACGCCCATCTCATGCTTCAAAAAGAGGTGGCCGAGCGCATCGCCTCCCCGCCCGGGTCCAAAGCGTATGGCGCCATCTCGGTTTTCTATGCGCTTTGGGCCGACGTATCGATCGTCCAGCGTCTAAAGCCGCGTGACTTCTCGCCTCCGCCCAAGGTCGACTCCGCAGTCATCCGCTGCCGTTTTCTCC
>CAZYEA010000152.1:0-11753 GCA_964646485.1 uncultured Acidobacteriota bacterium
ACGCGGGTGCGCTGGTCGAAGGCCTTCACCCACCGCCCTGAGAAGAGGGGCGCGCCCGAGGCCTCGAAGGTGTGAGCTCTCATTCCGTCGCGCAGATGGCGCATGGCCCGGTCGAAGCTCCTGGCCCGGCAGACTTCGTCGAGGATGCGGGCGCGAACCTCGCCCAGGAGGGCATCCTCGATCGACGCGACCGCGTCCGCGAACGACAGGGCCCCAGCACTGCGAGGATTCAAGCGGGGCAGATCTTAGCGGTAGGCTTCTTCACCGTGACCCTCCCTCTCAAGGACCCCGTCTCCCTGCTGTGCGCACTGATCGACATCCCTTCGACCACGTGGGAGGAAGGGCCGGTGGGCGAGGCCATCGCAAACACCCTGGAGGGCGCGGGCTTCGCAGTGGAGCGGCAGGCTGTTTCCCCCGAGCGCTTCAACGTGATCGTGCGCGTGGGAGACCCCCTCGTGACTCTCTCCACCCACATGGACTGCGTACCGCCCCATCTGCCTGCGAAGGATCTGGGCGACCGCATCCAGGGCCGCGGCGCCTGTGACGCCAAGGGCCTCATCGCCGCGCAGATCTTCGCCGCGATCAAGTTGCGCGGCGAAGGCGTCTCTGACTTCGGCCTTCTCTTCATGGTCGGCGAAGAGGAGGGCGGTGACGGCGCCAAGGTCGCGAACCGCACTCCTGGCCGCAACCGTTTCATCATCAACGCCGAGCCTACGGAGTTCAGGCAGGCGGTGGCGGGGAAGGGCGTCTTCAGAATCACGCTCACCAGCAGCGGCCGGGCCGCGCACGCCGCCTACCCTGAGCTGGGCGAGTCGGCGGTGCTGAAGCTCCTCGATGTGTTGAACGAACTGCGCGCCCACGCCTGGCCCGAGGATCCGATCCTGGGGCCGACCACCATGAACATCGGCACTCTCAAGGCGGGCATCAAGCCCAACATCATTCCTCCGCTCGCGGTGGCCGAGGTCATGTTCCGCACGGTGACGCCGTGGGCGGGCGTTCAAGAGACGGTCAAGAAGATCGTGGGCGATCGCGCGACCATCGAGGTCAATTCGACGAGCGAGCCGATCCACATGAAGGTTGTTCCCGGTTTCGGCCGCGGCGACGTGGTCGTCCGCTTCGGCACGGACATTCCATATCTCGACGCCTGGGGCCAGCCCATGCTCTTCGGCCCGGGCTCGATCCACGACGCCCACACCTCGCACGAATACATCCTCAAGAAAGACCTCAACGAAGCGGTCGACGTCTACTCCGCGCTCGTCAAGTCGCTGCTGGGCTGAGCCAATGGAGCCGAACCTCCCCGAGATCGTCGCCGTCCTCGCCCGCACGCCTGACACCGTGCGGGCCCTGCTCGAGGATCTGCCCGAGGCCTGGCTCGACACCCGGGAGGGTGAGGGCACGTTCAGCCCGCGTGACGTGGTGGGCCACCTCATCCACGGCGAGTTGACCGACTGGATCCCGCGCGCGCGGCGCATCCTCGAGCACGGCGAGTCGCGCGCGTTCGATCCCTTCGACCGCCACGGATATCAACCCCCTCCGGGCGCCTCCATCAGCGATCTCCTCGGTGAGTTCGCCGCTCTCCGGGCCAGGAGTCTCGCCTCCCTGCGTGAGTTCAACCTGACCTCCGACCAGCTCGCCCTCAAGGGCACCCATCCCGCGTTCGGTCCGGTGACCCTCGGCCAGCTCCTCGCCACCTGGGCGGTCCACGATCTCAACCACATCGACCAGATCGCGCGGGTGATGAGCAAGCGGTATGACCGGGCGGTCGGCCCGTGGAAGGAATACCTCGGAATCCTCAACCGCTGAGCGCGCCCGCTACTCTCGAGGACGCTGGGCGATGTGCCAGAGCACGCCGCACGGGTCGGTCAGATAGAGAACGCGCAGACCCCAGGGCTGCATGGCGGGTGGTCGGGGCGGCTTCACGCCGAATCGCGCGGGAAGGTCGAGAGCGAGGACGTGCTCCCACCAGGCGTCGAGGTCGTCGACCGAGAGATGCATCATGAAGTTCTCGGCCCACTCCTTCTGGAAGTAGCGCTGGAGGATGAACCCGCCGGATCCCGCGCCGAAGATCGCCACCTCGCCGTCGAGGACCTTCACGAACCCAAGGGCCTCGTAGAAGCGCTTCGACAGATCGAAATCCCGGGTGGGCAGGAACGGCCGCGCCAGGGCGCCGTCCATCAACCGTCCGCTCATTGGAGCGCCCTCCTGGCCGTCGCGGGAGAGGGCCGGGTCATTTCGCGGTGTTCCGAGCCGCCGCCGCCTTCACCAGGGCCTTGAACGCGCGCGCGTCGACCTTCTCGCCTTCCCGGATGTCGATCGCCCGTCGCGTTCCGCCGCCAAAACCTGAATTGAACAGGCCCGAAGGGTCGGGAAGCGAGGCTCCGTGCGCGAAAGTGAGCTTGATGTATTCCTTGTAGGTCTCGCCGGTGCAGAGGATGCCGTCGTGAGACCAGACGGGGACGCCGCGCATCCCGTTCGAAGGCTTCCTCCACTTCTGCTCCTCTACCACCTTCGGATCGGCCTCGACGATCAGGCGGCGCATGGTGTCAAGCGCCGCCTCGCGCCAATCAACCGACTTCACGGTCCTGGGTTTCGTGGCCTTCTTCATGCCTGCTCCTTCTTGCCCTGCCACTTCTTCGGCTGGAGGATGCGGATCTGGTTTCCGAAGGGATCCCGAATCCCGCAATCAATGCCATAGCCGTGATCGATCGCTTCCTGGGTGAACTCCACTCCCTTGTCGCGAAGGCGCTCGTAAAGCCCGAAGCAGTCATCGGTGCGAAGGACCAGAGCGACCCCCGTAGCACCCTTGGTCACGAGGCTCCGGACCTGAGCGGCCGTCGCCTCATCCATGACCGGCGGCCCCGGGACATCGAGAGTGATCTCCGGAATGGGCTCGCCCGGAACCCCGACGGTGAGCCAGCGGAAGCCCCCCTTGTTGATGTCGGCCTTGACCTCGAGGCCGAGTTTCCCGACATAGAAATCGAGAGCCTGCTGATGATCAAGAACCCAGACGTGTGCGTGGGTAATGGCGTTGAAGTTGTTCATGGGCCGACTCTATGCAGGGTTTCGTTACTCGGCTTCTCCAAAACTGCTGATTCGCGCCCAGGCCATGGTGAAGCACGTGGGCACCGCCCCTTTGACCGGCGCTCCGCCGCTTCGATACTCGGCGGGAGAGGCGCCAACGATCTCGCGGAACGTGCGGCTGAAGGAGCCCAGGCTCGTGTACCCGACGTCCATGCAGACGTCGGTGACGCTGCGATCGCTCTCGCGCAGCAGCCACATGGCCCGCTCCACGCGACGCCGCTGCAGATAGCGGTGCGGCGTCTCCCCGAAGGTCTCCTTGAACACGCGGATGAAGTGCGCCTCGGAGACGCAGGCGACCCGGCTGAGTGCGGGAACGTCGAGCGGCTCGGCGTATGCCCGGTCCATGGCATCCCGGGCGCGGAGCATGCGACGGTTCCGTTCCTCCTGGGCAGTGGTCACGACCCGTGGGATCCGTTCCGCGAACGCGGTTCGACCAACGCCCGAGCGGCTTTTGTCTTCAGTTCGAGGACGCCCAATTCCCGTGAGCCTCATACCAGTGCAGGTCGGCGGCCAAAATCGCGCCGGGAGTCTCCTACTCCGCCCTCAATGCCGCAATCGGATCCGTCCGCGTCGCCCGCCAGGCCGGAAGCACGCACGCCGCGGCGGCGGTGATCAACAGCAGCAGCGCGGTCCCGATGAACACCCGCGGCTCCTGCGGCGACACCTCGTACAGCGCCGACTGAAGCAAGCGTGTCGTGCCCAGCGCGGCGCCGATGCCCACCAGGAGTCCGACGATGGGGAAGCCCATGCCCTCTTTCAGGACGTCGCGAACCACGCGCGCTGAGTCCGCGCCCAGCGCGATCCGCACCCCGAACTCGCGGGTGCGGGTCTGCACCGCATAAGACAGCACTGCGAAGATGCCGCTCGCGGCCAGCAGCAAGGCCAGCACGCCGAATCCACCGAACAGCACGGCATCGAAGCGATGACGCGCCCACGAGCCGCTCACCACCTCGCTGAGCGGCTGGACATCGCGCATGGCGAGCTCAGGATCGACTCCCGCGATGGCCCGGCGCACGCCCGGCACGACACTCATCGGGTCCGAGGACGTGCGCACGAAGACCATGCGCGAGGCGTAGGTGAACTGGGTGTATGGAGTGTAGAAGCTCGCCCGATTGGGCCGTCGGTCGAGGGGCGCATAGACGACATCCGCCACCACACCCACGATCTCGGCACTTCGCTCCGGGCTGTCGAAGTTGCTGCCGCCGCCGAACCACACGCGCTGGCCGATGGGGTCCTGGTTGGGCCAGAAGCGTCTCGCCGCGGTCTCGCTGATTACGGTGACGCGCCGAGCCTCGGCGGTGTCCAGGGCGGTGAACACGCGACCGCGTCTGACCGGGATACCCATGGTCCTGAAGTGATCGGGCCCGATGTAATGACGGAGCACCGGCGGGGCCTGTCCGGGCGGGGGAGTCGGGCGTCCCGCGACGTACAGCGTGCTGTTCGCGGTTCCGCTCACCGGCCCTCCGCCGTCCACCGTGGCCGACTGCACCCCCGGCACGCGCGCCACTGCTTCCAGAAGGCGGCTGACGAAAGCCGGGGCGGTGGCGGGAGGAATGCGCGCCTCCGAGGGAACCACCCAGAAGGTGAGGACGTTCGCCCCGTCCACGCCGATGCTGGTTCCACGCATGCGCTCGAAGCTGTCGATGAGAAGCCCGGCCCCGACCACGAGCAGCATGGCGAGTGCGGCTTCGAAGCCCACGATCACGCCCCGCGGCGATGGCCGGCGGAGCGAGAACGCGCCATCCGAGATGCCGCGAGCGCCGGCACGGAGGCCCGACGAGACATCGATCCGGAAGGCGCTGAGTGCCGCCGGCGCCGCGACGAGGGCCGCGGTGACCAGCGCGATCACCACGCCGAACAGGAGTTCGAGTCCGCCGAACTCCGGCGTATCGAAGGGAGCGAGGTTCCCGTAGAAGTTTCGCGGCGCCGAGACATTGGTGGGCGGGGCAATGACCGCACTCGCCCAGGCCGCGAGGGCCACCCCAAGGGCGCCGCTCGAAAGCGCAAGGACGAAGGCCTCCCGGAAGAGATGAGAGAACAGCTGCCCCCCGCTGCTCCCAAGCGCCACGCGCACCGCGGAGTCACGCCTCCTCGCCGCCGCCCGCCCAAGCAGCAGGTTCGTCACATTGGCGCAAGCCAGAAGATGAAGAAGCGCCACCGCGGAGAGCAGGACAAAGAGCGACCGCCGCACCGTGCTGTCCACCCGCGCCTGGTTGAGGGTGAGGGCCGAAGCGCTCACCCGTTCCTCAGGATGCTCAGGGTCGCTCGGCAGTGCGCGGTTGATGGCGGCGCCGAGCACGGCCAGCTCGCTCCGCGCCGACTCCAGCGAGACCTCCGGGCGCAGCCGCCCAAACGCGCTGATGAAGTTCTGGTTGGTGGTCAGGTACTCGGCGTACGTGAGCTGCGGCGTCATGGTTGCCGGCACCCAAAGCTCCGCCTTCCCCGAAAGCCCGCTGAACCCGCGCGGCATCACCCCGACCACGGTGAGCGGCACACCATTCAACCGGAGCGTCCGCCCAGCCACGTTGGGGTCGGAAGCGAACCGCCGCCGCCAAAGCCCATCGCCGAGCACGACCACCGCGGAAGGCCGCCCCGTATCATCATCCGCCTCGGCAAGAACCCGTCCCGACGCCGCGACCGCGCCCAGCAGCGAAAAGTAAGCCCCGGAAACGCGCTCTCCGTTCACCGACTCCGCCTCACTCTCCCCGGAGGCCGTGAACGAAGCCGGAGCCCAGGTAGCCACGTCGATGAAGCTCTGTTGCTGGTCCCGGAGCCGCTGAAATCGAGCGAACGACCAGCGCTCCCGCCGAGGCGCCTCGCCATTCGGATTCCGCTCGAGATAGAGAAGTGCCAACCGCCCGGCGTCGGAAAAAGGAGGCTGCCGAAAGAGAGCGGCATTGACGACACCGAAGGTGACGGTGAGCGCACAGACTCCAAGAGCAAGCGTCACCGAGACCCCAAGAGAAAGACCGCGGGCTCGGATCATGGAACGAAGCGCAGCAACCGGCATGCGCGGATTCTAGGCCGCCTCCGCCTGACTGCCTCTGGGCAGGCCGAAGCCCGGCCTCTGACCACGAAGTGACCTGTTGGCATGTGATGCGCATGCTCGGTAGCCTCGGCGCATGTCCGTCATGCTGCAGGTCCGAAGCGTTCCCGACGCGCTCCACCGCACCCTCAAGTCGCGCGCGGCCGCCGCGGGGGTGCCCCTGTCCGACTATGCCCTGGCGATTCTGAAACGAGAAGCGGAGCGGCCGACCCGTGAAGAGATGATGCAGCGCTTTACCGCGCTCTCCTCGGTCAAGACGAAAGAGAACACGGCCACCATCATCAACCGGGGCCGCCCGAGGCGTTGATCGTTCTCGACGCCTCCTGTGCCCTCAAGCTGATCCTGAAGCAGGACGGCGACGCTCTGGCGCGACGGGTGGTGGGCGGCGCCCTTCACGCGCCGTTCCTGATCGACATCGAGATACTGAGCGGTCTTCGGCGGCTTGCGCGGTAGAGGGAAATCACGGGCGAGCGCGCGACGCAGGGGCTCGAGTGGTTCTTCGATCCTGGAATCGAGCGGCACCACAGCGTCGAGCTGTCCCGACGCGTTTTCGCGCTGAGGAACCCCCTGTCGGCCTATGACGCCGCCTACGTGGCCCTGGCGGAATTCCTGGCAGTTCCGCTGCTCACGTGCGACGGGCGGCTCGCCCGTTCGCACGGGCACCACGCAGAGATCGAGATGGTGTGAGTTTCCGTTCACTCCCAGCGAAAGACCCGGGACGAAAGCAGGGTGCATAAGACAAAGACCGCGGCCAGACCCGCGACATCGCCCAGGTGTGAGGACCAGGGTTCGCCCGACCAGATGCCCTGCAGGAGCGAAACCGCGGGAGTCAGGGGAAGAAAGCGGGCCACGGCCTGAGCGAGCGGCGGCAACGCCTCGATCGGGTAGAAGAGCCCCGACAATCCAAGCATCGGATAGAGAACCAGGGCGCCCACCGGCTGAGCGAAGCGCGCGGTGGGGACGAGGCTTGCGATCAGGAAGCCGATCGACAGGATGCTGAGAGTGGTGAGACTGAGGGCGAGCGCGAAGCTGAGGAGGGGCACGTGTGGACCCACGGTGACGAAGCGCTTTCCGGCCAGGATCAGGAGCGCCAGGGTCAGCGAACTCACCAGCAGTTTCGCGAGCACGTGAGCGGTCAGGATGGTGTGGGGCCGGAGTGGTGTGGCGCGAAGGCGCTTCAGGATCCCGTCGTCGCGATAGATCGAGACGATGGTCACCAGGGACAGCACCGCGCTGATCGCGATCATGATCGCGGCCAGAACCGGCAGTCCCACGTTCACGAAACCGGAGAGGGCCGGCGTGGGCCGCGCGGCTCCACCGAGAGTCCGGCCGAGGATCACGAAGATCAGCACCGGGGCCACGATGTTACCGATCGCTCCAAGCGGCTCCCTCAGGAAGATCTTCACCTCCAGCCAGGTCAGTTGAAGCAGTCCCCGAAACATGTTGAATCCTCGGCGCGCTCAGTCGCGGATCGAACGGCCGGTCAGTTTGAGGAAGACGTCCTCGAGGTTAGGGAGCACGGTCTTGAAGTCACTCACTCGCATCCGGCTTTCCGAAATCGCCTGGATGACGTTCGTGACCAGATCCTCGCCCGCCCCGGAAATGGTGAACCGGGAGTCGAGCCGGCTCACGCTCATCACCGAGGCGATCGCCCGAAAGCGGCTCTCCGCCTCGGGGTGGTCGGTGGTGAGGACCACTGTCCGCTCCGGGCAGTGTCGCGCCACGAGCGCCGCCGGTGTGTCGATATCGATGATTCTTCCGTGCTCGATGATGGCCACGCGATCGCACAGACGCTCCGCCTCTTCCATGAGATGGGTGGTCAGGAACACCGTCTTACCCCGATCCTTGATTCCTCTCACCAGTTCCCAGATGGCCCGGCGGGCCTGGGGATCGAGTCCCGTGGTCAGCTCGTCGAGGAACACGACTTCAGGGTCGTTGATCAAAGCCAGGGCGATGAACAGGCGCTGCTTCTGCCCGCCCGAGAGATTCATGAACCGGGCCTCTCGCTTGTCGGATAGCCCAAGCTGCTGGAGCAGGCCTTCTCCTACCGACGCGCTCCGGCCATAGAGCGAGGCCCACAGATGGGCCGCCTCCCAGACCTTGATGCGCTTTTGAAGCTGGGCCTGCTGAAGCTGCACGCCGATGCGCTCCTGCAGCGCGTAGACGTCGCGCCGCGGATCGAGGCCGAGGACCGTGATGGTGCCGCGATCGGGGGCGCGCAGCCCCTCGACCGACTCCATGGTGGTGGTCTTGCCCGCGCCGTTGGGCCCGATGAGGCCGAAGATCTCGCCCTCCATCACCGCGAAGGAGACGTCGTCGACCGCGACGGTGGCTCCGTAGGCCTTCCGGATTCCGGACACTTCGATGACGTGGGGATTGCTGCGTGGCATCCGCATGGAGCCTAACCGCCGCGTGGCTCCGCGAGATTCGGCAAGGAGGCGCGATAGTCCTGCATGATCTCCTCGGGCGGTACGCCTCCGGCTGAGTTCCCACTCGACGTGGATCTCGCTCGTCGACTCCTTCGCGCCCAGCACGAAGACCTCGCCGGCCTCCCCATCGAAGAGGCCGCTTCGGGCTGGGACAACCGGATGTTCCGGCTCGGAACCGATCTCGCCCTGCGCTTCCCGCGACGCGCGCTGGCCGCGGAGTGGATCGACCGCGAGCATATCTGGCTGCCTCGGCTCGCCGCCGGCCTCACTCTTCGCGTTCCCTCACCCCTGCGGCTCGGCCTTCCTGGGCACGGGTATCCGTGGCGATGGAGTGTCGTCCCCTGGATCGATGGCATGCCGGCCGGGGAGCATGGCGTGAATGCGGATGAGGCCCGGCCCTTCGCGGCGTTCCTCCATTCCCTCCATCGCCCCGCTCCCGCGGATGCCCCAGCGAATCCCTTTCGCGGGGTGCCTCTCGAACGGCGCGCCGGGGACGTGACCGCGCGGATGAGCCGGCTGAGAAGGATCACGAGCCTCATCGGCCAGGACCTCGAGGACCTGTGGAGCCGAGCGCTCGATGCCAAGGGTGATCCGCTTCGGACGTGGCTGCACGGCGACCTGCACCCGGGCAATGTCCTGGTTCGCGCCGGCGCCCTCGCCGGCGTCATCGATTGGGGCGATCTGTGCGCGGGAGACCCCGCCACCGACCTCGCCGCCGTCTGGATGCTCTTTGATGACGTGGAGGTCCGCGAGGAGATACTGCGCGGGCACCTTTCGCTCACGGAAGCGACACTCGCTCGGGCCCGCGGCTGGGCCGTGTTCTTCGGAGTGGTGCTCCTCGACACCGGACTCGTCGACAATGAAGTGCACGCGAGGATCGGCGAGCGCACCCTGCGGCGCCTCCTCGCCGATTGAACGACTTGACCTCTTTATGGCCCATGAGCGCGGGCGAAGCCTTCGAGTCGCCGAGCGCCTCACCTTCCTCCTCTGACCGGTAGCCCCCAGCGGCCCCCTCTTCGGGCTTCAGGAAAGCGGCAGGGGCGGCCAGGCCTCGAGAAACTGGCGGGCCGCGTGATGAGTGCGCTCCCTGGATCTAGCGCGATACCCGATAGGCCGTAAGGGCTCCTGGCTCCCAGTGCGGAACATAGAGCGTGTCGCCAACGAGCAGAATGTCGTTGAGATACGTCTTCGCCGCCCGGCTGTCGAGCAGGACCGTGCTCGTGCCGTTGGACAAGACCTCAAACAAACGTCCCGGCCACTCTGTCACCAGGTACCGTCCCCCGGTCAAGGGCGCGATCCCGTCCGCGTCGCCAAGCCCTGTCGCGAGAACACTCAGAGTTCTTGTCTTCCAATCCATCGCGAGCAGCAGACCCTTCATGGTCGTGATCACAAGACGGCCGGGCTCCGAGCGCAACCCATTGACAGAGTCGAGCTTCCCATCCTGGAGCAGGACCCTCATCCTGCCGTTTTCGAGCTCGTAGATCCGCGCGTTCGCCGAGTCCGATGCCAGGACGCGACCATCCGGCGTGAGCACCACGTCGTTCAGGAACTTCGCCCCCGGCGCGTCATACTTCGCGACCGTCTTGCCGGTAGCAGCGTCGATTTCGACGAGTCGCTTGATATCGGCGACGAAGAGGCGCTTGTCCTTCAGCACCAACCCCTTCGGCCCGTCGAGCCCAACCGCCCACTTCAGTTGCAACAGCTTGCCATCGACCGACACGCGCGAGATGAAGCCGTTGCCATCCACCTCGTCGGCCTCACCGTTGACATTCGAAACGTAGAGAAACGACCCGTCGGCCCCGAGGGCAACACTCTCTGGCGCGGAAAGGCCGGGGAGCGTCCAGACTGGTCGAAGACGGACATCACTCGCATCCCTCGGCGGAGGCGGTACGTCCTTCATGAGGGCTTCGAAACGCCGATCGTTGCGCAGTGCCTCGAAGACGGGCTCGGTACGTAGCCGCGCGGCGAAGAAACGAAGCTGGGGCCGCATTCCCTCGAGAACCTTGAACGCGTCGTCGAGGCGGTTCCTCTGGGCGTAGATCGTGGCCGCGGCGAAGGAAACGAGCCCGCGGTTCGGGCTGCCGATCGCAAGGGCCTGCTCGAAAGCCTTGAGCGCGGCCGCGTTCTCGCCCTTGGCGCGCAGCGCCTCACCCAGACGCTCCCAGAGGAGACTGTCGCGGGGATGGGCGGCCACCAGGCCCTCGTAGGCAAGGGCGGCGGCTGACCAGTCCTCGCGATACACCGCGGCGGCGGCGCTCGCGAGGTCGGCGCCCGCCTGCACCGAGTCCAGGAAAGGTCCTCTCAGCGTCTTCACGAGGAAATCGAGAGTCTGAGAAATCGTCGCCCGCGTGGCCTCCGTATCATCGCGCACGTCGAATCCGTGGACGCCGGCCGCGACGTTGATCGCTTCGACCGGAGCGTTGTCGGCAAGGGCCTTGGCGACCATCGCCTCGAGACCGCGATTGAGCCCCGCCCCGTCCTGCCCCGCGCGGACGAAAAGCACGGGCAGGTCCCGCCGATACGCGGGCTGCTCCGCGGTGCCGTAGTAGACGACGGCCGAACGGACGGGCGCGCCCAGCGACTGCGCGAGCGGCAGGCCGCGGCGAACGTTGGCCGAGCACGACCACAAGGCGACCCGCGACGCGTCGAGGCCCATCGAGTTCGCATTCGCAGTGAGGTGCGCGATCACGGCACGGACGTCGTCGTCGACCATGGCTTCGCGCGAATCCATGGTGATGCCGGCCAGACCGCGCGCCGTCACCGCCTGCGCCCAGCCGGTGTACTGCGCGTGACCACGCATCCACGGCGCGCCGATACCGTTGACGAAGATCACCACCGGAACCACCGCCGATATCTTCGCGGGACGATAAAGGTCGTAGGCCAGACGCAGGTCGCCGTCGCTTCGATAGACGATGTCCTTCTGGATCGTGATCTCTCCCGTAGCGGGGAGCGGGGCCATGAATCGATCCGAGGTTTGCGCCCAGGCGCTCGACGTGAGGAGAACGAAAAGCAGGGCCGGAAGCCGGGGGCGAGTCATCATGGAAACTTAGACGAGGCGGACGAAGAAACGACGACATTCATTTCCTGAATGAAATTCCGCGGAACTCTCTCCCAAGGCTCCCGCCTCACGCTGATCCCCCGAGGACTTCCTGCAACGAGTCAAGTGAATGTTTTCGTGTTGGGAGAGCCGGCTTCGG
>CAZYEA010000153.1:0-11665 GCA_964646485.1 uncultured Acidobacteriota bacterium
GGACAGGCCTGCGAAGGCGCTGCCGTTGTTGTGGCTCGCCGACGAGAAGGCATACAGGATCTCGCTGAAGCCGTGGGCGCCCGGGTGGAGGATCCCCGCGAGGCCGCTCGCGGTAACCACGCTCGTCGCGGTCCCCACGAGTACCATGACCGAGGGGGCCAGGAGGGCAATCGACGCCATCTTGATCTCGAACGCTTCGATCTTCTTCCCGAGATACTCGGGGGTGCGGCCGACCATGAGGCCCGCGATGAACACGGTCACGATCGCGAACACGAGCATCCCGTAAAGCCCCGAGCCGACGCCCCCGAAGATGACCTCGCCCAGCTGTATCAGAACCATGGGCGCCAGGCCGCCAAGCGGGGTGAAGGAATCGTGCATCGCGTTCACCGAACCGTTCGAGGCCGCGGTGGTCGCGGTGGCCCAAAGTGCGGACTGGGCGATGCCGAAGCGGGCCTCCTTCCCTTCCATGTTTCCGCCCGGCTGGGTCGCGCCATAGGCGCTGGTCGCACCGATGGCGGTGAACATGGGGTTCCCCGATTGTTCGGCCCAGGCGGTGAAGGCGTAGAACCCGCCGAGTGCCATGGTCATCGCGGCGAGAACCGCGATGCCCTGGCGCTGATCGCCGACCATGCGGCCGAAGGTGAAGCAGAGTGCGGCCGAGATGAGGAGGATGGAAATCACCTCCGCCAGGTTGGAGAGAGCCGTGGGGTTCTCAAGCGGATGGGCCGAGTTCACGTTGAAGAAACCGCCGCCGTTCGTCCCGAGTTGCTTGATCGCGACCTGCGATGCCGCCGGTCCGACCGCGATCGTTTGCTCGGTGACAGGTTTCCCGTCCGCATCCTTCGTGGCTTCAACGAGGGTGACGGTCTGAGCGGGTGCGAAGGTCTGCACCACACCCTGCGAGACGAGGAACACCGCGAGAACGAGAGAGAGGGGGAGGAGGATGTAGAGGGTGCTTCGCACCATGTCGACCCAGAAATTGCCGATGGTCTCCACCTGTTTTCGCGCGAGACCCCGGATGAGGGCGACCAGAACCGCCATGCCGGTGGCCGCCGACACGAAGTTCTGCACGGTGAGAGCCAGCATCTGGGTCAGGTAGCTCATGGTGGTCTCGCCGCCATACCCCTGCCAGTTCGTATTGGTGGCGAAGCTCACGGCCGTATTGAAGGACGAGTCGGGGGACACCGGGCCGAGACCCATGGGATTCAGGGGCAGGACATGCTGAAGGCGCTGGATCGCATAGACGGACACGAAGCCCAGGAAATTGAAGACGAGCATGGCGGCAGCGTAGGCCGTCCACTTCATCTCGACCTCGGCCTTGACTCCGCCCAGGCGATAGAGCCATCGCTCGACCGGGCCCAGGACGCGATCGAGCAGGGTGCGCTTGCCCTCGTAGACCCGGGCCATGAACGAGCCGAGCGGCCAGGCGAGGAGGGTCAGAAGGGCGACATACAGGCCGCCCTGAACGAGATTGTTGATCGTCATCAGAACCACTCCGGCTTCAGAAGGGCCACCACGAGGTAGCCAAGAAGGGCGAGGGCCACCAGACCGGCGACGACGTAGAGGGGGGTCATGCACGGTTCTCCAGGAGGTTTTCGAACAGGGCGATCAGGCCCCAGCATGCGAAGAAGAACAAGAGCGCGGTACCGGGATAGATCAGGTCCATACATGGGTCCTTCCTTCAAAACCAGGCGGTCAGGCCGAACGTGAGCGTCGATTGGGACTTCGCGGAGGGCGCCCTCGAGGCGCCCTTGAAGTAGATGGCGTCGGCCGCGACATCGTGCCGGAACTCCAGTCGCGCGGCCAAGCGATCGACCGGGCGCGCGTCGAGCGTCGCAGTAAGCGAGCGGACCCGGGTGGTGGGAAAGAAGATCGCGGACGCGCTGCCCGCACTCGAATTCGGGATGGTCTCATCCAGGATATCCGCACGGCCCGCGACGTACAGCCACTGGTTCGCCTTCAGGCGGAGGGCGACCGCCCCTCCGCGCCAGCTCGAGCGGCCGAACGTCGTGTTTTCGAAGCCGGCATCCGCGTGGGCCTGGAAGGAGAAGGCGTTGGTGAGGTTCACCGTGATGTGGGAGTCGAAAAGATTCCGCCAGGGCTCGCCTTCCGGCGCGCCCCGGGGACGCTCCGCTCCTCCAAAGTAGAGAAGGCTCGCAGTGACCTTGTCGGGCTTCGTGTAGAGCGCCTGGACGGACACCGACTTCTTTCCATTCGTGTCGGTGACGTTGTTCCAGCCGTTGTAGACGCCGCCGGTCAGGTTCCAGCGCTCGCTCAGCGGATACGTCGCCCGCATACCCGCGTGGTAGAAGGGCAGGCCGAAGAAGAGGGTGGATCGCGACCAGTTCCAGTTGTCCTTGACCAGGATTCCTTCGGGACCGATGGGGGAGAGGAAGATCCCGCCGTCCAGAGTGAGGCCCTTGCCGACCGGGGCCTTCCACGCCACCGTGGCCTCCAGGATGTGGCGGACGTCGCTCGTGGCCTCGGCCCCGTAGTAGATGTCCGGAGTGTCCCCGGTCTGGAGGGCGAGCCGGCCCGACACCGTGCCCGCGTTCCAGCGGGCGTCGAGCACGGCGTTCGAAAACGCGAATGAGTTGTGCCGTGCGTCGAAGCCGCGGAAAGCGGTGATTCCGTTCTCGGGCCGATTGAGGTTCCAGGCGAAGTAGGTTTCGACGACGGCGCCGACGGAAAGGGAAGGAGCCGGCTCCGTCGCTTCCTGAGCCAGGGCAAGGGCGGGGCCAAGGAAGAGCACGAGTCCGGCCAGGACGAGCGGCTTGCCCTGGGGGCCGCGGGCATGCCCTTCCGCCGGATCCTCTTCGTCCGCCGGTGCGGCCGCCTTGTCCTCCTTCTCCTTCTCGCTGCGGAGGCGGTAGTGCTGGTCGGCCGTGCGTTTCAGGAAGGCCAGAAGCCAGACGGTCAGGAACAGGGCCAGCGCAGAGGCGAGCCCATACGGGATGTCGAAGTCGGCCGCCTGCGGCCAGCCGATGAGTACGATGGGGTGATTCATGATGGCCGGGAGTGTAGGAATCCAATCGTCAAGATGGGCTCAAGATTGACGGACACCGCATCAAGAAATCGTCAAGATCGGGGCCGGCCAGGGGGGACAGGGCCAGGTGCGGCCCGGCGTCGGCGGGCCGGAGCGCAATTCAGATAAAGTCAGGGCAGTCCAAACACGGAGGCGCGACAATGAAGATCACACCGCTCGGCAAGGCCATCATGGTGCTGCTGGGGCTCACCATCATCTACTTCGGTGTCCGGAACTTCGGGGCCGACATTCGCAAGTGGGCGACCGGGGGCAAGGAAGTCTCCTCGACCCAGACCGCCACAAACACGGACGACTTCGGCGCGCTCAAGAACGCGCCTTCGGATCCTGGGCGCAACACCGGCTCCAACGGGGTCACCGCCGCGGTCCTCGCGAGCGGGGGCAAGCTCTCTCGCCCTCTCGTGGTCGCGATCAACACCTGGGCGGGTCATGCCCCCGGTGTGGTGGCGAACGGCGGGCTCGATCCGGGCGCCGCGTCCTCCCTGTACAAGAAGCAGTTCGGCCTCGACGTGAAATTCGTTCTGCTCGAGGACCCCGCGGCCAAGCTCGCGGCCTTCCGCAACGGCGACGTCGACATCATGTGGAACACCGTGGACAACTGGGCGCGCGAAGCCTCGATACTGGCCGAGCAGAACCAGAAGGCCCGTTCGGTGCTCATGCAGGACTGGTCGCGCGGCGGTGACGGGATCGTGTCCCTCTCCTCCATCTCCTCGATCGAGGGACTGAAGGGCCGGAAGATCGCGTGTACCCAGTTCACGCCCTCGCACTTCCTGCTTCTCTACCTGCTGTCGCAGTCGGGCCTCTCCGCCGAGGATCGAGCCGCGGTCGAGAAGAACATCATCTTCACCCAGGACGCTCCCGCCGCCGCGGCCATGTTCAAGGCCAAGCAGGTCGACGCCGCCGTCACCTGGGAGCCCGATCTGTCGGGTGCGGTCACCGCCCGCGAGTCCGAGGCCCACGTTCTCGTCTCCACCACCGCGGCCACCAACATCATCGCGGACACCCTGGTGGCCCGTCAGGACATCATCGACTCGGCCCCTGAAACCGTGCGGGACTTCATTCACGGCTGGTTCGAAGGCATCGAGATGATGCGGAAGGATCCCGCGAGTTCGTACGCCGTGGTGGGGAAGGCCCTCAAGCTCGACAACGAGACGGTGTCCGGCATGCTCTCCGGGCTCAAGCTCACCGCTTTCGCCGACAACGCCCAGTTTTACGGCCTCACCGGTGGACGCGCGCATTACGAGACGCTTTTCGATACCGCCTTCGTGATCTGGCGAAAGAAGGGCCTCGTCACCAAGGCGGTGAATGCCAAGGACTGGGCTGACACCCGCTTCATCGCCGCCCTCGCTCCCGCGTATCCCGGCGAGAAGGTGGAGGAGGCGAAGGTCGCGGCCAAGGCGCCGTCCTCCCAGGACCGCGCGATCATCAACAAACAGATCGACATCCATTTCACGCCCGGCTCCGACCAGATCATGCCGGGGTCGTTCTTCGTCCTCGATGCCCTGGGCGACACCATGACCTCGTTCGGCGCCACCTACCTGCGCGTCGAGGGGAACACCGATTCGACCGGCGCCGCTTCAGCCAACATGACCCTGTCGGAACGCCGCGCCCTCGCGGTGAAGAACTACATCCTCAAGAATTTCCCGAACATCGAGGCGGCCCGCTTCCAGACCATCGGTCGCGGCTCGACCCAGCCGGTGGCGAGCAACGACACCGAGGCGGGACGCCAGCTCAACCGCCGGACCGAGATCAAGGTGGTCCTCGCTCAGTAGGGGCGAGCGTCCCTTGAACTCAGATGGCTAAGGAAATCCTCGGCCTCCGGACGAACCTTTCCCAGGGCGATTCCTTCGTCCTGGGACTGGTGTCGCCCGTCCTTCTCTTCGGCGCCTGGTGCGGTCTCACCTACGGGGGCTACGCGCCGCCCGACTTCCTGCCCTCGCCCACCGAGGTGCTTCGCGGGATCCTCCAGCTCTTCATCGAGTACGACTTGTGGGGCGCGATTCTCGTTTCCTCGCGCCGCATCGGCATCGCCTTCCTGCTCGCCTCCGCAATCGCGGTGCCTCTCGGCGTCCTGATGGGTTCCTTCGAGGCGATCAACCGCATTTTCGAACCCGTGGTCTCTCCCCTGCGGTACATGCCCATATCCGCGTTCATTCCCCTCCTCATCCTGTGGTTCGGGATCTACGAGAAGCAGAAGATCGCCTTCCTTTTCCTCGGGGTGTTCGTCTACCTCCTTCCCGTAGTCGTGACCGCCATTCGCGCGGTGCCCGAGGAACTGGTGCAGACCGCCCTCACTCTCGGGGCCTCCAAGTGGCAGGTGATCCGCACCGTGCTCGTTCCCGCCGCCCTTCCCGAGATCTGCGATTCCTTCCGGGTCATGAACGCGATCTCCTGGACCTACGTCATCCTTGCCGAGGCGGTGAACCCGGAGCACGGCCTTGGTTACATGGTCGAACTCGCGCGGACGCACCAGAAGGCGTCGTGGTCTTTCGCCGGCCTGTTCGTGATCGGCGGCATCGGCCTCATCACCGACTCGGCGATCCGGCTCTTCTGGAACATCGCCTTCCGTTGGAAGGAGAAGGCGGCGTGACCGCCAAGGATCCGGGGAAGCCCGCGACCAACCCCCAGGCGGGCGAGCCGGGGACGATTGCCGTCACCGTCGGCGAGGGCACCGCGCAGGCGAGTTATCGGCCCGAACTGAAGGCCAAGGCCCCGAAGCTCCGGATGTCGAACGTCAGCGTCACCTATGTCGGTCGCGACGGTCACGATACCGAGGCGGTGCGCGACGTTTCGTTCGAAATCGAAGATCGCCCCGGGGTGGGCGAAATCGTGGTGTTCCTGGGCCCCTCGGGCTGCGGGAAGTCGACCATTCTCAAGGCGGTGGCGGGTCTGCTGCCCCCGACCAAGGGGACGGTCCACGTCGACGGCGAGCTGGTGAGCGGCGTGGGCCGCGATCGCGGCATGGTCTTTCAGGCCTACACCTCGTTTGGCTGGCTGAGCGTGCGGGAGAACGTCGAGTACGGCCTGCGCCTCCGCAATGTCCCCGCGAATGAGCGCACCGAGCGCACCGACAAGTACCTGAAGGCGGTGGGGCTTTTGGACTTCGCCAATCGCTACCCCAAGGATCTCTCCGGCGGTATGAAGCAGCGGGTGGCCCTGGCTCGAACTCTCATCAATCAACCGCGGCTGGTCCTGATGGACGAGCCTTTCGGCGCCCTCGATCCGCAAACCCGGTGGGGCATGCAGGGCCTTCTGCTCGACGTCGCCCGGACCGAGGACAACACCACCATCTTCATCACCCACGATGTCTCCGAGGCGGTGTACCTCGCCGACACCGTCTACGTCCTGTCCGCGCGGCCCGCCCGGATCCTGCACCGGGTCAACGTGCCGGTGTTCGCCAATCGCGAGATCTCGGTCAAGTCCTCGACGGAGTTCCGCAACGTCGAACGGCAGCTCCTCGACCTCCTCTACGCGCCCTCCTAGTCCTTCACCTCGCGCACCAGTCGGAAGCCGATGCTGTAGGAGTAGATGTCGGCGGGGGCTTGATGCCGATGGGTGAGGATGAGGAGCGCCACATCGTTGTCGAGCCAGGCGCCGCCCCGCACGATCCGTTGCGCCCCGGTGGCCGGGCCCTTGGGACTCGTCACCGCCTCCTTTGGGTACGGCCCGTAGTAGTCGCTCACCCATTCCCAGGCATTGCCGATGATGTCGTGAAGGCCCGCGGGGGTTGCCGGATAGGAGCCCACGGGCTTCGTGGAACTCGTCTCCTTGTCCTCCGCCCGCACGAGATAGTTGGCGCGCGACGGGTCGATGTCGTCGCCCCACGGTCGCCGGCCCAGGGCGCCCAGACGGGCGGCCTTCTCCCATTCGGCTTCGGTGGGAAGGCGATAGAGGGCGCCTTCTTCTTTCGACCGCCACGCCGCGTAGGCGGCCGCGTCCTCGTAGGTGACGAGGACCACGGGATGTTTCTCCATTCCCGCCGGAGGCGCGCCACCGGTCCACGCGAACCGCGCCGCCAGTTTCCGGAAGGCGTCCGCCCGTTCCGGGGTCACCGCACTCGGGAGGGCATGGACCCCAGGGGAGCGGTGGCCGGTCACCTTCGTGAAGCGCTGGTACTCCTCGTTCGTGACCTCGTACACGCCGATGTCGAAGGCCGGGAGCGTGACGAGGTGCGCCGGCCGCGCGTCCTCGTCGCCCGCCTCGTCGCCCATCCGGAAGGCGCCCGCCGGCACCCGGATCATGGGCGGGGCGTTTCCGGCTTCGGCAAGGGCGAGGGTGAGGAGAAGCGACTCGATCATGAAGGGAGTATGACGCCATCGCCCCGCGCCGGCTCGGTGCTATCGTGCGGAGATCCGCGGAGGTACCAAATGAAGTCACTTCTCACCAAAGGCCGCTGGCCTTCACGCTGGGCGTCGATTCTCGTGCTGGGGACGTCGGCCATGACGTTCGCGCCCCTGGGAGCGCGCGCGGAGCAGGGGTCGGATCGGCCCATGCTGACCGCGCGCATGAGCCGGTGGCAGGGCGATCCCGCGAAGAAGCGCAAGGGCCCCCCGGGCTTCGATATCCAGTTCCGGCTGGTGGGGACCCGATTCGACGGTACCTTCGGGGTGGAGGGCGTCCCGCAAAGCGTGCCCGAGGGCGAGCCTTTCGATGCCCAGATCAAGCTCACCAACATCGGCGGCAAGCGCATCAAACTCTCGGCGGTCAGCGTGATGGGCGAGGGAGGGTCGCTGCCCATCGACCTGCTTCTCAAGAAAGTCGAACCGCGGAGTTCGGCCACGGTGGCAAGCTTCAAGGTTCCCGCCCAGTCCGCTGCCGGCTCCACGTTTCAGATTCTGGTGGTGTTGAGCAACGGCGACAAGCACACCGCGACCTTGAGCTTCTCGAAGTCTTCCTAGCCCTTCGAAGACGGTAAGATCCTCCGGCTACTCTTGAGCAGCCCAGGGTCTCGTCCACGCGTCGTCGTCCTCGGCGGCGGCCTTTCCGGCGTTTCCGTGGCCTGGGGACTCGCGCGGTCGGGCGCTTTCGATGTGACCGTGATCGAGCGCGGGGCCACCCTGGGCGGCCTCGCGGGAAGCTTCGAGCGCGACGGCCACTTCTATCCGCTCGGCTACCACCATATCTTGCACCGGGATCGGACCCTCCTCTACTTCCTCGAGCGTATCGGCGCCCGGTCGAGCGTCTCCTGGCGGCGCATTCGCATGCTCTTCCGGGTGGGGGAACGGCTCTTCAACCTGGCGAATCCCCTCGACTTCCTGGCCTTTCCCATGTCGCTCGCCGACAAGGCGCGCTTCACCCTGATGATGGCCCGGGCCTTCTTGAAGAGTGACTGGTCCGACTGGCAGGACAAGAGTGCCGTTGATCTTCTGGACTCGTGGTCTTCGGCGGGGGTGCGACACGCGCTCTTCGAGCCCCTCACCCGGCTGAAGTTCGAACTGCCGTGTGAGGAGGTGAGCGGGGCGTGGCTCGGAGCCCGCCTTCACCACCGGGAAGGCTCGGCCGCCCTCGGTTACATCCCGGGAGCGAACTGGACGAAGGTGCTGTGCGAGGGCATGCACAAGCTCGTGGCCGAGGCCGGAGTGACCATCCTCACGAGGACTTCGGTCTGCGGCCTCTCGCGAGCAGACGGCAAGGTTCGCGCGGTCGAATTGGACGGCGGCCGCAGCCTGGAGGCGGAAATCGTGGTGAGCACGATCCCCACCGAGGCGTACATGGGACTCGTGCCCGAGGACGAAACGTCTGAGCTCGGGTCGATCCGCTACACCGCGCTGATCTCGATGGTCTGCGCTTCGAAGAAGGCGGTGACCCCCGATTTCTACTGGATGAACCTCGCCTCGCGGGACCGCGCGGCCTGCGGGATCTTCCTCCTGAACTCCCTCAATCCGAGCATCGGCCATGAGGGCGACTCCTGCGTGAACTTCGTGACTCATCTCAACAGCCGGGAAAAACCCTTCTTCGCGAAGTCCGACGACGAGCTTCGGGCCGCGTATCTAGACGATTTCCGCGCCATCTTCGGCTTCGACCTCGAGCCTCACTGGACCAACGTCGCGCGCGTGCCTCTGTACTCGCCAGTCTTCACGAAGGGCTACCGCAATCCGCCGCCGCGATCGTCGACGCTCTCGAACGTGTACTTCGCCGGGAACTATCGAACCTTTCCGTCCATCGTCTCCACCGGCACCGCCCTCGCCTCGGGCCTCGAGACCGCCGACGTGATGCTCCACGACCATTCCCTTCCCTCGAGGCTCGCGTCGGAGGCGAGAGGCTAAGGGATTTGGGGGGCGCGGCGGCCCGCGACTGGGTCGCCTCCTTCTAGAAGCCGAAGCCGGCCCGCAGGTAGAGCCGGTTGGCCCCTTCACTTCGGGCGAGCGCCACGCTCAGGGTGTTCTCCGGCTTCAGCACGGCCACGAAGATTCCGCCTCCCACGCCATGGTGCCACTTCTCGGAGGACTCGCCCTTCGAGAACACCCGCCCCGCATCGGCGAGGCCGAAGATTCCGACATCGCTCGGCAGGAGCAACTTCACCCGTCCGAAGCGCAGCCGCAGTTCGGCGCTGCCGAACGCGGAGGCATCGCCCGCATACCGCTGGGGCCGCAGTCCGCGCAGGGAGTCAGCACCCCCGAGGAAGGCGGCCTCCTGGAAGGGGTAGCGCCCGAACACCCGCTTGCCTCCGGCGCGGACGGCCAGGGTGGGCCGCAGCGGCATCCGCGCGCGTAGGAACGCCCCGAACTCGCCGTGGACCTCGCCGAAGGCTCGCTTCACGCTCCACGCCTTCGGGAAGTAACTGCCGCCGAGTTGCAGACGCGCCCCGCTCGGCCCCTCGAGCCCGCGATCCCGCCGCCCGATCTCGAGGTCGAGCTTCGGTCCGACCTTTCCAAATCCTCCGAAGCCGTAGGGCCGGGTGGCCGCGGCGAGGGACTTCCGCTCGGGCTCCTTCGTGTACTGCCCGAGCAGCCCGAACGACGCGTCCACCGCGCCGATCCCGAACTGATACTGGGGCGAGAAGGAGAACTGCTTTTGCAGCACCTCGAAGTAGTCCTCCTCTTGTCCCTCGGCTTTGGTCTCGTTGCCGAAGCCATAGAACCGGATGAGGTCGAGCTCCGAGGCGCGTGCGTGCAGGCGGAGCCGGGCGTCGCCGTTCTCTCTGACGAAAGCACCTTTGTACTCTCCGCGGAAGCCACTCAATCCCGTGGAGAAGCCGGCTCCGAGGGCGTGCCTCTGGGAGTAGGGATGATGCCGGAAGGCATAGCTCGTGAGGGTCAGGCTCCCGCCGAGGAACACGCCGAGGTCCCCGCCCGCGCTCAGCCAGGGCATGAAGATCCTCTGCCGACCCCAGTCCCGCTCGGGATTGCCGGCGCTGTCGAGGGGCTGCTCGTAGGGGCGGGTGTCGATCGAGGAGCCGATGTTCTTGGCCAGACGGCTCTTGGCACCCTCGTCGTAGAAGCGTGTCCATCCTCCCTGCGAGTCGTCGACCTCGTCCTCGCCTTTGCCGCCGACCGCGCGCACGGTGATGGCGAAGGTGCCCGCCTCGCGCACCACCCGATCGTCGCCCCCCTTCAGGTAAAGGCGAATCGAATGGGTCTCGCGCGGATCGAAGCGGCGGTAGAAGGTGGGGTCGCCGTCCTTGTCGGTCATCCGGACCTCGATGAGGCCCGCGCCGAACCGTTTCAGGGTCACGATGTCGTCCTTGTCCGACCCGTGGATCTCCACGTCCTGTGCTAACTGCTCGTAGAACTTCCGGGCCGCGGACTCGAGGTGGCGGAGGCGGTTTTTGAGGGCGTGGGCGATCCGGTCGCTCGCGATCTGGCGGTACTCCTCCGGAAGGCGACCGACCGCCGCGTCGATCGAGGCGTCGGTGATGGCGGCCTGCACCGCGCGAATCGCCTCCTGCCAGCTCGGCCATTCCAGTTCGGCCAGGTGGCGTCGATCCACGAACCGCCCCTGAAAGGTGAGGCCGAACAGGCTCGGGTACTCGGGCCCGAAGTCAACGAGTCTTGGCTGCGACGGACGAATGATCGAAAGCACGAGCCCGGAGTAGCGGACGAAAGCCTGATCTCGATCTTCCGGCACCGGCTGCCACAGATCGCTCCCCTTGCGCCTCGCCCACTGCCACTGATCCTTGTGGCGGTCGAAGTCGTTGATCAGCAGGTCGAAGAGTCGCGCCCGCAGAAGGGCGGACGCGTCGACCTTTTCCTCGGGATGCTCATCGAGGCGCTTCCACAACTCCACCGTGTCGAGGAGCTTGTGGAAGTCGTCGAAGCCCGGCGTCACGGGCTTCTCGGCCCGGATCTTTTCCTCGATGAAGCCCAGGGTGCCCCCGAACTCCCGGCGAAACGGCCCCAGCCGAGGGTCGTCAGGGAGCATCACGAGCCGGTGGGGCACGCTCAGGATGCCCACGGCTGAAGCCAGGGGATCGACCATGAGCGGTCCGAGGGGAAGTGCCGAACTCACCTGGTCCTGCACCAGCGCGTCGATGAAGGTGCCGCGGAGCTCGTCGGGCAACACTGCGGACGGATCCTTGTCGATGGAGCGGAATTTCCATTCGCGGCCTTCGAAGTCCTGGAAGGTCAGCGACTGAGTCTGTTTACCGCCACCCTTCTTCCGAGGCACGAGTCCGCCCGAGAA
>CAZYEA010000154.1:0-11602 GCA_964646485.1 uncultured Acidobacteriota bacterium
TACGGGCCGGGCCGGGAACAGACCTGGGGCATTCAGGTCCGGCGGCTGATTCGAAGCAAGAACGAGCGGATTCATCTGACCCGGTTGCCGGCCTCGTGGGGTTCAGGTGCCTGGAACCGGATGCACCTCGCCGCGACTCTCACCGGGCTCGAGACCCCCAAAGGGTCGCGCAATCTCGAGATCAAGCCGTACGCCATCTCCAGCCTGTCGACCGACACTCAGTCCACGCCCAGAAAGAGCAACGAGTTCACCCACGACGCGGGCATCGACGTGAAGTACGGGGTCACCAAGGGACTGACCGCGGATTTCAGCTACAACACGGACTTCGCCCAGGTGGAAGCCGACGAGGCCCAGGTGAACCTGACCCGGTTCAGCCTGTCCTTCCCCGAGAAGCGCGAATTCTTCCTCGAAGGTTCCGGGCTTTTCACTTTCGGCGCGGTCACGGGAACAACGGCGGCCGACGCCCCGGTGATCTTCTACAGCCGGAGCGTCGGGCTGAGCCGCGGTCAGGCGCTGCCGGTGATCGCGGGAGGAAGACTGACCGGACGCGCCGGCCCCTGGAGCATCGGCGCGCTCAATATCGAAGTGGACGAGAAGCCCTCGCTGGAGGTCAAGCGGACGAACTTCACGGCGTTGCGACTTCGCCGCAGCGTCTTCAGCCGCGGGTCGGTGGGCGGCATATTCACGAAGCGGTCGGTATCGACGGTGGGGCCGGGGTCCAATGAGGTGTGGGGCCTCGACGCGAGCTTCGGGGTGCGCAAGTACGTCAATTTCGGCGGGTATGTGGCGCAGTCGAGAACCCCGGGGCTCAAGGATGATTCGCTCAGCTATCGCGGCCAGTTCAACTACGATCACGACCGGTACGGGCTGGAACTCGACCGGCTGGTGGTGGAGGAGAACTTCAACCCTGAGATCGGGTTCATGCGCCGCCCGGACTTCCGCCGCAGCTACGCGAAGGCGCGGTTCAGCCCTCGAACCGAGCACAACCGGCTGGTGCGGAAATGGACCTTTCAGGCCCACCTCGACTACATCACCGACAACGACAACCGGCTGGCCTCGCGGGAGGGGCGTGCCGAGTTCCAGACCGACTTCCACAGCGGCGACATCGTGAACCTCGCGGCCATAAGCAGCCACGAGGTCCTGCCCCAGGCCTTCGCGATCCAGGGCGTCCGCATTCCGCCGGGTGCTTACGACTTCACCACCGCCTCCGCCTCCTACACCGCGGGCCAGCACCACAAGATCTCAGGGAAGACGACCCTGGAGGCGGGCAGCTTCTACGGTGGCGACCGCCAGTCGGTCGGGTTTTTGGGGCGCATCGAGATCTCTCCACGGCTCGGCGTCGAGCCCAACATTTCTCGCAACTGGATCGACATCCCCCAGGGAAAGTTCGCGACCACCCTGATCGGCGCCCGCGCCACTCTCACCATCAGCCCGCGCATGTTCGTGGCCGCCCTCGTCCAGTACACCTCGGGCGCGTCGTCCTTGTCCAGCAACGTGCGGCTCCGTTGGGAATACCGGCCCGGGAGCGAGCTGTTCCTCGTCTACACCGAGGGGCGCTCCACTTTGCCTTTGCAGGGCACAGAACTGCAGAGCCGAGGTGTGGTGTTGAAGTTCAACCGGCTTTTCCGCTTCTGAGCGAGCCCGGCGCGCGGCCTGGTCAGATCGAGATGCTGTTCGGAATCATCGAAGGCAGCTGATTCTCGTAGGGCAGCGGGCGCGATTCGTTTCGCTTGCGAATCTCCGCCTCGATCCGCGCGAGGGCGAGCCGGAAGTCGATCGAAGCCTTCTCCGCCTCTTCGTCCTTGAAGTACGGACGTCGTGGGTTCTCCGAGTACGTGCCGAAGGTGTCGTACTGCACGCTGCTCAACAGATACCCGAACGAGAGCTGATAGAGGGCGACGTCGAGGGGAGCGAGGACCTTGAGGTACTCGGCCTCCGCGTCGGCGACCGCGGCCGACGTGGGCGGCGGAGCGTAGGCGGTGCCCGAGACGTTCGGCAGGTACGACATCATCGGGTACTGCGCGTAGTTCACGTTCGCGTGCTGCGGCCCCGCGGTGTAGACCATGAGCGAGACCATCTCGACGAGGTAGTCGAGGCTGTCGATGCGCGCGACCTTCCCGGTCGGACTGTCGAGGAAGGCGAGCCCGCCCAGACCCTGGAAAGCGGCCGCAGAAGGACTCGTGATCTCCCGGACCCAGGCCTGCACTTCGGCATCCTTCCGGACATCCTCGTCGCTCTCGTAATAGAGCCCGAGATACGCGCCCACGAAGTCGCGTATGGCATCCCACAAGAGCAGGGTGTCGTCACGGAAGGGGAACTCGGGCAGGCGCGAGGCGTCGACGCCGCGCAGTTCGAAGAGGCGGTGGGGCAGGTTCTGATCGAAACGCCAGGCGAGGCGCGCGTCCCGGACCATCCCGAGACTCCCGTCGATACTCGGCGAAAGTACCGAGGCCACCACTCCGCCGGGAATGATGAGGCTGGTCTTGGCGCCCTGATTGATCTCGAGGGTGAACCGGAAGTGCGGGGTCAGCAGGGTGAGAATCGGGTGCCGCGCCGCGAGCTGCCGGTGGGTGGCCACGATCAGGGTCTCGGTCACGAGATGGCAGGCGCCGAGGTGGGCGACGGTCTCGTGCTGCACGGCGAGCGCGTTCAGCACGAAGTATTTCGCGAGCTTCCATTTTCCCGCATCTCCACTGGGGAGAAAGACCGGGCAGTTGATGGGATCGTGCCTCTGGCCGAGTTGAATGGCGACCGGCTGCATCGAGCCGCGACCTTGCGGATATCCGGGCCTCGGATCCGGATTCCAGTAGAAGAGGGCTACGGGCGCGGTGACGTAGCGCTGATCTCCGTGCATAGTGCCCGTGGGCACTTCCGCGAGCATGGTCAGGTCGAGGGCATAAAGGCGGCCGAGTTCGGCGGCCCGCGCGAGCGTGATCGTCGAATCCCCCGACACGCCGCGCAGCATCGAGTCATCGAACGGCGCTTTCTCGAGCACCTCCGCGAGGTCGAGGCCGAGTTCCGGTGCTTTCCCCGCGGGAAAGACCCCTTTGAGGTTCGTGGTGTTGAAGCCCGCGATCTGAAGCCAGCCGAAGTACCAGTCGCTCTCCCACACCGCCTGGCCGGGTGCGAGCTGCATCCACGGCTCCGGCTTGAGGCTCATGACCCGCGGAGGACCCTGATACTTCGGATAGAGGCTCTTGAAGTCGTCGACCGTCTTCGCGTGGAGATAGGCATCGCCGGTTGAAGGCGTGCGCAGGAGTTCGTACATGGTGTCGCGCAGGAACGCGGTGACCCCCACGTTCTTCATGTCTTCAAGCGCGGCGGTGACGGACGTCTCGAGCCGGGCGAGCTGGGGAGGAATGGCCGACACTTCCTTGTAGGCGGCGGCGAGTTGCGCGGGCGCTTCGTGCAGAGCCCTCACCACCTTGTGAATGGCCTCGATGTCCTTGAGGGGGTTGAGGCCGGACAAGCCGGAGAACTGCTTCTCCGCCGCCTCCATCGCCTCTTTCATCTCGACCATCCAGGGCATGGGCATGGCCGGGAGATCGGACTTGAGCTCGCGCTCGAAGAGCTTCATCAGCACGGCCTTCAGGTTGGCGGCGACCTCGATGAGGACCGGCGCCACCTTGGCCTCGTAGGCGATGCTGAACTTCTCGGCCGGGGGCACCTGGGCGGAGAGGGGCGCCGGGTGGAGGTAGCTCGTGGTGTAGTTGTAAGCGGTGCGGGCGAGGGAGAGCTGATAGGCGCGGGCGGCGCTTGCCTCCGCGTCGTCTTTCTGGGGAAGGGACGGGAGGAGGGGCGCGCCCGCGGAATCAGCCATGAGGGTCTCCTTCTAGCGCCGAACGAGGAGGCCAGGGACCCATGTGTCCTGGCTGCAGTAAGGCTCCAACATCCGGGACAGGAAATCCATGCCGGGATCGCCGATGGGCGCACCGGGAGGGGCCACCGGGGTGGCGGCCATCGGCGCCCCGAGCGGGCGTTCATTGAAGCGCTCGATATCCGCGGCCATGAGCGCGCGGTTCGGATCGGAACCATCCGTCTTCGCGATGGTGTTGAGCGCGGCCTGGGCGATGGCGCGAACCTGGGGCATGCGGGCGTCGGCCACGGTGTCCATGAGCCGGTCCACCACCACCCGCTGAATCGACCGCGCGATCTCGGCCTCGTACGCAGATGCGGTCTGGGCGGAGAAGGTTGACCTCACCACCTCGCCCACGAGGTCATCGAAGCCGGGCAGGGTCGAATCGAGGGCCTTCTGCTCCACCATCCGCGCCGCTCGCTGCGAATCGAAGAGGAAGGAGAGGGTGTGATCGGCCGCGACCACCGCGGGAGCGATCGCATCGAAGGTGGGGCCGGTGAAGCGCGGGAAGAGCTCGCGGTGCACGCCGTAGCCGGAGGGGCGCGCCGGAATCAGCTTCAACACGCTCTCCGGGATCTTCAGTTCCGAAGGCTTGAGGGTCATGAGCAGCGCGTCGAAGGCGCGCTTCTGTTCAGCCGCGCTCGCGGGCTTCGTGGGCACGCGGCCGTCGCCCCGCATGGCGTAGATGTAGTGCTGCCCGCCGAGCACGGAGGCCGCGGCCTCGACCTGGTAGCGATGGTGCATGTACAGAGGCACCAGCGCCTCCTCGATGGTCGCCATGGGCGCGCCCTTCTGGATGGCCGCCTCCCCGAAGCGGGCCAGCGCGGCGCGGCGCACATCCATCATGCGCACGAGCTCGACGCCCGCGTCAGTGCCGTTCGACCACCAGTCGACCCGCGGGTTCGCGTCCATGTCCTGGTTGGTCATGTAGCGGACGTCCTTCTGCCACGCGGTGTCGAGGATGGAGGCGAGTGCCGCCTTCTCGTCGGTGCCGGGTGCGAAGTCCTGGTAGCCGTAGGTGATCGCCACCTTGTCCCAGGCGCCGATGCCCACGTCGTAGACCTTGGAGATATCGAGGCTGCCGTCGGGCTTGAGGGTGACCAGGGGGTGCGGATAATCCATCACCGAGATGCGACCCGCATCGGAGTCGTAATAGTTGTGCCCGAGGCCGAGGGTGTGGCCGACCTCGTGGGCCGCGAGCTGGCGCATGCGCGCGAGCGCCCACTCACGCGCCTCGTTCGAGACTTCCGTGCCCGTCTTGTAAGGCTGCAGAAGCCCTTCCGCGATCATGTAGTCCTGACGCACGCGCAGCGAGCCCAGGGTGACCACACCCTTGATGATCTCGCCGGTGCGCGGATCGGTGACCGAACCGCCGGTGCTCCAGCCGCGGGTGGAGCGATGCACCCAGTTGATGACGTTGTAGCGGATGTCGAGGGGATGCACGTTCTCCGGACGCACCTCCACCCGGAAGGCGTTACGGTAGCCTGCGGCCTCGAAGGCCTGGTTCCACCAGCGCGCGCCGTCGAGGAGCGCGCTGCGGATGGGCTCGGGCGTGCCGGGATCAAGGTAGTAGACGATGGGCTTCACCGGATCGGAGATCTTCGCTCTGGGATCGACCTTGGCCAGGCGATGGCGGCCGATGAAACGCTTCTCGAGAGGCGTGCCGAGGGGTGCTGAACGGTCCTGGAAGTCGGGGCCGAAAAAGCCCGAGCGGGGATCGAAGTCCCGGGTCTTGTAGCCGGGGCCTGGAAGCTCCACGAAGGAGTGATGAATGCGAAGACTCGCCGACTCGCCGGTGGCGGCCACGTCGCGCACGCCTTCGAAGAAGTTCCCGCCGCCGAAGTTCTGACCCGGACCGGGGGCGGCGCCGCCCTGGGGCGCCCCCGCCTGTTGCTGCTGGGCGTAGGTGAGCTCGACCTCGAGCTCCGAGTTCTTGGGGAAGTTGAAGGTGCCCGGCATGTACACGGAGCTTCGCGATTCGTCGAGACGGTACGTCCCCGGACGAAGCCGGGGTCCGAGGTTCAGGTTGTCGCGGATCAGGAAGGGCGTGGCATCGACGAGCACCCGGCCCGACGACTCGGCCGCGACCGTGAATCCCCAAAGCACCGAGCGCGCGAAGGCATCCTTCACCGATTGCTTCTCCGCCGCGTTGTCGGAGGTCGCGCGGAAGTTGTAGTTCGGAGCCACGAGCAGGACCCTCGGCCCCACCCGCTCGAACATCACGATGCGCGAACCCGCGAGGGCGCCCCGATCGATCCCGATGTCGTTCGAGCCGAGGCCGGCCGCGATGCCATTGGAGTGAAGGATCTCGGTGCCGAAATTCGAGATCTCGAGGTAGAGCTTGCCCTCGGCCTCGTCCCAATACAGGGGGATGAAGCCGTCGAGCTTCTTCATGCTCGCGGTCTTGTCTTCGATTGCGGGCGGCTTGCCCCCCGGCCGCGCGGGCTGCGCGGAGAGAGGCGTCGAGGCCGCAAGGGAGAGGCCAAGCGCGAGGGCCGTGAATGAGGTCAGTGAACGCATGATGTCTCCTGGGGAAAACGAGGGGCGGGACAGGAGTCTATCGTCGCTTCGAGCCCTGGAAATTGGGGACGACGCGGGGGCGCCGCCTAGACTTCCCTCATGTCTCTCAAAGATCGAATCTCGTTCCTCACCTCGCCCGCGGAAGTCGACGGTTTCCTGAAGGCGAATCCGACCGCCGCCATCTTCAAGGCCGGAACCTGTCACAAGACCCAGGAGACCTTCAGTCATGTCCAGGCCCACCTGGAGCCGCGCGAGGACTTGAAGCTCGGCATCATCAAGGTCGTCGAGGCGCGGCCCGCAAGCAATCACGTGGCCGCCCTCACCGGCATCGAACACGAATCGCCCCAGATCATCCTCTTCAAAGACGGGAAGAACGTCTTCGACCGGGACAACTGGGACATCACCGAAGAATCGGTGATCGAGGGTCTGAAAGCCGTCTCGGCCTGACCAGCTGATCAGGCACCCCGAGCGACCCTGAGGTCGCGCGAGGGCTTTACATGGGCAGGAAGAACCGCGCTTCGGTCCCGCCCGCTGACGTGGGCGCGAAACGGGTGAAGCCGCCGACCTCGCGCACGAGCTTCCCGGCCTCGCCCAAGGACCCGCTGCCCGCACCGCTTGGGATCTTCTGCTGCTCGTCGACGGGGATGAGCGCGGGCTGAGCCACCATCAGCATCAGGAAATCGCGCTTCGACTCGGTGCCGTCCCGGCTCTTGAGCAGGACCGGCTTCTTCTCGGAACGAACGCTGATCTTGCCGGAAGGGGCCAGGGCGGCTGCGCCTTCGACCGCCGCCTTCACGAGTTTCGATACATGAGCGGGCGGGCACAGGGGCAACTCGCCCGCGATCTGCGCGAACTCCACCGTCCCTCCGGAGGCGGTGAGGCCGGCCTGGGCCAGACGGACGCCTTCCTTGAGCGCGGCTTCGAGCTGGGAGAGAGCGGCGCTCGAAGAAGCGGCGCCGTCTCCGGCTTTCGGAGAGACGGACTTGGGCGGAGGCAGCGGCCCTCCGGCGCCTTGCCGCTGCGCGCTCACCTGCTGGGCGAGGCGGGTGGCCGGGCCCGCAACCGGAGCCGACGCGGCGGGGGGGGCGCCGCCGGTCGAGATCGCCTGCACCCGGCGCTGGGTGAGGTCGGCCTCGCGCTTGATCGCGGCGATGGCGGCGTTGCGCTTGATGTCCTCTTTATAGAGGAGCGCCAGGTCGGCCTGGGAAATGATGGCGGACAAGCCGCTGTTCACCGCCTGCACCACGCTCGAGAGAACCTCGGCCATGTCGACGTTGGACTTGATGGCTTTGCCGAGGAGTTCCTCGATGACGAGGCCGCCTCCATCGGCGCCGCCTTGCAAGGAGGCGCTCTGGTCGGCGGCCTGGACCTGGGTGACGGTGATCTTGGACGGGGAGATCGACGCGGGCTTGCCGGGCGCAGGCTTGGGCGCGCGGGCCGCTGAGTCTTCGGCCTTGCCCGCGAGGGACTTGAGGGCCGCGGCCACAAGCTCAGGAACGGCGGCGGGATCGAGGCCCTTGTCCTTGAGGTTGTATTTGATGGCGATCGACTGAAGCATCTCCTGCGCGGCCGCGCCGAAGGTCTCGAGCACGCCCTCGCCGTTTGCGGCCACGGCCATGAACGCCTTCCGGCCCCAGGCGTTCAGCTGGCGGTTGAGTTCCGCTTCGGTGTCGATGTCGGGAACGTCGCGCTTGTTGTACTGGAGAACAAGAGGCACCTTCTCGGGAACCAGCCGGTTCGCCAGGAGGTTGACCTTCATGTTCTCGAAGGCGGCGATGTTCTCCTTGGCCATCGACTTCCGCGAGTCGGCCACGAAGACGATCGCATCGGCGCCGGCAAGCACGACACGGCGGGTGGCGTTGTATTGCACCTGCCCGGGAACGGTGTACACCTGGATCTTGAACTCGTAGCCGGAGACCTGGCCGAGCGAGATGGGGAGGAGGTCGAAGAAGAGGGTGCGGTCCTGAGCGGTGTTCAGCGAGACCAGGCTGTTGTGGCCGGACGGATCGGTGAGCCGATGGATCTGTTCGAGGTTCGTCGTCTTGCCCGACTTCGCGGGGCCGTAGAAGACGACTTTGGCCTTGATCGTCTTTTCTGCAAAGTTGAACTGAACCATTAATGAGCCACCACGAAGACGCTGCTGCTGTTCGACGCCCCGATCATGGGGCTAAGGAGAGATTTCGAATATAGCACGCGGTGCGAAGGCACTTTGGAGAGCCCGATCACGCGGGCAGAGGCGCTCAGACCGTCGCCTGAGTCTCCGCCGCCTTCATCACATGTTCGAGGAGCGCGGCCTCCGGATGAGCGCCCACGAACTCTCCGGTTTCCCCCACCACCGTCTTCGGAACCGAGGACACCCGGTAGCGGCGGGCGAGGTCGGGGAAGCCCGTGACTTCCACCCCGTCGGCGGTGATCTTGTCGCTCGCGATCGCGAACCGGTAGGCCAGGCGCACGGCCCGGGGACAAAACGGTCAGGTGGGCGTCGAGAACACCTGGAGGTGCACGGGCCGGGTGAGCGTCTGGAGGGCTTCCACCGTTTTGGGATCGAGGCCGCTCTCGCCTTTCGAGACGTCGACGATCCCGTCGATGAGGACGCCGAAGTCGTATTGCATGGGTAGGCCGAAGAAGCGCACGCCGTAATCGATATCCGGCTCGCCCTCGGCGCCCGCGCGCAGGATGGCCACCGCGGGAATGTGGTGGATGCCGAGAGCGCCCGCCGCCTCGGCGTCGATGACGAAGTTCTTCGACTCGACGGTGAGCCTTGGATCGAGGGCGCCGAGTTCCTCCACCAGGCGCTTCACCTCCTCGGATTCGGGGAACTGGAGGGCCTGGGAAAACACCACGAGCTTCACCCTGTGCACCATCTCGGTGAAGCGTTCCTTGATCTGGCCGGCGACTTCTTCGTCGAAGAACATGAATCCTGCCTTTACTTCTTCGTGGCGGCCGCGCGGTAGGCCGCGAGGTTCCGTTCGATCTGTTTCGCGTGATTGGTGAGATGGGGGCCGTAGCTCTTGAGCCAGTCGCAGGCGTTGTAAGGACCCGACTCGGTGTGCCGGCCCTCCTTCGCCCAGTCCCCTTCGCCCAGGGTGCGGAGGAGGGGAAGGGTCCCCGTGCGCACCGCGTCGATGGTGCGAAGAGCGCGGTCGGTCGACTGAGCGTGGTAGTTGAAGGTCTTCGCCCAGGCGTCCTGGTCATAACCGACAATGAGCGGCTCCTTCTCACCGATCAGGAGGCGGATGCGGGTGGCCGCATAGGTCTCGGAGTCGGCGCAATGGATCACCACCTCGTGCGCGGACCATTTGTCGGGCGCCGGCCGCCATTTCTCGGCCTCCTCGGGAACGCCCTCCCACGCGGTGCGCAGGAGGGTGACGCCCTTCTCGTATTCGTCGATCAGTCTCTGGCGTTCGTCGGCAGTGAGAACGGTGGACATCAGGCACCCTCCTTGCGGGCATCGGCGATGAGCTCCTCGAGGACCTTCACGGCCTCGTCGAGCCGGTCCGCCGGAACGAGAACGTGATCGGTGCGGAAACCGCACTGCGGAATGATGGGAATGCCGGCCCCCGCGAGTCGGGACGCCGCGGGGGCGAGGAAGCCCACCAGATCCACGGGCATCTGCGCGTCGATGGTGATCGCGCGCAGGCCCTTCACCACCTGGGTGGCGCGGCCACGCAGCCGCCACGCGCCGAAGGCCGCTTCGGGTGCGGTCAGCGAGCACTCGTCTCCTTCGGTCACGAAGGCGAGGAAGGTCGAGGCGTCACGCACGGAGACGCGGCCGGCGAAGGCGGCCACGCGGTCTCCGGCAAAACGGGGAAAGGTCGCAAGCACCAGAGGATCGGGCCAGACCTTGACCCGGGCGGAGGCCCAGACTTCTCGGGATCGCGGGTTCATCGCCATAAAAGCCTCGGCTACATGGTACGACTCCGGGCCTTTAAGGACCAAGAAACTGCAACTGCTTGGATCGTGCTTACAGGGTCATGGATTCCGCACCCATCCCACCCGGTACAACCACGTGAATCAGATTGATACGCTTGACATTAGGCGCCTTCGGGTCCAGTCTCCGGTTCAAATCGCCGCTGGCCCGGTTCCTGCTAGATCAAAGGGCCAACGGCACGTCATCCGACGTATTTCGCGTCTTCATCGGCGTCAGGCGTTGTTCTCGAAATCCCCGTTCACCCTTAAACCAGGAGACTCAAAAATGCGTTCAATCAGGAACGTCGCGCTCGCGCTGTTCGCGGTCGTCATTTTGTCCGCGGGCGCATTCGCCCAGGAACTCCGAGGCCGGATCGCAGGCGTCGTCACCGACGACAGCGGCGCCGTCGTTCCGGGCGTCACCGTTACCGCGTCCTCGCCGGCTCTCATCCAGCCCCAGACCACCACCACCGGCGGCGACGGCAGCTACCGATTCCCGGCCCTGCCTTCCGGCGTTTACTCGATCACCTATCAGCTCCAGGGCTTCCAGACGGTGAAGCGCGACGGCATACGCGTCACCTTGAACCAGACCTTCACGGTGGACGCGAAGCTCAAGACCGCGACCCTTAACGAGACCCTGACCATCACCGCGGACGCGCCGACCGTCGACACCACCACCACCTCCATCGGCACCGCCTTCACGAAGGAACTCCTCACCGACATCCCGAACGCGCGTGACGTGTGGGCGGCCATGTCCCAGGCCCCCGGTTTCCAGATGCAGGCCTTCGACGTGGGCGGATCGCACACCGGCACCCAGACGGGCTACCTCACCTATGGCGTCGGCGATCAGAACAAGACCATGATCGAAGGCATCAACGTCACCGAGAGCACGAACGCAAACGCCGGCTACTTCGACTTCGGAAGCTTCGAGGAGTTCCAGGCGGGCGGTGCGGGAAACCTCGGCGAGCAGGCGGGACCGGGCGCGCTGATGAACATCACCATCAAGTCGGGCGGCGACCGCTTCAGCGGCCAGATCTACTATGACTATGAGGGGACGAGCACCATCGGCGACAACGTGCCGGCCGCCTTCAAGACTCCGGGCGGCGTGGGCGAGGGCGGCTTCAAGGCGCCCACCATCACCGACCCCGCGACCAAGCAGCTCATCGGTCTGCAGACCGGCAACCCCATCACGAAGCAGTACGACTTCAACGCCAGCATCGGCGGCCCGATCATCAAGGGCAAGCTGTGGTTCTTCGCCTCTTTCCGAAACAACAACCAGTTCAAGACCATCCTCGGCCTGCCCGGCGAGGAGGCGCA
>CAZYEA010000155.1:0-11573 GCA_964646485.1 uncultured Acidobacteriota bacterium
CTGCACGAAGATCTTGTGCTCGTACATCGCGATGAGCGACCCCAGGGTGCGCGGGGTGATCTTCTTCACCAGGATCGAGTTGGTCGGCCGGTTGCCGGTGAAGACCTTGTGAGGCACGAGTTTTTCGAGAGCCTCCCCTGAAAGCCCCTCGGCCGTGAGTTCCGCCCGCACTTCGGCCTCGGACTTCCCCTTCATGAGCGCCTCGGTCTGGGCGAAGAAGTTCGAGAGCAGGATCGGGTGGTGCTCGCCGATCGGATTGTGCGAATGGATGGGAGCGATGAAGTCCGCGGGAACGAGCTTCGTGCCCTGATGGATGAGCTGATAGAAGGCGTGCTGTCCGTTGGTCCCGGGCTCGCCCCAGATGACCGGGCCGGTCGAGCAGAGCGCCGCTTTCCCGTCGCGGGTGACGCCCTTGCCGTTGCTCTCCATGTCGCCCTGCTGGAAGTACGCGGGGAAACGGTGCATGTACTGGTCGTAGGGCAGGATGGCGTGAGTCTGGGCGTCGAAGAAGTTGTTGTACCAGACCCCGAGGAGGCCGAGGATCGCGGGGAGATTCTTCTCTATGGGCGCGCTCCGGAAGTGCTCGTCCATGGCGTGGCCGCCTTCGAGGAGGGCGTCGAAATGGTCGGGCCCGATGAAGACCATGATGGGCAGGCCGATGGCCGACCACAGCGAGTAGCGGCCGCCGACCCAGTCCCAGAACTCGAACATGTTCTTGGTGTCGATCCCGAAGCGGGCCACCGCCTTCGCGTTGGTGGAGAGGGCCACGAAGTGGCTCGCCACCGCCTTGGGGTCTTTGGCACTCTCGAGCAGCCAGGAGCGCGCGGTCTCGGCGTTGGTGATGGTTTCCTGGGTGGTGAAGGTCTTGCTCGCCACGATGAAGAGGGTGGTCTGAGGGTCGAGGCCCTTCACCGTCTCCGCCATATGCGTGCCGTCGATATTGGAGACGAAGTGAACGCGGAGCCCGGGCTTGCCGTAGGGCTTGAGCGCCTCGGTGGCCATCACCGGGCCGAGGTCGGAGCCGCCGATGCCGATGTTCACCACGTCGGTGATCGCCTTGCCCGAATATCCCTTCCACGACCCGCTCCGGATCGCCTCCGCGAACTCGCGCATCTGCTTCAGCACGCGGTTCACTTCGGGCATCACGTCCTTGCCGTCCACGAGAATCGGCCGGTTCGAGCGGTTTCGAAGCGCGATGTGCAGAACCGCCCGGTTCTCGGTGAGGTTGATCCGCTCTCCCGTGAAGAGCCGCTCCGTCCACGGCTTGAGCGAGGCCTCTTCGGCGAGGGCGGCGAGGAGCCGCATCGTGCCTTCGGTGATCCGATTCTTCGAAAAGTCGAGGAGGATGTCCTCGAAACGAAGGGAGAACTTCGAAAAGCGATCGGGGTCGGACGCGAACATCTCGCGCATGCTCCGGCCCGCCATCTCACCGTGATGCGTCTGAAGGGCCTTCCAGGATGCGCTGCTTGTTATGGGCGCCATGTTCCTCACTCCGGTTCCCGGTCGCCGACCTAGCTGGCCTTCGCTCCCACCGCCTTGAGGCGGTCGGTGAGCAGGGCCTCGAGGGCCACGATGGCCTTGGAGAAGCCCTGGATGCCTTCGTCGAGCTTGTCCTTCGCCATCCGGTCCTTCTCGTGCATGGCCCGGAAGGTCGCCTCGTCCACCGGCGTCTTCGGAATATCCATGCCCGCGGCCTTCGCGGGATCGAGCTTGCGCACGAGCGCGCCTTCCTGGGACTGCAGGTCGGCAAGCAGGTTAGGGGCGATGGTGAGCAGGTCGCAGCCGGCGAGCTCGATGATCTCCCCGAGATTGCGGAAGGAGGCGCCCATGACCTCGGTCTTGTAGCCGTGCTTCTTGTAGTAGTTGTAGATCTTTGTGACGGAGAGAACGCCCGGGTCCTCGTTGGGAGGGTAGGAGTCACGCCCGGTGTCTTTCTTGTACCAGTCCAGGATCCGGCCGACGAAGGGAGAGATGAGACGCACCCCCGCCTCGGCGCACGCGATCGCCTGATGCACGCCGAAGAGCAGGGTGAGGTTGCAGTGGATGCCCTCGCGCTCGAGCACTTCGGCGGCCTTGATGCCCTCCCAGGTGGCGGCCAGTTTGATGAGCACGCGCTCGCGGCTCACCCCCGCGGCTTCGTACTGGCCGATGAGGTAGCGGGCCTTCGCGATGCTCGCCGCGGTGTCATAGGAAAGACGCGCATCCACTTCGGTGGAGACGCGGCCGGGGACGATCTGCAGGATGCGAAGCCCGAACTCGACGGAGAGCCGGTCGATCGCGAGTCCCACGACACTCGCGGTCGCGGCTCCCGCTCCGGCCTGCTTCCCCGCCCACACCAGAGCCCCTTCCACCACGTCCGCGTACTCGGGCATCTGCGCGGCCGCGGTGATGAGGGAGGGGTTGGTGGTCGCGTCGCGCGGGGTGAACTTGCGGATGGATTTGATGTCGCCGGTGTCGGCCACGACCACGGTCATCGACTTCAACTGATCGAGCAATGCGGGCATTGTCATTCCCTCTGAGCAGAACCAAAGATTGCGGACGACGTCTTCGAACGAAACGTCTTTTGAGCATAGCAGCAGCCTGAAAAGGCTTGACCGGCTGTGCACAAGGGGCGCCGGGCCCAAATTTGTCTGGAACTCGGGGTGGGAATCGCGTTACAGTCGGGAATCTTTTTCTGGAGGCTGGCCTTGAATCCTTCCCGAGCCTTGTTGATGAGCCGACTCGCCATGGCGGTGGCGCTGGGCGCCGCGGCGGCGGGGGTGAGTTCCGCGAATGAGCCCCCTGTCCCCGCCGCGAGTCCCACTCCTTCCGCCTCGCCGGCGCCCCCGCCGACCATGACCGCGAGCATCCCCATCCGATTCTTCGCGAACGTCTACCTTCGTGAAGACTGGACGCGGCTGCAGGACAAGGCCGACCTTCTCCTCGAGGGGAATCAGGTCGACGGCCTTCTGACCCGGCTGCGCTTCGGGATGGAGTTCAAAGACACCACTCAGACGGTGAGCGGCGGAATCCGGGTGTCGGCGGGTGAGGCCCCCAATCCGGCCTCGCCTTTCATACGCCTCGGTGACGGCTTCCGCCCGGTGACCTTCGGTCTCGATCAGTTCTATGTCGACGTCCGCCCGTTCAAGAACAAAGAGCGGGTCCACGGTGTCTTCGGGAAGATGCCCCTGCCTTTCTGGCGGGGGGACAAGGGCGTGATCCGTGCGGAGATGAGCTTCGACGATGACATCTCTCCCGTGGGCGCCACTTTGCACACGCTCCTTGTGACCAAGGCGGATGCGGACGGCAAGGCCACGGTGACTCTGGAGAACGTCGCCGGATACTTCATCGTCGAGTGGTTCCGGCAGGCCCGCTTCTCCGGCCTCGTTGGCGATACGTCGCTCTGGGCCGATCAACTCAAACTGAAGGTCCATCGGGTCACCGCCGCGGCTTCCTATTACCACTGGCAAAACCTGAATTCGGGAACCCGGGCTCCGAGCTTCGTCCCCGGTCAGAGCGCCTCCCTCCTTCCCGGACAGGCGGCGTTCCTGCTCCGAGGCGGCTTCCAGGCCACGAACTCGGTCTACGACCTCGGCTCCGGCGTCTACATGTTCCGAGAGAACGAGTTCGACCTCGTGGACGCCACCTTGCAGGGAACCCTGCCTGTGACCCTGCCCTGGCTCGGCAAAACCGAGGTGGTGGCCCTCGGCCAGTACGCGCACAACTTCTCCGTCGACAGCGAGACCGACGGGGTGAGCGTGAGCCTCGGGCTCGTGGGCGGCGACGCCAAGGGCCGCCTCAAGCCTTACAGTCTCCACGGCACCTGGCGCAAGGTGGAGGCAGACGCCGCCCTCAGCACCTTCGCGGATTCGGACCTCGGCGCCGGCACCGACGTGAAGGGCTTCGAGGTCACGGGCGATTACCGAGTCCACAAGAACCTTTCGATCACCGCTTCGCACTTCCACTTCGACGGCGCTCCCCTGCGCAGCACCAGGGCGAGACGGACGTTCCTCGCCATCATCTGGGATTTTTGAGATGCCCACCCCCGCCTCCTGGAACCTATTTCACCTGACGAGGAAAGCCATGCTCAGACGTCTCCACCCAAACCTCCAAGCCGCTCTCCAGCTCCAGGCCGCAAGGCCTCTCCCCGTCATAGGCCTCGTCCTCGCGCTGGCCATGGGCGGCTGCGGGCAGAAAGGCAGCGTCACCGACACCATCCCCGTGCTCGAGGATCGCGACCTCTCCGCCATTGCCGGCCCCACCGACAACAGCCAGAGGCGCCCGGTCGAGCGCGTGCCGCGCGCGCAGTTCGGCGAGGTGGGCCCCGCCCCCCTCAAGGCGAGCGACATCCCCGTCTTCGCCTTCCCAAGCCTCGACGACGACGAGAAGAACTCCCTGGTCGAAGGCATGACCTTCTTCACCACCGAGCACACCGCGGGCGAGGGGCTTGGTCCGGTGAACAACCAGAAGCGCTGCATGGGCTGCCACCTGAGCGCGGACGAAGCCGTCCCCGGGGTCTTGCAGGTCTCCTCTCACATCGCGCGCGCCGCGCGGTCCACGCCCACGAACTTCCGCTACACCTCGTTCGACCCCGCGACCGGCGGGGGCCGAGCCGCCGACAACCTCGACGCCATCAACAACACCGGAAAGACCGCGGCTTTCACCATCTTCGGCGACTTCTCCCCCTCCTCGGGCACTTTCGAGCCGCTGCTCAACTTCAACGGCTTCGTTCAGCACACCCGGCCCTCCGTGCAGGAGTGCCGGCCGGATCCGATCCTTCCCATCGAGGTGGATCCGGTGCTGCGGGGCGGCATCGACCCGGCAACGGGGCTCTCCCCCGTCGGTCTGCGCCGCGCGGTCGGCGAACGGGCGGGGCCGCCCTATATCGGCCGGGGTCTGATGGAGGCGATCCCCGCCGAGAACATCACCGCGAACGACGATCCCTCGGATTCGCGCGACCACAACTCCAGTCTGCGCAGCACGGCCACCCGGTTCGCCGAGTGCCCGGGCGACTGCATCAGCGGGCGCCACAACGAGAACACCTCGAACCAGGCCTTCGTGGGCGGCGACCCCGTGGTCCGGCTCGGCCGCTTCGGCCTGCGCGCGGCCGGCCCCACCGTGCTGCAGTTCGTCACCGGCGGCGTTCAGGGCGAGCTTGGCTTCACCACCGAGTTCACCCCGCAAGAGCCGAACAACCCGGCGAACATCGGCGTGCCCGGGTGTGAAGACAAGGTCCCCGATCCGGAGCTCCCGGTATCGGCGGTGCTGTCCTGCCGCCAGTTCGTGCGCCTCACCGCGCCCCCGGAGTTCGGCGACGCCCTCCTCTCCATCCTGCGCTCGCCCGATCCCAACGCCCCCCGCGCGGCCGGAAGCCAGGAGGCTCTGGTGCAAAGGGGCGCCCAGCTCTTCGGCATCGACCTCGTGGCCTTCGCGAACCGGATGATCTCCGGCCGCATGGCCATGGGAGCCGAGGACGGTCGCGACAAGAACGCCATCAACCAGCTCGACCGCGGCCTCAACTGCGCGGGCTGCCACACTCCGGTGCACACCACGGGCAAGTCGCCCGCGGCCATCGGCGGGAGGCACCTGTCGAACGTGTACGCCCCCATCTTCTCGGACCTCCTCCTCCATGAAGGCCCGGAAGTGACGCCCGAGCGCATCGCTTCGACCCCGCGGGATCCCGTGGTGATCGTGCGCAACGGCTTCAATACCTTCGACCTTTCGAGAAACCTCACCGACGACGCGCTCATCGGCCTGCAGGGCCTCGCGAACGGCAAGGAATTCCGAACCCCGCCGCTCATGGGCATCGGCAAGGTGGGGCCGCCCTTCCTCCACGATGCCCGCGTTTTCCTGAGCCGGTTCACCCGCGATTCCTATCCAGCGGGGACGGTGTACTCGAACTCCGAGGTGACGAACGCGCCCCTTGCCATCCGCTCCTTCGATGACGCTCTCCGCGCGGTCATCGAGATGCACGACCTGCCCGCACCCGACGACGAAAGGACGCCCGCGGGCGGCGGTTGCCCGGTTCCCTCCGGGCGCCGCGCGGGCGAGATCCGCTACTCCGGGGCCGAGGACATCTGTCCTTCCTATACGAGTGCCACCTCCCAGAGGAATCGCTCGGAGTCGCGCGAAGTCATTCGCCGGTTCCGGGCACTCTCGCCCGCCGATCAGCAGGCCGTTATCGAGTTTCTGAAGCAGCTCTAGTCGTTTCCAAGCGAACAAACCAGCCCCGCTCACGAGGGGGCAAGGAGGTCGTCATCGGACAGTTAACGCAGGTTTCATTCTTTGACCGGCTCGATCGGGAGACCCTCGACAAGCTGGAGGCGCTCACCCAGAAGAAGCAGTTCCCGGCCGACATGACCGTGTTCTTTCAGGACGATCCGTCGGATTCCCTCTACGTCATGTTGTCGGGATCGGCCAAGATCTTCCAGACCTCGGAGGACGGCAAGGAACGCATCCTGAAGATCCTCAAGAAGGGCGAAGCCTTCGGCGAACTGGCCATGATCGAAGGGCAGCCGCGCTCGGCCAGCGTCCAGACCCTCGAGCCCACGGAAATGCTCATGCTCGCCCGCAAGGACTTCCAGGCCTTCTGCGACAAGCATCCCGCCGTGCTGTGGATGCTCCTGCAGGCCTTCGCCGAGCGGCTGCGACGGATGAACGAGGATGTCCTCGACATGTCCTTCCGCGACGTCCCCTACCGCGTGCTGAGAGTGCTGTCGCAGCTGGTGGAGCGCCACGGCACCTCGGGTCCCGAGGGCTGGAAGGTCTCCACTCCCCTCTCCGCCAAGGACCTCGCCTCCATGGTCGGCTCGAACACCGACGTGGTGGGGCGCCTGCTCGACAGCTACGAGTCGGACGGCCTCCTCAAGCGGGACCGCGCCGCCTGGACGGTGCCGGACGTCAAGGCCCTCACCCGGGCCCTCGAGTACGCCGGACAGTAGCGGCTGAGCCCCCCGATGGCCCGAATCAAGCCGCAGACGCTTCCCCCTCTTCGCCTCCGCCGATGGCTCGCCCTGGCCCTCGCGGCCGTCTCGTTCCTGTTCCTCATCCCCGCAACGTCGTCCGCCCACGAGCGCTTCGTGAAGCACGACATGAAGAAGCCGCTCCAGAACTGGTTCTTCGAACAGCAGGACGGCAAGATCCTGGGGATGGACCCGAACATGGTCCAGGTCGGGCTCCTGGTGAGCCTGGTCCTCACCGCGTTCCTCTTCATCTGGTTCCTCCGCGAGGATCTCGACGAGTTCATCCGTTACAAGGTGCTCACCCGCCTCGGCGGCACGCCCCAGCGCCTGCTGCACAACCTCGCCTGCTACATCATGGACAAGCCCGTCCGTTCGGCATGGTTCTACGCCATCGGCGAATGGTCGGTGATCATGTTCCTGCGCAGCCCGGCCCTCGTCCTGATGTTCTCGGCCACGAACGACGCCCTGGTCATGCCGAGCTATCCACTCGAGCCGAGCTCCGCCATCTACTTCAAGTTCCTCCAGGTGGCGCTCGCCGTCCTGATCCTCACCCAGACCATGCTGCCCCTGGCCGGCGCCATGGTGATCGGTACCTGGTTCTACCTCTTCCGCTGGGGACCCTTCGTGGCCATCGACGCGCTGCCTGTGGTCACCGCGGGGATCTTGTACGCGATGTCGCCCTGGCTCTCCCACAAGATCGCGATCACCCGCCTCAATGTCGAGCAGACCCGCTGGATCCGCATTGTCTTCGGCTTCGGCTTCTTCGTGCTCGGCTGGTCGAAGATCTACAACCACGACCTCACCATCGGGGTCGCCGACAATTACCCCTCGATGATGGCGGACCCCCTGGTGGGATTCTTCGCCCTCGGCACCGACCCGGCCATGCGCCGGGAGGCCTGGGTGGTCTCCTTCGCCCTCGCCGAGGTCATGAGCGGTTTCATGGTGATGATGGGTGTCTTCACCCGGCTGTGGGCCACCATCATGTGCGTGATGTTCACCAAGCTCATGCTCGTGGACTTCGGCTGGGACGAGATTCCGCACATCTACCCGATCGGCTGCGCGCTCGCGGTCATCACCTCGAACTACCTGCGCTCCGAGTTCAACCCGCTCGAACGGATCGAGCGGCTGATGCGGCAGGGGTCCGCGGTCAAACGCTTCGCCCTCATGGGCGCGTTCGCGGTGGGCATCGCCCTCCTCGCGGTCATGCCGATGCTGTATTTCCTCACGTTCACCGACCGTTCGATGCTGAAGTAGGACGCCCCCATGATGATCGGCAAAATCAAACTCGCTTCCACCCCGCAGATCCTGGCCATGTCCATCGCCTGGCTCGGCGCCTGCATGGGCATCGACTTCACCTTCAATCGTCACCTGTGGACGGGCACGGCGGAGATGCCGCCCACCACGTCGCTCGCCCTGAGGATCAATCACCTCTGCTGCACCGGCTGTCTCGACGATGTCAAGAAGGCCCTGCAGACCCTGCCCTGGCTCAAGGACGCTCCCATGAACGTGCGCGAAGGCAGCCTCAAGACCCAGGAGGAGGCCGAGGTCGCAGGCCCCGCCGCGGACTACGGAGGCTGGCTCGACATCGACGTGAAGGACGCGAACCAGATCGACTTCGTGGCCATCGACCGTGCCCTGCGCGAGGAGGGCATGGTGGCCTCGCAGATGCAGTTCGGCGGCTACCGTCATTTCCGTTTCGAGGCCCAGGTGCGCCACATGTGCTGCGGCATGTGCAAGGACGCCTGCGAGCGGATGCCGGAACTGGCGGGCACGCGCAAGGCGGGCGGCCTGAAGTGGCTCGACAGCGTCACCGCCGAGCGCGCCACCGGGAAGGTCACGATCCACGCCCGCTATCAGGAACCCGGTCAGCGCATCGACGCGGCCGAACTCATGAGCGCGATGGACCAGATCGGCCTTCCGCCCTTCTCTTTGCGCGTGGTGGTCTCCGCCGAGGAGCAGGCTCCGGCGGCTCCGGTTCGCTAACCCGCGCGGGGCGGAGGGCCCCACCCCGAGCCGTCGAATTGGCAATAAAGTCTGCCTGATGGATCCCACGCCCTCCGTCGGACGAAGCGTGCTGCGGCCGGACGGCCTCTCCAAGGTCCAGGGACGCGCCCTGTATCTCGACGACCTGCCCGAAAACGGCTGCTGGCACGGCGTGACCGTAAGGTCTCCCCACCCTTCGGCCCTCATCGTTTCCATCGACGCTTCCGGAGTCGTGGACGAGGAGGCGAAGGTGCTCATCGCGAAGGATGTGGGCCCGCGCAATTCCGTCCATCTGATCCACGACGACTGGCCCGTCCTCGCCGACGGCCGGGTCAATCACGTGGGCGAGCCGGTGGCCCTGGTCAGCGCACCCACACTCGCCCGAGCTCGGGCCGCCGCGAAGGAGATCAAGGTCGCCTATCAGGCGCAGAAGCCGGTTCTCACCCTCGATGAGGCGCTCGCCGGGGATCCGCGAACCGGGGGGAGAGCGAACGTCCTCGCGAAGTGCGACATCGAGCGCGGGAACGTCGAGGCGGGTTTCGCGGAAGCCGAGGTCATCCTCGAGGGCGAGTACGAGACCTCTCACCAGGAACACGCCTACATCGAACCGCATGGCGTGATCGCGACGCCGGCCTTCGATGCCGGGGGCCGCTTCGCGGGCGTCGACATCGTGGGCTCCCTGCAGTGTCCGTACTACGTCCACAAAGCGCTTGCCTACCTCTTCGATCTGGGTGATGAGGCGGTTCGGGTTCGTCAATCCACGACGGGCGGAGGTTTCGGGGGCAAGGAGGACTACCCCGACATGATCAGCGCCCACGCGGCCCTGCTCGCCCGCGCCTGCGGCCGTCCGGTGAAGATCGTCTACGAGCGGCAGGAAGACATCATCGCCACCACCAAGCGCCATCCTTCGCGAGTGCGGCATCGGACCGGGGTGAAGCGGGACGGCACCCTCGTGGCCATGGACATCGAGGTCCTCCTCGACGGCGGCGCCTACATCACCCTCTCCCCCGTCGTTCTCTCGCGGGCCGTGCTCCACGCCGGCGGCGCCTACTCCTGTCCCAACGTCCGGATTCGCGGGCAGGTGCTCGCCACCAACACCGCTCCCAACGGCGCGTTCCGCGGCTTCGGCGCCCCCCAGAGCCTCTTCGCGGTGGAACGTCAGATGGACCGCCTCGCGCGAAGTCTCGGCCTCGACCCCTTCGAGATCCGAAGGCGCAACGCCTATCGCGAAGGCGACCTCACCCCAACCGGCCAGATCCTGAAAGAAAGCGTCAGCGCGGTGGCGGTCCTCGAGAGGGCGAGGGTCGCGGCGCGCTTCACCGAGCGACACGCGGCCAACGAAGCCGCGCGAAGCGAGCGCCGTGACGATGGCCGGCCCCTGCGCGGTATCGGGCTCTCTCTCTTCTGGCACGGCTCGGGCTTCACCGGCAACGGCGAACGCCGGATGATGTCGAAGGGCGCGGTCCGACTACGGCCGGATCTCAAGGTCGAGGTCTTGTCCTCGTCGACCGACTTCGGCCAGGGAACCGAGGGGATCTTCCGCCAGATCGTCGCGGATGCGGCGGGCGTCAACCTCGACGACGTGGTGGTGCACGTTCCCGACACCGCCGCCGTCCCGGACTCCGGCCCCACCGTGGCCTCGCGCACGGTCATGGTGGTGGGGCGTCTCCTGGCCCGGGCGGGCGAAAAGCTCAACGAAGCTCTGCGCACTTTCGCCGCCCATCAGGCCGGCATGGCTCCGGCGGGCGTGCTGCTGCGTGAGGGATTCTTCGAGACCGAGCACGGGCGCACCCCCTTCGCGGAGGTGGCGAAGAAGTACCTGGCCGTGCATGGACCGCTGAGGACCGAAGCCACATTCGAACCGACGCCGGGCAGCACATTCGACGAGGAGACCTATCGGGGCGACGCCTACGCCGCCTATGGATGGGGCTCGGTGGTCATCGAGGTCGAGGCGGATCCCGACACCTTCAGCACCCGCCTGGTCAAGCTGACCACGGTGAGCGACGTGGGTCATGTGGTCCACCCCGTGCTGTGCGCGGGCCAGGTCGAAGGCGGAACCCTGCAGGCGCTCGCGTGGGGTTATCTCGAGGATATGAAGATGAAGGACGGCCGCTACTTGAACGACCGGTTGCAGACCTACCTGATTCCCACCATGGCGGACACCCCGGACATGGAGACGATCCTCATCGAGAACCCCACCGCTCACGGACCGTTTGGAGCCAAAGGCGTCGGTGAACTGCCCATGGACGGCGGCGCTCCGGCCTTGCTCCAGGCCATCGAGAACGCCACCGGAGTGTCTCTCTCGGCGATTCCCGCGACCCCGGAGCGGATCTTCGAGGCCGCGAAGCAGGGACGGCGCGCATGAGCCCGACCTACAAATTCACCCTCAACGGGAAGGCCGCGGAAGTCGCGGGCGACCCCATGGCGAGGCTCCTCGATGTGCTGCGGCGGGACCTCGGCCTCACCGGATCGAAAGAGGGGTGCGGCGAAGGGGAATGCGGGGCCTGCACCGTCCTGCTGAACCACGAGGCGGTGTGCGCGTGCCTCGTCCCCCTCTTTCAGGCGGAAGGCGCCACCATCACCACCATCGAAGGCCTCGCCCCCGAGCACGAGGTCACGGAACTGCAGCGGGTCTTCGCGACCGAAGGC
>CAZYEA010000156.1:0-11506 GCA_964646485.1 uncultured Acidobacteriota bacterium
TTCGCGCGAGGCGCCGAGCGAGGCGAGCTCGCGCGCCTCCGGCCAGGCCGAGAGGTGCACGGACTTCTTCTCATCGCCCGCGAAATCCCAGCTCCACGCTTCCTCGGTGACGTAGGGAAGGTAGGGCGCCAGCAGGCGCAACAGCACGCTCAGTCCTTTGCGGAGGGTGGTGACCGCCGAGGCGCGGCCCGAAGGATCCGCCTCGTTCCGCGCGCGGCCCTTCACCAGCTCGAGATAGGAATCGGTGAAGCTGTCCCAGAAGAAGCGCTCGATGGTGTCGAGCGCCCCCGCATAGTCCATGGCGTCGAGCTGGGTGGTGGCGGTTTCGATCACGCCCTGCAGCTGATGGAGGAAACCGAGATCGATCGCGTGGGTGATCGGGCCCTCCGGAGCCTGCTGGCCCAGCACATAGCGGGTGGCGTTGTAGACCTTCACCACCAGGCGCCGGCCGACCTTGAGCACCTTCTCGTCGAAGGCGGTGTCGACGCCCAGGCGCGCGGCGAGGGACCAGTAGCGCACCGCGTCCGACCCGTACTGATCGAGCAGGTGCATGGGCGTCACCACGTTGCCCTTGCTCTTCGACATCTTCTTGCGGTCGGGGTCGAGCACCCAGCCCGAGATGCCGACGCGCTTCCAGGGCACCGTGCCTTCGTGCAGCCAGGCCTTGGCGATCGTGTAGAAAGCCCAGGTCCGGATGATCTCGTGACTCTGCGGCCGCACGTCCATGGGGAAGAGCTTCTTGTGGCGGGCGGGGTCTTGGGTCCAGCCGCTCGCGATCTGCGGGGTCATCGAACTCGTGAACCAGGTATCGAACACGTCAGGGTCGGCGGTGAAGCCGTGCGGCCGATCGCGCTGGGCCTCGGTGAAGCCTTTGGGGACGTCGACGGTGGGGTCGATGGGAAGGCGCGCGGCCTCGGGTACGAGGGGAGAGGAGTAGTCGGCCTCCCCGCCTGCGCCGGTGCGGTACCAGACGGGAATCGGCACCCCGAAGTAACGCTGCCTGGAAACGCACCAGTCGATCTGGAGGTTCTCCGTCCAGTTCTTGAAACGCAGGCGCATGAAGTCGGGATGCCACTCCATCCGGTCGCCCATCTCGATGAGCTTGTCGCGCTGGTTCATGAGGCGCACGAACCACTGGCGCGAGGAGACGAACTCGAGCGGGCGATCGCCCTTCTCGAAGAACTTCACCGCGTGCTCGAGCGGCTCGGGCTCGCCGATGAGGGGGGCGGCGCCGTTCCGGTCGGCCGATCCTTGGGGGTCGCGCAGGGCTTCGACCATGAGCCGGCGCGCCTCGGACATCGATTTGCCCAGGACGGTCGCGTAGACCGCGTTCGCCGCGGCGGCATCCTTCGAAGGGAAGGCCTCGGTGCCGAACTCCACCGGGGCCATGCGGCCGTCGCGGCCCACGGTCTGGCGCAGAGGGAACTTCTCCTCGCGCCACCACTGCACGTCGGTGGCGTCGCCGAAGGTGCACACCATCAGGATGCCCGTGCCCTTGGCCGGGTCCACGAGGGGGGAGGCGAAGATCGGCACGGGCGCGCGGAACAGAGGCGTGATCGCGTTCTTTCCGATGAGGGCCCGGTAGCGCTCGTCGTCGGGATGAGTCGCTACGGCGACACAGGCGGGAAGGAGCTCGGGGCGCGTGGTGGCGATGTTGAATTCGCCGCCCCCCTCCACGGCAAAACGGATCTTGTGGAAAGCGCCCCTCATCGGCCGGTCTTCCACCTCGGCCTGAGCCACCGCGGTTTTGAAGTCGACGTCCCACATGGTGGGCGCCTCGAGGGTGTAGACGTGCTTCTTCTCGAACAGGTCGAGGAAGGAGAGCTGGGCGATGCGGCGCGAGTGCTCGCTGATCGTCGAGTATTCCTGCGACCAGTCGACGGACAGGCCGAGGCGCTGCCACAGGGCCTTGAACGCCTTCTCGTCCTCGGCGGTCAGGCGGACGCAGAGGTCGATGAAGGCGCCGCGCTGGAGCTTGCGGGGCGGCAGCTTGCGGGCCGCATCATCCGCCTGTTCGAGGGTGGAGACGTCGACCGCGGGCGCCCCCGGCTCGCAGCGGACGTGGTAATAGTTCTGCACGCGGCGTTCGGTGGGCAGGCCGTTGTCGTCCCAGCCCATGGGATAGAACACGTTGCGGCCGCGCATGCGCTGGAATCGCGCCACCACGTCGGTCTGGGTGTAGCTGAAGACGTGTCCCACGTGAAGCGAGCCCGAGACCGTGGGCGGAGGCGTGTCGATGACGTAGGTCGGAGCGTGCGAGCCCTCGGCGTATCGATAGGTCAGGGCCTCCTCCCAGACCTTCGACCATTTCTCTTCGGCTTCCTTCGATTCGAATTGCGAAGGCACGGAATCGGGATTGAAACGGCTCAAGGGAACCTCACTCGTCTCTCAGGGAATTCGTCGGATCGAAAACGAACCGCGGGAACCCGTGGACAAAGGACGGGCCCAAGCTCCAGGCCTCGACTCGTCTCGACGGATCAGTCGCGCTCGGACTCGGCGCGCGCCTTGATCCGCTCGATTTCGGCCCGGACCAGCTTTTCGGCGAGCCCGGGGATGACATCCCAGGCGATCTCGCGAATGACGCGCTCGGAGACCTGTGAGATCACGCGCTGCGCGATCTGCTGAACCATGTCGACGGGCACTGCGACTTCGGCGGAGCCCGCGGGCATGGTGGCCTGGGCGGGGACGGTGGCGCCGCCCACGGGAGGCGCGAAGTCGAACGCGGGTTCCGGCTCCACGGACGGAGCGGGCGGCATCGGAGCCTTCATCTCGGGCAGGACGGGAGCGGGAGGCGGCGCGGGAAGGCCAATCGCTTCTTGCGGGGGCGCCGGCATCGGGATCGCTGCGGGCTCGGGAAAGGGAATCTCCTGAACGCTCGCGGGTTCGGGTTCGGGCTCAAGGCCCGGAGGTGTGGGCAGGACTTCCGCGGTCTGGGCCACCGGATTGTCGAGTTCGGACGGGTCGAATTCGTGCTCGCCCCCGAATTCCTCCACGGCGGGAGCGGTCGCGGCCTTCGCCTCGGTGACCGCGAGCGCGGGTGCGGGTGCGGCGGGCAGCTCGGTCTCGATTTCAGCGGACTCGGGATCGAACTCCATCGGCTCCTGGGCCGCGGGTTCCTCGTGCGCCGCCGCAGGTTTGAGGGCAGCAGGCGCCTCGAACTCTCCGGTCGCGGCCACGGGCTCGATTTCCTCGATCGCTTCCATCTCCTCGACGGGCGCCGGAGCTTCGACCTCGGCGGCGATCACGGGTGGAGCCTCGGCGTCGAGGGGGCCATGGATGGTGTCGGAAAGAGCCGGCTCCTCAGACGTGAGGACCTCGGGTTCGGCGGGTGCGAAGACCGGCGCGTCGAGCGACAGGCTGCGGGCGGCCATCTCACGCACGTCCATCGGGACTTCAACCGTCGACACCGGATGAGTCTCCGACTCGTCGTAGGTGTAATCGTGGGGCACCGTGGCCGCGGAGACTCCGGCTTCCACGGTTTCCGTGTTGTCCACGAGAGCCTGGCCGACCCCGGCCAGGTCGTCGACCGATGGCCGCTGGAACGCCGCGGTGGAGCGCTCGTTCAGAATCTCCTTGACCCTGGCGACGAGGGCGGGCGGATCGAAAGGCTTGGAGACGTTGCCGAGGGCGCCCACCGACTTCGCCCGTTCCGCGTCATAGGGCTCGAACGCGCCGTTCAGCAGGAGGATCGGCACTTTGGCGAGAGGCGCCGAGGCTCGAAGCGCCTCGCAGACCTGGTAGCCGTCGAGCTGGGGCATGATCACGTCACACAGGACGATATCGGGGAGGAACGCGAGGGCCTTGTCCACGGCGAGGCGACCGTTGCCCGCGGTGACCACTTCAAACTCATCCGATGGGAAGGTCAGTTCGACGACCTTCTGGATGGTGATGCTGTCGTCGGCGAGGAGCAGTTTTTTTCGCATTTTCGATTCTGTGAGCCCCGGTGAAAGTTCTTCCCGCGCACCCCTAGGACCCTGCCCGATGCAGGAGGGCTTCTTTGGCTTGAAGCTCTGCGGCGACGATAGTTCGCCAAGGCGAGCCCTGTCAATTCATTAGCTGGGGGGCCGCAGACACCAACGGAGTACCGTGCTTTGCCCTCTGAGACCCCCGCGCTCCGGACCGGAGTGAATCCGGCCTCCGCTATGGAATCGCGTGAGGCCGCAGACACCAACGGAACGCCGTGATTAGCCCCCCGCGAGTAGCCCCGGGGTGGCGAACCTAGAATGCGGACATGCACCTTGGACTGCGCGAGGGCTTGGAGGGGCGAAGGCGAAAAATCGCGATCTGCCCAGCTTGTTCGAGCGACCGGGCACGTTACTCGAGACGGCACTACGAAGGGATCGCCTTCATCCTCTTCAGAGTCCGCCCGGTGAAGTGCTCGGACTGCGGTGTCTATTTCCCCATCGCCCAGGACGGCTCGATCCCAAACCCCCAGCGGGATCCGGTGGACCTCCACATTCCGTTTCGACCCTCGGAACTCGACACCACGGTCGAGGATGGCGAGGAGGGCAGGGTCCTCTCGGGGGCCTGCCCGGTGTGCGGGTCCGAGGACGTTCGACCGTCGCGTCCGGAAAGCAATTCGTCGCTTGCGAGCCGCCTCGATGTGGAGACCACCTACCGCTGTGTGGCCTGTAACGCAAGCTTCCGTAGAACCAGTCCCGCGAGAGTTCTGTTCCTCTCCGTGATCCTGCTCGCCGTCCTCGGCGGGCTCGGCTATCTCATTCTCTCGGTTCTTGGCTCTCGAGGGCAGAGAAACCTCTCGCCCCGCATCCGCAAGGACCAGGTCAAAGAGCCCCCGCCCCCCGTCTTCCGCTGATCCGGCTCAGGCCGGGCGGATCAGGGCCTTGAGGACGGCCTGTTTCTTCATGTCCTCGAGCGCCTGAGCGGCGCCCTCGAGGGGATATTCGCGCGTCACGAAACCCGCCCAATCGAAGCGCTTCCGTGTCCGCTCCATACCGCCGAGGGCGAGGTAGAGATGGCGGAACTCATAGCCCCAGGAGCCGAGCAGAGTGACGTGCTTGCGATTGATATGAAGGTGGGGTGAGATCGAAACATCGCCGGCGTCGGTGTACTGGCCGACCACCACCATCCGTCCGCCGTCCCGCACCAGCTCCAGGCCCTCGCGCACCGCCAGGGGGTTTCCCGTGGCCTCGATGACGAGGTCGGCGCCGCGCTGCGACGTCTGATCGAGCACCCACCGCCGCCGTTCCGCCGGATCGGGCGCCTCTCCGATATCGATCGCGTCGTCGATGCCTCGGGCGCGCGCGGCCGCGATGCGGTCCTTGGGCCCGCCGATCATGAGGACGCGCCCCGCGCCGCACAGGCGCGCGAAGATCGCGGCACTCTGCCCCACCGGCCCCGCACCCTGGATGAGAACGGTGTCGCCGAAAACGACACCGCCCCGCTCCACCGCGGAGAAGCCGGTCGGGAGGCCGCAACCGCCACCCATGAAATCGTCCACGCTCACCCCGCCCTTCAACTTCACGGTGCGCACGCCCGGTCGCAGTTCGATGTGGGTGGCCCATCCGCCGAGAAGCCCGTCTAGCGCGCTCGTGGTGATGCCGTACACGCGGCGATGCGGGCATCGGGTCTCCTGCTTCGCCACCAGGCACGCGTAGCACGACCCGCATTGGCCGAACACGTCGTAGAAGGTCACCACATCGCCTTCACGGATTTCCTCCCCGAAAGGATCCGTCGGCGATCCCTTCGCCTCCACCACGCGGCCGCAGGAGACGTGCCCCGGAATGATGGGCCAGGGAACGGAGTCGAGATGCCCCGCGTGAAGGTGGACGTCGGTGCCGCACACCTCGCTCGCGATGGTCTCGAGGAGCAGGCCCCCGGGCGGCAGGGTCGGCCACGCCTGTTCGCGCAGCTCGAGAGGGGCATGGGGCGCTTTCATCCAGACCGCTTTGGCGTTTCTCACAATCCACTTCTTATCACCGTTAGACTGACTCGGTTAGGCCATGTACGAGCGACACTTCGGGTTTTCCGAGAAGCCCTTCAATCTGACGCCCGACTCTCGCTATCTCTTCCTCTCGGCGAAGCATCAGGAGGCCTACGCGAATCTCGAGTTCGGGGTTCGCGAGGGCAGCGGCTTCCTCCTCATCACCGGCGAAGTGGGCACCGGTAAGACCACACTGATCCGCCACTTTCTCTCGCAGGTCGGGCCCGAGGTGCGCACCGCGGTCATCCTGTATCCGGCGCTCTCGGCGGGCGAGCTGTTCCACGCGATTCTCCAGGACCTCGGGGTCCCCTTCGCGGGCGGCTCCCTCAAGGATGCGGTCGACACACTGGCCCGGGCCCTGATCGAAGCGAGGGCACTCGGGCTCAAGGTCGTGGTCCTGATCGACGAAGCGCAGAGCCTGAAGCCCCATGTGCTCGAACAGCTCCGGCTGCTCTCGAACCTCGAGACCGAGCGCGAAAAGCTGCTTACCGTGGTGCTCGTGGGCCAGCCCGAGCTTCGCGACATGCTCGATCAGCCCGCGCTGCGCCAGCTCTCGCAGCGCATCACCTCGAGATCCCACCTCGACCCCCTCAACGTCGAGCAGACCCTGAGCTACGTGCGGCATCGGCTGGTGGTGGCGGGCGGGAGCGGAAGCGAGATCACCGAGCGGGCGATCCGCCGGGTTCATCGCCTCACCGGGGGTGTGCCTCGGCTGGTCAATCTGCTCTGCGACCGCGCTCTGCTCGGCGCCTTCGGGCGGGGGCAGGGAAGCGTCGATACCCCCCTCGTCGAGGCCGCGGCCCTGGAGGTGCTGCCCCAGCTTCCACCGCGGCCGGTCGAACGACGCCCGTGGCTCGAGGCGGCGGGGCTCTTCGTCCTCGGGCTTTTGTTGATGCTTCCGTTCCGCTACTGCGGTTCCTCCACCCCGGCGCCGGTGGTCCAGCAGGCGACGCCCCCGCCCGCGCCGAGCGCGGCACCCTCGTCCGCGCCGAGCGTCCTCCCCGCGGCTTCTCCGTCGGTCTCCCCGACGGCCTCGGCCGCGGCCTCTCCGGCCGCGATCGGCGCGGTTCGCTGCGGCTCGGTGGCGAAGTCGCGCGCGGCCGCCATCGCCGCGGTTGAGGAGTTTCTGGGCACCCCCGGCTTCGACTCCGCTCAAGCGACCCTCACCTTCGAGCAGTGGCGGGAGTTGAAGCTGCCGGCCATCGCTCCTTTCCGCACCGCCCTCGGCGCGTGCGAGGCCGCGATCCTCCCTCAGGACGCCATGACCACGGGGCTTGCCGACGCCACCGGACGGTATGAGATGCAAACCGCCGAGCTGGCGAGGCAGTATCTGGGCAGCGCGATCATCTGCTTCGTGGACAAGGACAGCGTCCTCTCGAAGCCTGATCGCGCGCGCTTCGCCTGGGCCCGAAAGGTCCTCGAGCGCCGCGGCCTGCTCGCACCCGGCTCGCCCGACACCGCCCTCAACGCGGCGCTCGCGCGCGTGGGCGGCAGGGTCGGGGTCAAGAATCCGGTGTCCGTGGAGGGCCCTCTCCTCGCGGCTTTGTATTCCGTCCAAAGCGCCCCGAGGCGATCCGGAGGCGCGCCGTGAGCCTGGTGATGGAGGCTTTGCGCCGGGTCGAGAAACCGGACGCCCGCGCGGGCAGTATCGGCGCCGCGGTTTCCTCATATGAGCCCCCGACGAAGCGCCGAGGCATGGCGACGCCTCTCCTTCTCGGCCTCGCCGCGGGAGGCGCCACGATTCTGCTGATGAGTCCGCCGTCCCGCCCTGAGGGAGCCTCGGTCGCGAGCAGTGCGGCGCCCGCCGCCTCTCCGCAGTCCCTCAAAGGCGGCGCCGCCCTTCCGCCCCCGCTCATCGTCGAGCCTCTCACCCTTCCCGAGGCGGCGCCTTCGCACCCGAAACCCTCGGCCGAAGCGGGCCTCCTGCCCGCGGCCCTCGCGTCACCTCATCGGGCTCCGGCGCCCGCGAGGCCGGCACTCGTGTTACAGGCCATCAGCGAGCGCGACTCCCGTCCGATCGCCGTGGTCAGCGACACCCTGGTGCGCGAAGGTGACTGGCTCGGGTCCACCCGCGTCCTGAAGATCGGCGAGGACTTCCTGGAGGTCCTGCTCGAGGACGGCAGGAGGGACTTCGTACGCTTCGCTCCTGCACCTCTCCCCGACATCTCGCCCACGCCCCACCCCTCCTGAGACTGGAGCTTCTTCGTGCGCACCATTCACGACCTCGAGACCCCATCGGTTCTCATCGACCTCGACCGGCTCGAGCGGAACATCGCCCGCATGAGCGCGCGCGCCAAAGAGGCGGGAGTCTCTCTCCGTCCGCATGCCAAGACGCACAAGATCCCTGAGATCGGCTGGATGCAGATGAGGGCGGGCGCCATCGGCCTCTCGCTCGCGAAGACTTCCGAAGCCGAGGTGTTCGCGAAGCACGGCTTGCCCGACCTCTTCATCGCGTATCCCGTGGTCAGCCCCACCAAGGCGGAGCGCCTCGTCGAGCTCTCGCGCCGGGTCAAGCTCTGTGTGGGGATGGACAGCCTCGAAGGCGCCATCGTCCTGGGTGAGGCCGCCGCTCGTGTGGGAGCGACCTTGAGGGTCAGTCTCAAGGTCGATTGCGGCTATCACCGCGTGGGCGTCGACCCGAACGAGGCGGTGGCCATCGGCTCACGCATCGCCGCGATCAAGGGCCTCGCTCTCGTGGGCGTATTCACCCACGCGGGCCAGTCGTATACGCGCTCGGACCCCGCCCTGATCCAGAAGGACAGCGTCGAGGAGGCCACGGTTATCGTGGCCGCCGCCGAAGAGTTGCGTCGCGCCGGGGTGAACATCGAGACGGTGTCCGTGGGCTCGACCCCGACCTCGCGCTTCGGCTTTTCTCACCCAGGCTTGACCGAGGCCCGGCCCGGGAACTACGTCTATCTCGATCGGACTCAGGTGGGACTTGGCACGGCCGCCTTCGACGAGTGCGCGATGTCGATTCTCGCCACCGTGGTGAGCGTCCCCGCCGCCGGGCGCAGCGTTCTCGATTCCGGCAGCAAGACCCTGGCCCTCGACATGCTGCGCCCGAAGCCCGACGGTTATGGCCTCGTGATCGGGACCGAGTCGCGTTTGACCTCCCTCTCCGAAGAGCATGGTGTGGTGGCGGTGGCGCCGGGCGATTCTTTCAAGGTGGGTCAGCGCGTGCGTGTGCTGCCGAATCACGCGTGCGTGGTGTCGAACCTGCACAATCGCGTTATCGGCGTGCGTGGGGAGAACGTCGAGGCGGTGTTCGAGGTCGCGGCGCGAGGGTGTGTGGAGTAATCGGCCTCAGCGGGCGGTCAGCAGCGCCTCGGCCATGGCCATCGCGTCGGTGGCCCAATAGGCCGAGGGCCTCGGCCGGGCGACGAGGCCATCCATGGGACGGCATGAGAGGACGAGATTGCGCAGGCGCTCCGGAATCGAATCGCGTCCGAGCCGCGCGCCCATCACCGCCCCCACGATCGCGGGCATGGCGTCCGTGGCGGGGCCGAGAGTGAGGGCCGATTCGAGGGCGACCTCGAAAGTCGCGGTGCTTCGCAGATGGAAGAGCGCGGCGCGAAGGACGCGGAGCGCGTCCGGCTCCTCGGCGGCCCGGGCCGGGCGGGGCGCGTCGGCGGAGTCGAGCACGGCCTGAATCACGTCGCCCGCATGGCCTGAACGGCGCGCGTACGCATGGGCCGCGTCGAAAGCGCCTTCTCCCGACTCACCCCGGAGAAGGGCATGCAGGATGGTCGCGAGGATGGCTGCCGCCTGGCCGGCCGCGGCCCTCGGATGGGTGAGGGCCGCGTCCTCGAGAGCCTTCGTGGCCCCGATCGCAGGGTCGGCCGCATGGCTCCACAAGGCCAGGGGGGTAACGCGCGCGAGGGCGCTCGCCGCGAGACTGTCGGTGAGCGGTTGTCCCCGAAGCGCTGCTTCCATCGAGCGATCGACGCCCTCGGGGGATGAATCGAGCCAGGCCGCGTACGCGCGCCTCATTCCCTTCGCGTCCGAGGCGAGATCGAGCAGCGACCGCGCGGCCGCGACCGCGACCTCACCCGACGGTCCGGACTGGCCCGGGGGAAGACGGCGTCTCCGACCTGCTTCTTCGAGGGTGGACAAATCGAGCGGGCGTCCCTGAGCGTCTTTCCCCAGAACACCGAGAGCGCTGCCCACGAGCAGACCGAGCATCGCGCCCTGGGCTCGGGAGAGGAGGAGCGGGTCGGACACCGCCTGTCCCTTGCGGAGGCGCGCGATCGGCATCGAGGTCTCCCGCTCCGAGCGGAAGGCGAGGTCCCAGTTTCGCGTGGAGAGTTCGAGAGCGACCGCCCGCGACCCCGCGAACAGGCGCGGCGATGTGCCGAAGGCGTCGTCGTCGTAGACGGGCGCCTGCCCGCGCAGGTCGAGCAGGGCGCCGCCGGCGGCGAGCAGCAGGCAATGCCCGGCCGCGAAGTCCCAGGTCTTCGGCGAATAGAGCGAGGTGGTGGCGCACGCCTCGCCCGCCGCCACCTTCGCGAGCCGGTGGGCGATGCTCGGAATCGACATGACCCGCGCGGGCTTCGTGCACTGAAGGTTCGCGCGCGCCGCCCGGTCGCCGCCGCCGGACACGAGCACCACGTCGAGTTCGGACAGACGCTCGGGCAGAGTTGCCTGCACGGGCGCGCCGTTCTTGAAGACTCCTTCGCGGCCGTCCGCCGCGTAGTACATCGGCCCCGCGTCGTCGGGGTATCCGAAAGGATGGACCACGCCCAGCACCGGTCGTCGTTGAAACACGAGGGCGATCGACACCGAGCTGCCGCGCCGGCCCTTGATGTAGTCGCGGGTGCCGTCGTTTGGATCCACCACCCAGATCGGCGCGCCGGGACGGCCCGGGATGCGTCCGGTTTCTTCGCCGAGAAAGCCGAAGTCGCCGCTGCCGCCGAGGAGGATGTCCCGGATGATCTGTTCCGCCTCGGTGTCCGCCGGAGCCTTGTCGCCCTCGCCCCGCGGCCCGAGCGGTCGCTGAAAGTCCCTGCGCAGCAGGTCGCCCGCGGCACGCGCGGCCTTGATGGCGAGGTCGAGGTGCGCCGCGAAGGATTCCACGGGGCCCATCTTACGAGGCGGCTCCACGGAGCGAGGCCCCTCTCGTCCTACCGGCTCCACCACCAGGTCATCTTCACGGTGAGAGACTTCGCGCGCGATCGCAGGAAGGGAGCGCCCGGGGCGTCCTGATCGAAGCCCTGGTTGTAGACCACGTACAGATCGCTCCCGGGCCGGTAGATGTACCAGAGGAGCAGGTTCAGGCTCGCGAGCTTTCGCTCGTCGTTCATCTGAGCGAAGGCCTTCACGAAGAGGTCGGGAGAGAACGAGTAACTGACCCGGGCGCCCATCACGTTCGACGAGGCGTCCGCGAGGCCGGGGATCTGAAGCTGATTGCGAGCGTACGACGTCTCGATGAGCAGGGTGCTGCTCGGCACGATGTTGAGCGCGGCCTTGAGGCCCTGCCTGCGGCCGCCGTAGTAGCCGCCCCCTTCGAGGGCGAGGGACCCGCCGAGCCTGGTGCTGGTGGTGGACGAGGTGTAGCTCGCCTTG
>CAZYEA010000157.1:0-7344 GCA_964646485.1 uncultured Acidobacteriota bacterium
GAGCTCTACCTGCGCGGCAATCAGCTGGCCCTCGACTCCGCCACCTGGCCGGTGGCCCGCGACCTCTATCTGCAGTGCGTGGAGACCGCGCCTCGCTACGCTCCGGCCTGGTCGCGACTGGGCCGCGTCTATCGACTGCTCGCGAAGTACGCTCCGACCCAGTCGCCCGAACTCGAGCAGAAAGCGGACCAGGCGTTCCGGCGGGCCCTCGACCTCAACCCGGACCTGGGTCTCGCGCACAGCCTCTACGCGCAGTTCGAAGTCGAATCGGGGCGCCCCCGGGACGCCATGCTGAGACTGCTCGACCGCATCCGAAAGGCGGGCCCCCAGGTGGATCTGTACGTGGGCCTCGTCCATGCCTGTCGCTACTGCGGTCTGCTCGAGGCCTCTCTCGCCGCCCACCAGAATGCCCGCCGTCTCGACCCGCAGGCGCGCACGAGCGTGAACTTCACCCACCTCGCCCTGGGCCAATACGAGCGGGCCATCGCCGCCGATGGGCCGGGCGAGCTGTTCGGCACCCGCAACTATGCCCTCGCGACCCTGGGCCGGGGCCAGGAGGTCCTCGAGATGTGTCGCGAGATGGAGCCTCAGGTGCAGGGGGCGACGCGCGAATTGCTGCGAGCGCAGCGCGCCAGCGTCGAGGGCGATCGCGGGGGGATCCTCGAGGCCATGCGTGTTCTTCTCGCCGGAGGCATGCGTGACCCGGAAGGAATCTACATGGGCGTCCGTTCCCTCGCCCTTCTGGGCCTTCACGACGACGCCCTTCGTCATCTCGCGCGGGTGGTGGAGGGAGGGTACTTCTGCGTGCCCACCTTCCTCCAGGATCCGTGGCTCGCCGGCCTGCGCGAGCATCGAGGGTTCCAAGCCCTCCTCGGCCGCGCCGAAGCTCTTCACGCGGAAGCCCGCCTCGCCTTCGAGACTTCGGCCGGAGCCGCGCTGCTCGGGGCCTAGCTCTCGGCCATTCGCAGGCCGGGCAAAATCTGCTCAAAATTGTTTCATGTGGCCCCCGCCCTTGGTTAGGATGGGACATGAAAGCGATGGCTTTGCGAAGACCGGGCACCCAGATCAGGGAACCCGGCGAGGCCCCGGCCGGGGCGACGCTCGTTTCGATAGGCGGCCTGGCGCGCGCCACCGGAGTGCCGGTCGAGACCCTGCGGACGTGGGAGTTGCGCTACGGCTTCCCGAAGTCCATTCGAAAGCCCTCGGGCCATCGACGATTCGACGTCGGCGACGTCGTCCGGATCCGGCGCATCGTGGTCGCTCTGGGGCGCGGTCTGAGGGCGGGGGAAGTGGTGCCGGCCTCGGACCAGGCGCTCAAGGAGTTGATCTCCACCGTCCCGCCCGCGGCTACGCGGCGGGGCCCCGCCTCGCCGATCGAGCCTCCGGCTCTTCTCGAGATGGTGCTCGATTTCGACACCGACCGGCTCATGCGCTTTCTTCGCAGCGATCTGGCCTACGAGGATCCCATCGCCTACATCGAGACCCGGATCTCCCCCTGCCTCAAGATCATCGGTTCGGCCTGGTCGGAAGGGTCCCTCGACGTCGCCCATGAGCACTTCGCCTCGGAGCGCATCTCGGATGTCCTCCGGGAGGTCCGCCTGCGCTTCGAAGAGACCGCGACCGGGCCCGCCGTGGTCCTCGCCACCCTTCCCGGGGAAGCGCACGGTCTCGGCCTGCAGATCAGCGCTTTGATCCTTACCTCTCGGGGCCTTCGGGTGCTGGGCCTTGGGACCGAGGTGCCGATCGCGGATCTGGTGGCCCTCGTGGAGAGGACGGGCGCGGTGGCGGTGGGGATGTCGGTTTCGGCCGCGAGTGAAGGGAAAGCCAAGGCACCCCTGGCGCGCCTCCGAACCCGCCTTCCCCGTCGCGTCCAGATGATCGTCGGCGGCGCCGGCGCGCCCGCGGGCCTCAAGGGGGTCCGGGTTCTCGCCGACCTCGAAGACCTGAAGTCGTGGGCTGACGAACTCCGAAAGGCCTGAGGCCGGCGAGCCGGGGCGGACGCCCTCGGGTCCGTTACATCTTGGGCATGAGGACGGTGTCGATCACGTGGATGACGCCGTTCGAGCAGGCGATGTCGGTCTTGACTACGTGGGCCTCGTCGACCTTGACGCCCGCGGCGGTGTCGATCATCACGCTGCCGCCCTGAACCGTCTTGGCGCTCTTGAGCTTCACCACGTCCTTGGCCATCACGTTGCCGGCGACGACGTGGTAGGTGAGGATGGCGGTGAGCTTGGCCTTGTCCTTGAGGAGGGCCTCCACCGTTCCTTTCGGCAGCTTGGCGAAGGCTTCGTCGGTGGGAGCGAAGACCGTGAACGGCCCGGCGCCCTTGAGGGTTTCGACCAGGCCCGCGGCCTGCAGGGCCGTAGCCAGGGTCTTGAAGCTTCCGGCCGCCACCGCGGTATCGACGATGTCCGTCTTCGCGTCGGCGGCGTGAGCGGAGGTGCCGAGGAGGGCCACGGCGGCGAGGGCGGCGATGAGGGTTTTGCGGTTCATGTCTGTTCTTCCTTGAGGGTTTTTGTGAATGGAATGGGGGAGCCGCTCCCATGAGGGGCGGCCGCGCGCGCGCCCTTGCTTTGACGGGCCGTCCACGCGTCGACCAGGAGGCTATCCAGTCGTCGGCTTTTTGTCAAGTATTTGAGTAGATTTCGAACAGATGATGAAAGATCGAGTGCGGCCGGAACACGGCCCTGGCCTCGTGGGCCGCTCCCCAAAGACGGCGGCTAGTGTGCGTACTCTGGAGCGTCGATGGTGCGGATGCGCTCCGCGTACTCCTCAACCGTGATCGAGCTGTGCCACACGGAAAGCGCGCGGGCGAGGAACGTTCCGCCCACGAAGAGCAGGAGGATGAGGCCGGCGAAGGCGATGGGCCGGACCGCCCGCCGCCAGGGCGGGGGCGTTTCCACGCGGAGGGCGCGCGGCACCGGGCAGGCCGCGACACACGAGAGGCAGCCGAAGCACTCATCGGATCGCACGCGGGCGAGCCGGGCGACCGGGAGGTGCGAGGGGCAGGCTTTCGTGCACAGGTTGCAGTCGATGCAGGAGGGAGCGTGCCGGGTCACCTTCAGAGGTGACAGCAAGGACAGGGCGCCGAGAAGAGCGCCATAAGGGCAGAGGTAGCGGCACCAGAAGTAGGGGATCACGACCGAGAGGCCGACCAGGGTGAGGACTACCTTCAGCCCGAAGGGTCCGATCTGCTCGAAGAAGTACAACATCTTCACGTCGGCCACCCGGTTGTACGGCGAGTCGAGAAAGTAGGCGACGGACCCGGGCCCCATCTGGAAGAAGACTGTGTAGCCGAAGAAGAGAAGCAACAGGTACTTGAGCGAGCGCATCGGGAGATCGATGAAGCGGGGGAGCCTGAGCTTGCGCCGAAACAGCCGTCTCGAAAACGTGGCGAGGACTTCCGAGATCGTCCCCACCGGACACACCCACGAGCAGAAGGCTCGCTTGGCCAGCACGCTGAGGCCGACCGCCAAGAGCAGGATCACCAGGCCCGCGGGGTGAACCGGGTGCACCTCGCCCGTGCCGATGAGGTGGCGAAGGCTGATGAGGGCGGCGATCGGGAGGAAGGCCTCGACGCCCGGAGGCCTCGTTCCCTCTCGAAGGCCAGCCTCCAGGCCGTGGACGAAGCGCGCGAATTCCCAGCCGATCCACAAGACGGTGAGGAGGAAGCCGGCCTGGACCGCGTGCCGCGACCACTCGATGTGAAGGCGGCGGGCGCGGAGCGCTTTCGCCTTGAGCGGGGTGGTCGAGGTCCCTTCGTCGACTCGGAACAACGTTCCCGCCTCCCGGGCCGCCCTCCGGGCGAGGACCACGAAAGACGCCGGATTCATCGAGGAAACTCTAGCCGCGTGCCGCGCCCCGGCGCATGACCGCCGTCATGCCCGCTTCCTCTATCCTTTCCCTGGACTTACCCGGTATGAACCGCCTGATCTTCCTCCTGCTCCTCGCCGCCTCAACGAGTGGCGCGATCGTCGCTCCCTCGGTTGCGCCGATTCCGCAGGTTGCGGGGGGCGGCGATCAGTTCCTCGATGGCATCGGAGAGACCGGCCTGATCGCCCGATATGCCTTCAACGGCAACGCCGAGGATTCCTCGCGGAATCAACGGCACGCCACGCTCCGCGGGGCGGGCGGTGTGTTCGTGGAAGACGGGCCGCGCCGTGTGCTTCTTCTGACCGGCGACGGCAGCCACGCCGAGCTGCCCGCGTCGACGCTCTCCGGTGAGGACGCGCTCACCCTCACCGGCTGGCTGTACCTCCCCACGCGCGCCTCGGGGCCGATCTTCGACTTCGGGCAAAGTCCCGCCACGAGGCTCGTCGCCTTCGTGGACGCCCAGCAAGGACTTCGCGCGACTGCGGTAATCGACGGTCAGGTCCGCGGTGAGTCCCCGGCGGGGACGCTGGTCGAGAACCGGTGGTCGCATTTTGCGGTGGTCTTCGACGTGTCTCGTCGCGTGCTCACGACCTACGTCGATGGCGCCAAGGCAGGGGAGGCCGCGGATTTGACTGCGACGCTTGCCCAGATCGTGCCCGAAGGCTCCTCCACGAACCGCCTGTTTCTCGGGCGCGCGCAGGATGAGCGCGTGCCCACGCTCCACGGAAGGCTGCGGGACGTCCGCCTGTATCGCCTCGCTCTCGGCGACGAGCCCATCGCCGCGATCTATCGCAACGCCCTCGCGGCCGCTGCCCCGGCCCGCGGCCGGGCCACCCCTCCCGAGATCTCGACCGCCGATATTCCGAGCGAGGCCCCGTTCGCCGCGCGCCTCCTGAGCGTGCCCGATCTGACCGTCGAAACGGTGGTCTCCGTATTGCCCCATCTGCCCGCCGAGGCGCCGGCAGTCTTCAAGGATGGCGCCGCCGAGTCCGTCCGAGTCATCTGGCCGTCCCCCATCGACAACCTCGAGGTGCGAAAGCCCGGCACCTACACGGTGATCGGGCGCGTCCCCGGGACGGCCTTCGCGCCGAAGGCCACGGTGATCGTGAAAGCGCGGGTGGGGACGACGACCCCACCCGAGCGCCTGGTCGAGGCGTTTCCGCTCAGCGAGGTGATGCTCGATCGCGACGCGCAGGGCCGCGACACGCCCTTCATCCGGAACCGAGACAAGTTCATCCGCGGCCTTGCGGCGAGCAACCCCGACAGCTTCCTCTACAACTTCCGCGAGACCTTCGGCGAACCTCAGCCCGAGGGCGCCGCCCCGCTCGAGGGCTGGGATAGCCAGACCACGAGGTTGCGAGGTCACGCGACCGGCCATTACCTGTCGGCCATCGCCCAGGCCTACGCGAGCACCGGCTACGACCCCGCTCTGCGCGCGACCTTCCTCGGGAAGTTGAACTACGTGGTGGATACGCTCTACGCCCTGTCGCGGAAGTCCGGGAATCCAGCACGGGCGGACGGACCTTCGGTCGCGGATCCCACCGCGGTGCCGATCGGTCCCGGGCGAAAGGCCTACGACTCCAACCTGCGCGCGGGCGCCATTCGCACCGACTACTGGAATTGGGGCACGGGCTTCATCAGCGCCTACCCGCCCGACCAGTTCATCATGCTCGAGCACGGCGCCACCTACGGCACGCAGGACTCGCAGATCTGGGCTCCGTATTACACCCTGCACAAGATCCTCGCGGGCCTGCTCGATTCCTATGAGGTGGCGGGGAACAAGAAGGCGCTGGAGGTGGCGAGAGGCATGGGCGCGTGGGTCAACGCCCGGCTCAGCGCGCTGCCGGCGGAGACTCGCGCGGTCATGTGGAGCCGTTACATCGCGGGCGAATACGGCGGAATGAACGAAGCGATGGCGCGCCTCTTCCGCCTCACCGGCGAGCGGCGCTTCCTCGAAACCGCCAAGCTCTTCGACAACACCGCCGTCTTCTTCGGCAACGCCGCCCACGAGGGGGGCCTGGTGAAACGCGTCGACACCATTCGCGGCAAGCACGCGAACCAGCACATTCCGCAGATCACGGGCGCGCTCGAGACCTTCCGCGGCACCCGCGAGATGCCGTATTACGAGATCGCCTCGAATTTCTGGGACATCGTGAACGAGGGTTACATGTACAGCATCGGCGGGGTCGCGGGGGCCAGGACTCCTAACAACGCGGAATGCTTCCCGGCCCAGCCCGACACTCTGTGGGAGAACGGCCTCGCCCCGGGCGGCCAGAACGAAACCTGTGCCACTTACAACCTGCTGAAGCTCGACCGCCAGCTCTTCATGTACGACCAGACCGCGAAGTACATGGACCACTACGAGCGCGCCCTTTACAACCACATCCTCGCCTCCGTCGCCGAGGAGGACGCGGGCAACACCTATCACGTGCCCCTCAATCCCGGCGCCCGAAAGCAGTTCGGCAACGCGAACATGAACGGCTTCACCTGCTGCAACGGCACCGCGCTCGAAAGCCAGACCAAACTGCAGGACACGATCTACTTCCACAGCGCGGATCACCGCGCGTTGTACGTGAACCTGTTCATCCCCTCCTCCCTGACCTGGGCCGTGCGCAAGGTGAGGGTTCAGCAGGTCACGGACTTTCCCTACGCCGACACAACCCGGCTCGTCATAAGAGGCTCGGGCCGGTTCGACCTGAAAGTGCGCGTGCCCGGGTGGGCGACTCGAGGTTTCCTGGTGAAGATCAACGGCGCGGATCAGAAAGTGAGTGCGACCCCGGGGTCTTATCTGACCCTCTCCCGCGAGTGGCGCGACCAGGACACGATCGAGGTCAAGATGCCCTTCACCTTCCGTCTCGATCCCGTGGTGGACCAGCCGAACGTGGCGAGCCTCTTCTATGGTCCGGTCCTGCTCGCCGCCGAGGAGCCTCTTGCGCGCACCGACTGGCGGAAGGTCAGTTTCGACTCCAGGGACCTGAGCCGCTCGGTCGAGGGCGACCCCGCGTCCCTCCGGTTCTCGATCGAGGGCGTTCCGTTCAAGCCCTTCTTCGAGACCTACGGTCGCCATTCGGTCTACCTGCACGTGGTGTTCAAGCCGCGGGAAGAACTCGCGCACTAGTCGCGAGCGACGAGGCAGCCGACGCCGCCCCTGGGGTAGAGTTTCCCCAACCGATGTTCCGACGGAATTCTCTGAGTCTGGTTCTGGCGACGACTGCGCTCGCCCTGGCCGTCCTTGCGTTTCCTTTGGGCCTGGTCTTCGGCCACGACGCCTTCGCCGAGGTCAAAGACTTCGATCGGGCCGGCCCGGTCTTCGAGAGCGCGCCGGAGGAAAGTCTGGAACTGGACGATCCGCCGGCGCCGGATGCGTTTCTGACCCGACGTTCGCCCAGCGTCGCCGAGAGCGATCGCCACCTGCCGGTCGACCAGTCCGGCCGGGCTGCCGCCATCGAGCCCGATGCGCCCGTCCCGCTG
>CAZYEA010000157.1:7444-11313 GCA_964646485.1 uncultured Acidobacteriota bacterium
CGTTTCTCCCTCTTCGCACCCGGCTGGGTCTTGCTGCCAAGAGGGCACCGCTCCGTCTTGGGTTCAAGGCCTGGCGTTTCAGGAAACCAACCGTTCGCAAGACTTACCAATAACAAACCCCGATCTAACAAGGAGACAGGAACAATGAAGTTGATGAGTAAGGGAGCCTTCGCGGCTCTTTTCGGCGTCCTCGGCATCGGCGCCTCCCTCGCCCTTTCGCAGGAAAAAGGCGGCAACGACGTCACCGGGCCGTACGAGCTCGTGCCCAACTGGCCCGAGAACGTTTGCGGCGCGGGTTACCAGCTGGGGTCGACCGCGGGGATCTGGGCAGAGAGCCCGGACCGCGTCTTCATCTTTCAGCGAGGTTGCCTGCCCCTGCTGAAGCCCGCCGAGGGGGAGGCCTTCGGTCCGGGCTCCCTCGTCCCGGAGCGCAACGCCTCAGGGTACGACCTCTCGCAGACCGCGAAGGAACGGCAGCCCCGCTGGGATCACGTCCTCTATGTCGTCAACAAGCAGGGAAAGATGATCGAGTCCTGGGAGCAGCACAACGCGAAGTTCGTCCGGCCTCATCGCGTGCTGATCAATCCCTACGATCCCGAGAAGCACGTGTGGCTCGTCGACGACGGCGCGCAGATGGTCTACAAGTTCACCAATGACGGGAAGAAGCTGGTGCAGTCGTGGGGCGAGTTCAAAGTGCAAGGCAATGACGACAAGCACTTCGCGCGTCCCACCGACATCGCCTGGCTGCCCGACGGGACCTTCTTCGTGAGCGACGGGTACGTGAACACCCGCGTGGTCAAGTTCGACAAGGACGGCAGGTACGTGACCGCCTGGGGTCAGAAGGGCAATCCGCCCAATGAAACCCGGCCGAGCTACTTCAACACCGTCCACGCCATCGCCATCGACAAGGCCCGCCGCGTCTACGTCGCCGACCGCGCCAATTCGCGCATCCAGATCTTCGACGAGAACGGCAAGTTCATCGAGGCCTGGACGAACATCGTGAGGCCGTATTCGGTGCTTCTGGACGTGAACCAGCACTTCTGGGTGGCCGATGGAACCACGCAGAAGTTCACCCAGTACGACCAGAACGGGAAGCTGCTTTCGTCCTGGGGGACTTTCGGGGCTTTCCCCGGAGGCTTCTGGGGCGTCCACCAGTTCAGCGTCGACAGTGAAGGCGGCCTGTACACCGCCGACGTGCACGTGGGTCGGCCGCAGAAGTTCGTGCCCAGGAAGGGCGCGAACCCTGCCCATCTGATCTCGCGCTACTGGCCCTTGCCCGTCAAATAGCTGATGGTTGTGGCCCCCTCCGGTGATCCCGGGGGGGGTCTTCTACCGCCGTTGCACGGGCGAGTAGGTCACGCCGTCGGGGCTGTTCTGCACCTCCACCCGGCCGAGCGTCTCGCCCGTCTCGAGGTCCAGCACCACCATCGAGTTGTCGTTTCGCACCGTCACGAAGGCATGCCGGTTGTCGGGATGTGGAAACACCCCGGCGGTCGAGGGCTCCGCGACTTTGGTCAACCCGAGCTTGATCGACTTCACGAGGGTCTGGGCGGCCACGTCGGCGACCACCAGCGAGGACGCGTTCGCGTGCGGCAACAAGGCGAACTTCCCGTCGGGAGTGAACTGCACGCGATAGGGGAAGCCCTTCGACTCGATGCGCTTGACCACTTCGAGGGTCTTCGTGTCGATGATCGAGATCGTGTCTTCGGCGCGGTTGCCCGTCCAGACCCAGCGACCGTCCGCGGTGACCCCGACCCCTTCGCTCTCCTTGCCGGTCTTCACGTCCTTGATCTTCTCCCCGGTCTTGAAGTCGAAGGCGCTCACACTGCCCTCACGCATGTTCGAGCAGTACAGGCGCGTCCGGTCGGCGCTCAGCGCCAGCATGTGCGACACCGCGAGATTCGTGCGGAACACCCGCTCGACCGCCCCCGATTCGACATTGACGAGCAGCAGCGCCTGGCTCCCTTCCGCGGTCACCACGACGTGGGTCGGGTCGACCCAGCGCACATCATGGGGCGCTCGATACTCTCCGAGGTCGATGGTCTTGAGGGTGTCCCCGCCTGGCAATGCGATCAGGCTCAGCGTCTTCTGCGGTCCGACCCCCTGCTTGTTGTAGTTGGTCACCAGCACCGAACGGCCATCCGGTGAGGCCGCGGCCTCGTGGGGCCCGCCCACGACCTGCACGGTTCGATAAGCCTCCATCGTCTTCAGATCGATGAGCGTGACCGAGTCCGACTGCTGGTTCACGACGACCACGGTCCCAGTGAGATTCGACGGACGCGCGGCCGACTGCGCGAAGGAGGTGGGGCCGGTCAAGATCAGTGCGACAACGAGAGGCGTTCGGAGCATGGGCGCGAATCTAACGTGGATCACCGCGCCGGGTTCTTGAGCCGGCCGATGTCGAGCAGGAGCCCCACGGCGAGGAGGCTCAGGGTCGTCATCGCCGGATCGGCGCCGAGCTGCGTGCCCAGGAAGGGGATGCGCAGGAGGACGAGCACCCCCTGCGTGAGTCCGGCCACGAGCAGCGCTTTCCAGGCCCAGACCTCGCCGCGCCGGTAGGGCCCGAGCACGATGGCCAGGAACAGCACGCCGAAGGCGGCGCCGTAGGCGGCGGAAGTGCCGCGGATGCCGCGCAACGCGCTTTCGACTCCGGCATCGCCCCCCGCCACCCTCGACACTCTCACGCCCCCGATGGGGTAGTCGTCGCTCGACCAGTACGCGTGGACCGCCGAAACCACACTGAACAGCACGATGGCGCCGCCAAGGACGGTGAGCAGGATCCAACTCGCCTTCTTCATCAGGACCTCCGGAGTCTCTACTGCGTCCACTGTACCAACCTCACGGCGCGCAAAACCAATCACCTATCATTCGCGCGTGAAGCGACGGATCGGAATCCTTACCGGGGGTGGCGACGTTCCTGGCCTCAACTCGGTGATCAAGGAGGTCGTCTATCGGGCGACCGAGAACGATTGCGAAGTCCTCGGCATTCGCCGCGGCTGGAAGGGCCTCACTCACCTCGACTACGAAAGCGAGGCCTCGCGCGAGGAGTACTTGTTGCCCCTCGACCGCGTGAACACCCGCACCATCGATCGCTTCGGCGGAACCGTGCTGCACTCGAGCCGCGTGAGCCCCCTGCGTATGCACTCTCTCCCCGCGTTTCTGGACCCCGAAACCACTCCGAAGGAAGACGGAGCCTGGGACGTGAGCGCTTACGTCCTGAAGAACATCGAGCGCCTGCGCCTCGACTCCCTCATCGTCATCGGTGGGGACGGCACCTTGAGCTTCGCCCATCGGCTCGAGAAGCTCGGGATGAAGGTGATCGCCATCCCCAAAACCATGGATAACGACGTCCAGGGCACTGAGTATTCCGTGGGTTTCTCCACCGCGATCACGCGCGCGACCGCGGCCATCCAGCGCCAGCGCACCACGGTGGCCTCGCATGAGCGCGTGGGCATCTTCCGCGTCTTCGGGCGGGATTCCGGGTTCACCGCTCTTTACACCGCCTACGTGACCTCTTTGCGCTGCGCCATCCCGGAGTTCAAAGTCAATCTCGACAAGCTCGTGGAATTGCTCATCAGAGAGAAGCGCGACACTCCCAGCAACTACGTGATGCTCGTCCTTTCCGAGGGCGCTTCCTGGGAGGGCTATGTGCCCGAGGTGCTCCCCGCCGACGCCTATGGGCATAGACGCAAGCCCAGTGTGGCCGAAGCCCTCGAAGTGGAGGTCACGCGGCGCTCGGGTGAGGAATGCACGGTCAGCGACCTCACCTACGACCTGCGCAGCGGCGAGGCCGACTTCGTGGACAAGATGATCGCGGGCACGTATGGAAACCTCGCCATGGACGCCATCCTCGAAGGCCGCACCGGAGT
>CAZYEA010000158.1:0-2318 GCA_964646485.1 uncultured Acidobacteriota bacterium
GCGAACACGTTGACGTGGTTGAACCAGAAATCGACCATCACCTCTTCAAGCTGCCGCTCGGCGTACACCGCGCGCAGGACCTTGCCCGCCTGCAGGTCGGAGATCACCTGGGCGGGAGATCCCGCGAGCTTGGAGAGCTCGGGGAAGCGCTTGATCATGTCCTCGCGCTCGGCGCGACGCTCCATGGGTGAGCCCATCGCCTCCGGGGGAGTGTCCTCGCCCCCTTTCGTCCTGGCCTTCTCTACGGCTTCCTCGCGCTCGGCCCGGGCCTTTTGGACCTCTTGCCGAAGGTTCGGGGGAATCTCATATTTCTCCCGCAACTCCGAGGTGGTGAGGGCCAGGGAGGGCAGAAGCGCGAGTCTGGCCGCGAGGGCCTTGTCTTCTCCCTGGGCCGGGCCGAGTTGCGCTTCGATCCAGGCCTGAAGTCCCGTGCCCCGGACCCTCGCGATTTCCGTGGGTGTTGCCCCGAAGGTCAATCGGTTGAGGACATGCGCGATGGTGGCGTCGTCGTCAGGAGTCCTGGACGGCGCTGTGTCTCCGGCCAGGGCCGGGCCCGAAAAAGCGAGCTGCGAAGCGAGGGTGATGGAAAGAAACGTCCTCGAACGGCTCACGCGTTTCGTCATGGTGACTCCTTGCCTCAATGACCCTTGGACCCCTCCGGGGGGCCAAGGGTTGAGGCCCGAGCCCCGCGCCTACTTCAGGACGGGCACGTCCTTGGCAGACCAGACCCCTTCGCTCTTCGCCACGAAGGCGGTGGCGGTCAGGTCGGAGAACACGTTCACGGTGGTGCGGGACATGTCGAGGATCCGGTCGACCCCAAGGACGATGGCGATGCCCTCCCCGGGCACCCCGAACATGGTGAGTATGCCCACGAGGAGCGGAATCGACCCCCCGGGCACCCCCGCCGCGCCGATAGCGGTGATGACCGACATGATCATGACGATGGCCATCTGGGGCAGGCTCAGGTCCACGTTGAAGATCTCGGCCAGAAAGATCACGGTAATGCCCTCGAAGATCGCGGTGCCGTTCATGCACATGGTCGACCCGATGGGCAGGACGAAGCCTGCGATCTGGCGGGGAATGCCGAGCTGGGTCTCCGCGACGTCGAGGCCGGTGGGCAGGGTCGCGCTGCTCGAACTGGTCGAGAACGCGGTGACGAGCGCCGCTTTGATGCGCGACACGAACAATCCGGGCGATACGCCGATTCCGAAGCGCAGGACCGCGAACAGGGTGAGAGTCACGTGCGCGAGAAGCGCGATGAGCACGGTGATCACGAAGGCCGCGACCGCGATCATCAGGTCGAAGCCGAACCGCGAGGAGACGGTGAAGATCAGGCAGGCGACGCCGTAGGGGGCGAGCATCATCGCGAAGTGGATGATCTGGATGACCACCTCGTTGAGGGCCTCGAGCCAGAGAATCATCGGTTTCGCCTTCTCCTCGGCGATCAGGGTGAGGGCGGCCCCGAACATCAGGCCGAAGAAGATGATGGCGAGCATGTCCGTCTTCGCGGCGGCGTCGATGGGATTTCGGGGCACGATGTTGACGAAGGTCTCGGGGCCGAATTGCGCGGTGGTGGCCGCGGCCTCGACCCGGGTCGAGGCGTCTCCGGCGAAGCGCGTCATCAGGGCGGCGCGGGTCTCGGGCTGCACCCGTTCCCACGGCCGCATGGCGTTCACGACGATGAGGCCCAGGGTGGCGGCGAGGCACGTGGTGAGGAAGAAGTATGCGAGGGCTTTGCCTCCCACCCGCCCCACCCGGCGGATGTCCCCCAGGCCCGCGACCCCCAGGGTGATCGAGGCGAAGACGAGAGGCATCACCACCATGAACAGCATGCGCAGGAAGACCTGGCCGACCGGTCCCGCGATGTACTTGTTGACCCATTCGACCGAGGGGTTGCTGACCCCGACGGTGAGATTCGTGGTTACGCCGGCCACGAGCCCGGCCGCGAGGCCCAGGAGGATCTTGGTGTGGAGTTTCATGCCGGGCCCCGCGGAGCCGATGGGTTCGCTCATGAAGGGAACTCTATACGCGTCCTCAGGCGCGTCGCTCGAAGCGCCAGGTGGCGGGCCCGAGGCCGCCTTCCGCCCGCGCCTCTGAGATGGACACGCCGAACGCGCGTCCGAGCGCCTCACTCTTCATCACCGTCTCGGGCGGACCATCGTCGACGATCCGGCCTTCATGCAGCACGATCATTCGGGAAGCCCACTGGGCGGCGGCCACGAGGTCGTGGATGACGGCCACCACCGCGACCCCGCGCGAGGCGATGGTGGAGAGAAGAGCGAACAGGTCGAGGCCGTGGCCGATGTCGAGGTGGGCCG
>CAZYEA010000158.1:2328-11277 GCA_964646485.1 uncultured Acidobacteriota bacterium
AGGAGCCTCGGTTCCTGGGCGAGGGCGCGGGCCACCAGGGCGCGCTGGCGTTCGCCCGCGGAGAGCGATCCCAGGCTTCGATCCGAAAGATCGCGAAGGCTCGTGTCGGCGATCGCCCGGGCCACCGCTTCATGATCGTGAGCGGAGAGGTCCTGGAAGGGGCCGGTGTGGGGATAGCGGCCGAGCTCGGCGCTCTCGCGCACCGAGATCTTCGGGGCGCCTTCCTGAAGAGCGACCACGAGGGCCACCATGCGCGCGACTTCCCGGCGGGAGTAAGTCGTGAGGGAAGCCCCGCCGATACGAATGTCTCCCTCCGAGAGAGGGAGCAGGCCGGCCACGGCGGAGAGAAGGGTCGATTTTCCCGCCGCGTTGGGACCGACGAGGGCCACACGCTCGGAAGCCTTCACGCTCAGGGAGACCCGCCGCACCACGTCGCACCCGCCGCGGCGGACACTCGCATCGAAGACCTCGAGGAGATCGCTCACGCTCGCTCCGTCCGGCGCAGGATGTGAATGAGATACGGCGCCCCGCACAGCGAGGTGATGGCGCCGAGGGGAAGGTCGTAGCGATCCGAAATGGCGCGGGCGGCTAGATCCGAGAGAACGACCAGAATGGCGCCGGCGAGGAAGGCGGCCGGCAGCAGGCGCGACGCTCGTGGACCCACGAGACCGCGCATGGCGTGCGGCGCCATCAGGCCCACGAAAGGGACGGAGCCCGCGATCGACGTGGTGGCGCCCGACAGCAACGCCGCCAGGGCGAGAAGCAGGAGCCGCATGCGCGACACGTTCAAGCCGAGGGCGCGTGCTTCCAGTTCGCCGAGCAGGAGCAGATCGAGGGGACGGTGCAGCGCGGCCGCCACGAGGCAGCCGGGGACGACCAGGGAGGCCGCGATGCCGAGATGGATGAAGCCTCGCCCCTCGAGTCCGCCCGCGAGCCAGAAGAAGACGGTGCGCACCCGGAACTCCTCCGAAGCGATGAGAACGATTGAGGTCACTCCGGACAGGAATGCGCTGACCGCGAGCCCGGTGAGGATGAGCGAAGTGAGGGACGACGAGCGCAGGTTCTCCGCCACCAGGTACACGATGAGAGCCGCCCCCAGCGCGCCCACGAAGGCGGCGGCCGGAAGGGCGAGAAAGACATCGAACGACCAGCCGAGCTTCACCGCGATCACCGCTCCGAGGGCCGCCCCGGAACCGACGCCGAGCAAGGAAGCGTCAGCCATCGGATTCTGGAAGACGGTTTGGAGCACCACTCCGGTGAGGGCGAGGGCTCCGCCGATGAGGGCGGCGAGGAGCACGCGGGGGAGACGAATCTCCCTCAGGATGACCGAATGAGCTTCGTCGAGGGGCGCTGCGACTTGAAAGCCCGCCGCGCGGAGACCTTCGGCCGCGACTTCGAGCGGGGTGTAGCGCACCGCCCCCAGGCACAGGGCGATCAGGAGGGCCGCGAGCAGACTCATCCCGAGGAGCCCGCTGACCCTGCCCGCACTCACCGCTCGAACCTCTCCCCGTGCACCGCTCTGGCCATGAACTCGCACGCCTTCACCGCGTGGTGGTTGAGCGCCACCAGCAGTTCGGTGGGCATTTCCACCACCCGGCCCTCCTTCACCGCCCGCATTCGCGAGAGCAGCGGATGCTCATGGATTTCCTTCGACGTGGTGGTGCGCGCGCCGATGAAGAGCCAGTCGGGGTCGAGGCCGTAGGCCCGCTCGGCGCCGAGCGGAGTGATGCCGCTGATGCCCTTGAGCGCCGCGGCGTTCTCACCGCCCCCGCATCGGATGAGGGCGTCAAAGGCGGTCTTCGATCCCGCGGTGAAGCCGCTCGCCCAATAGAGGATGCGCGGGCGCGGAGCGCCTGCGAGCCTTCGCTCGACGTCGCCGAGGCGGGCGTCGAATGTCGCGGCGAGCCTGGAGGCGGTCGCGCTCTCGCCCACTACCTCGCCCAGGTCGAGCAAGGCGCGCCGGAAGCCGGGAAGGGAGTCGAGGCCGGTCATCCGGTGCACCTTCAGGCCCGACTGCCGCAGAGCGCGCAGCACATCCGCATCGGTGTACTCGGAGACCACCACGAGATCGGGCCGCAGCGCGATCAGACGCTCGACATCGACCTTGGGAAAGCGCGCGATGGCAGGGGGGATTCGCCCCACCGCGTTCGACGTGCCGCTTTCGTCCACCAGCGCGGTCACGGCCACGAGCCGCGACAAGGGCAGGATGTCCGCGAGGATCTCGTCCGCGGCGAGGTTCAAGGACGCGATGCGCTGGGGCGCCTTGGAGGGGGGAGCGGCGCTGGCGGGACGAGGGCCCGAGAGGCCGAGCAGGAGGAGGAGCGAAGTCGAGGCCGCGGCCCACGCCCTCCGGTTCATCAATCGAGAACTCACACTCGTCATCTCGTGGCGGGCTACTTGGCGCTATCCAGGTTCAGGCTGATCCGGAATCGGCGGGGAAGGGCTGCGAAGCCCAGGACCTCCTGATACGACGCGTTGTTCGCGTTGTCGATCGCTCCAAGCACACGGGCGTGAGCGCCGAGACGCAGAGCGGCGCGCAGGTCGAGCCGCGTAAATCCCGGGTTTTCGGTGAGGCCGATGCCCAGGAAGTCCGAATCCACTCGCCGTCCTACACCCACGAGAGTCGCGGCCATCGTGGCCCGGGAGAAGGTGGCTTCTCCCGTGATCGAACCCTGATGCCGCGGCCGCCGGAGAAGTTCCTTCCCTTCGGCGAGCAGGGGATCCGTGCTGAGACTGGTGACGATCTCGCTCTCCGTGACGGTGTAGTTGGCCGCGAGCCTGAAGTGAGACGCGGCCCGCCATTCGCCGGAGAACTCGAAGCCCGAAGCGCGGGTTTCCCCGAGGTTCTCGTACGTGCCCACGAAGGGAGAGAACGAGACGATCCTGTAGGCGATCTGGTCGAGGTAGCGGTGATGGAAATACGTGGCCTGAAGCTTCACGCCGTCTCTCACCCGCACGTCGATGCCGCCGTCGTAGGTTCGCGCCCGCTCGGGCTTGAGGTCCGGGTTGCCGAGGGCGAACGACGACGTCCCGTAGCTCTCGAAGAAGCTCGGCGCCTTGACCCCGGCGCCGCCCCCCGCCCGCAGGGTGACCTCGAAGTTCCCTCCCCGCACGGCGAGCCAGGCCAAAGAGGCGTGCGGGACCAGAGTGGTACCCGTGGAGCCGTTGTGCTCGGCCCGCAGGCTGAGAGTCGCAAACGCCCGGGACGTGAATGAGAGCTGATCCTGCAGGAACACTCCATAGCTCACGCGCCGCGGCGCCAGAGGCGTTTCGCCGACGTTGCCGAGGCGACCGGTCTCCCGCTCGATATCGCCGCCCGCGGTGAGGGAGTGCGAGCGGTACTGCCCGCTCAGCTCGTAGGTGAGGAAGAGACGGTCGGTCACGTTCCCATAGCCGTCCGGGTTCGGAAAATCGGAGGAGTCGAAGGCGGCCAGCCGCGAGCCGTAGGTGGGCCGGTACGTTCCCGAGTCCAGCGGATCGATCGAGAGTTGATCGTCGCGCTTGAATCCGATCCGGGCTGAGTGGGCGAGGTTTCCCGATCGGAACCGGGAGGCGACACTTGCGATCAGGAGGTCGCGTTCGTACCGCGCATCCCGATCGGGCCGGCCGAAGAGCGTCGCTCCCGGAGTGCCTCCCTCCGACGTGTTGAGGCGGAACGTCCCGAGAATCGAGCCGCTCGTCGCGAAGCGGCGCTCCGCGGAGGCCGCGAACAGGCTCGACCCGAAGTCCGCGTTCGGCTCCGCGTTGTCGGTCTCCGATCGGCCCAGGGACAGACCGCCCGACCAGGCTCCCGTGCTCCCCTGACCATTGGCCGAAATCGACCGCGAACCCAGGTCGCCGCCGCCAACCTCGCCCCGCAAGCGATTCGAGGAATCGGGGGAGAGAGTCTGCACCGCTACCACCCCGGCGAGGGCGTCCGAGCCGTAGAGCGTGCCAAAGGATCCGCGCAGGACCTCCACGCGCTGAACGTCGGGAGTGAGCAGTGTCCCGAAGTTGAAGAAGCCGCCGGGCTCGTTCACGGGCACGCCGTCGATCAACACGCGCGCAAAACGCGATTCGCCTCCGCGGACGAACAGCGACGACTGCGCCCCCACTCCACCGGTGGTGGCGACAGCCAGGCCGGGGATTTCGGCGAGGGTGTCGGTGAGGCGCAGGTTCTGCCGGCTCTTGAGGTCCGATTCATCGAGGACGTTCGCCGAGACCCCGACTGCGGAGATCGCCGTGCGCGAACGCGTGGCCGCGACCACGACCTCCTCGCGGATCCGCGCCGGGCGAAGGTCGATGTCGACGGCCAGATCGCGCCCCGCGATCAGAATGGGAGTTGCGTCCACTTCGAAGCCGCGTACGCTTGCCACGTACGAACCATCGGGGAGTTCGACGCGAAATTCGCCTCGTGATCCCGTCACGGTCTCGTGCGCGCCGTCGCCGGCCGAGAGCCGGACCACCGCCTGGGAAACCGGCTGGCCGCCCTGTGTTCTGACCACACCGTGGATCACCGCGGCTGAAGCGCCCTCAACGGTGAGCGCCGCGAACAGGGTAGAACGACAAAGGGTCTGAAAGGTCCGGGAGAACGTCATGGGTCTGATTCCTTCCTCGAGGAGGGCCTTTTTGGAGGAAGGAAGCGGGCTCAAGGGAGGCGGGACCGAGGAGATCAAACGTCCTGCCCTGGAGCGACCGTGGCCTTCTTCCGCGAGAAGCCGCGTTTCTTGTTTGCCGACTTCGCTCGAGGCAGGTTTCCTGGCTCCCGGGTCAACATCGTTTCTCTTGAGCCTTCCCCGGGCCTTTTTGGGCTCGAGTGACTCGCACGAACCGAGAAACGACTCGCCGGCTACAGTGGCGGGACCGCGCAGGTATTCGACCTGCTTCCCTTTTACCCTCCTTTTATGGAGGCACCCTGAGCGACGCCGTCAGGATAGCGCAGGTCGAGGGAGTCTGCGACTCCCTTCTCAAGAGTGCGTCGGGCTTACTTCGCGCTCGTCCCTGTCTTCACCGGGTTCTTCTCCCCGACCCAGGTGGTGAATCCGCCGACGATGGCCCGGGCGGCCACGCCCATTCCCTGAAGAGTCTGCGCCGCACGGGCGCTAGTGTGTTCGGCCTGTCAGGAACAATAAGTGGCGATGGGCTTGCCCATGCGCTTCAGTTTTTCGGCGAGGGCGGAATTGATGGTCTCTTCGGGGATCGACAGGGCGCCCGGGATGTGTCCGGCGGCGTAGGAGTCGGCCGAGCGCACGTCGATCACCACCACATCACCCGCGGCCAGCAACTTCTTGAATTCGGCCATGGCCATGCGGTCCGTCTTGGGCATCGGCACCTTGGCCTGGGCCGGCGAGAGAGCGGCGGCCAGGAGAAGGGCGGCCGCGAGCAGGCTGATTTTCTTTCCGTTCATTCCTTCAGAGGACCTCGTCTTTCACGCGGGATTGTACGCTTCGAGCCGCGATCCTCAGGACCACTCCACGCCATGTCTCGCCCGCAGAACCGAAGCGCCCCGGCTCACCGCGCGATCCTCCATGTCGACATGGATGCCTTCTATGCCGCGGTGGAAGAGCGCGACCGGCCCGAGCTGCGCGGGAAGCCCGTCATCATCGGCGCCGATCCCAGGGGCGGGGCCGGAAGAGGCGTGGTGTCGACCGCGAGCTACGCGGCCCGCAAGTTCGGGGTGTCCTCCGCCATGCCCATCTCCACCGCCTGGCGTCTTTGTCCCCAGGGCGTCTTTCTCTCTCCCGACATGGAAAAGTACGCGGCGGTCTCGAAGCAGATCCGCGTGATCTTCGAGGCCTTCACGGACCTCGTCGAACCGATTTCCGTGGACGAGGCTTTCCTCGACGTCACCGCGAGCGTGCGCTTGTTCGGCGACGGCGAGACCATCGCCCGGAAGATCAAAGACCGGATCCGCGAGGACACGAAGCTCACCGCCTCGGTCGGGGTCGCCTCATCGAAGCTCATCGCCAAGATCGCCTCCGATCTCCGCAAGCCCGACGGCCTCGTGGTGGTTCCGCCCGGAGCGGAGCGGGAGTTCCTGGCCCCTCTCAAGGTGCGGCGGTTGTGGGGCGTCGGGCCGAAGATGGAGGAGCGCCTTGCAAAGATCGGGGTGCACACCATCGCCCAGCTGGCCGACGCCAAAGTCGCGAGGCTCCTCGGGACCCATGGCCTCGACCTGCAGCGGCTCGCCCGGGGCGAGGACGATCGGCCGGTGGTCGCGGAAGGAGGGCCCGCGAAGAGCGTTTCCGTGGAGCACACCTTCGGGGTCGACGAGGGCGATCCGCGGAAACTACGGAAGGCGTTGCTTCATCTGGCGGACGAACTCTCGCGGCGGCTTCGCGCCGAGTCGCTCTCCGGCCGCACCCTCACCCTCAAGTATCGAGACCAGAACTTCAAGACCACCACCCACGCCCGCTCCCGCAAGCTCCCGACCAATGTCGCCGCTGACCTCGTGGCGATAGCGACCGAACTGTTCGACGAGGCGCACGGCTCGCTGAAGGTGCGCCTCCTCGGCATCGGGGTCTCCGGCTTCGAGGAGCCCGCCCAGAAATCCCTCTTCGAGAAAGACACCCCGGGCCGCGGCGCGCAGATCGACGAGGTGCGCGAGAAGGTGCGAGAGAAATTCGGACGGACGGCGCTCGTCCGCGCCATCGATCTCGAGCGGGGAAGAGGCCGCTGATCGGCCCGGGCTCTTCCGGCCGAACGGTTGTACAGTCTGGTCGGTTCAAAGGTTCATGATCCCGCAGTGCCCCTCGTGCGCCGCGCCCCTCGCCGCGGGGGTGCCCGTGTGCGCAGGCTGCGGCCGTCCGCCCACGTCCCTGTCCAAAGGCGCCGTCATCGCGTCCCGTTTCGACGTGCGCGCAGACATGGATGCGGGCGGGGCGGGCCGCGTCTATCGGGCCTTCGACCGGCGTTCTGAGCAGGAGGTGGCGCTCAAGGTGTTTCGCACCGATCTTGTCTCGAGCGCCGCGGTCGTCCGCCGTTTCCGGGCCGACATCGACAAGACGGGCGGGATCACCCACCGGAACGTGGTCCGGGTCCTTGACCACGGCGAGGACGGCCCCCTCGCCTACATCTCGATGGAGATCGCACCCGGCGAGGACCTGGGCCAGACCTTGAAGTCAAAGCCCCATGGGCTTCCCGAGGCCGAGGCTCTCGCCGCCATCCTTCAGATCGCGGACGGCCTGCAAGCCATCCACGATGCCGGCCTCGTGCACACGGACCTGACGCCCGCCCACGCGATCCGAAGCGTCCAGGGGCTCGTTCGAGTCCTCCCCTTCGGTCTGGCCAAAGACCCCTTGTCGGAGGGCGAGTTCTTGGGTACTGCCGAGTACATGAGCCCTGAGCAATGCTGGGGCTACGACCTCGACCCCCGGAGCGACATCTACCTTCTCGGCATCGTGGCCTTCGAACTCTTCGTCGGGGTCGTTCCGATCCGGGGAGCGGATTTGATGGACACCACTTTCCGGCAGATGAAACAGGCGCCGTCGTTCGAAGATGCCGTGGGGCTGCGGGTTCCGCGCGCGTTCGTGCCAGCGCTGCGGCGAGCACTGGAAAAATCCGTGGGTGACCGGTTCGCCACGGCCCGGGAATTTGCCGAGGCCCTTCGCTCGGCGGCGCCGGGCGCCGAGGCCGTCGTGATTCCCCCCTCCATCCCCGAGGCGCCCGCGGCCGAGGTTCGAGCGCCGGCGAGGCCGGCCGTGGACGCGCGCCGGGAGGAGCGCTTCACGCTTCCGACCGATGTCCGGCTGCGCAAACTCGGGCCGGAGGGCGCGCCTTCGAGGGAGGAGCGGACCATTGCGCACGACCTCTCGCGCAGCGGCATGCGGGTGCTGACCAGTTGGTCCGACCTCCAGCAGGGCGATCAGGTTTCGATCGAAGAGGTGGGGGGAAACTTCGCAACCGGCGCCATCGTCCGCCACGTCAGCCGCGGCACGGACAAGATCACTCGCGTCGGCGTCGAATTCGTGGACAAGCAGGCGCCCGATCGCATGGTGGGAACCACCACCGGTATCGAGCGGCCGGTCTTCGACACCTCCCGCTCCTACCCGGGTTCGTCGCCTCAAAGGCCGACTCCGGTCTCTCCGCTTGGAGGGTCGGAGCCGTTCCCTCGTCCCACTCTCACCACCTCGGTCGCGCGGCCCGCTTACACGACTTCGATTCCGCGGCCCGCAGTGGTCAGGCCTCCGGCGCCTCCCGCACCCCCGCCCCCGGCTGCTCCCAAGGCGCCGCGTTCGCTCGAGAGCGTCCTCGAGGAATTCGCCGCGGTCAAGGACGCGGCCCAGGCCCTGGTCGCCGATGGAAAGATCTGGGAGGCTTTGGAGTGCCTGTCCCGCGCTCAGGCTCTGGTCGAGGGAACTCCCGAGGCTCAGAACGTGCGCATCCTGACCCTGGAAACCCAGGCCAAGATCCCGACTCTCCTGCGCGCGGCCCAGCAGAATCTCGAAGAGATGGCCCGCAACGATCCCGAGAACGCGAGAGTCCACTCGGCCCTCGGACGGATCTTCTGGGAAGCGGGCCTTCCCGCGCGGGCCCGGATGGCTTTCCAGCGCGTGGCCGCGATCGAACCGTCGAATCGAGAGGCGACCACGGCCCTCGCCGCGCTGTCCGACCCAAGTCATCGTCGGTAGGGACTTTTGGGGCCCGGCCGGCCGGAGGCGTTTCCCCGAGTCCCGGAGGTAAACTCCCGCGTATTCTCCCCATCGTTGTTTCCGATCCATCGGCGCGCCTTGGAGGCGCAACGTTGCCGAGCCATTCATAATCCATGACCGTGGAATGCCCGTCGTGTGCCGCGCCGATTGAGCAGGGCGTCGAGGCATGCCTTGTCTGCGGCCGGTCCTTGAGCACTCTGGCCCTCGGTTCCGTCCTCGCGAACCGCTACGAGCTGCGGACCGTGCTGGGGAAGGGGGGCATGGGCCTCGTGTACCAGGCTTTCGACCGTCTCCTCGAAGAAGAGGTCGCGATCAAGGT
>CAZYEA010000159.1:0-11258 GCA_964646485.1 uncultured Acidobacteriota bacterium
GCCGAGCCCGATGCAGTTCGCCGCGATGGGCCAGCCGGTCTCCGTCTGCCACCAGTGGTCGATCACCGGGACGCCGAGCACGGCCTCCGCCCACAGGAGCGTGTCGGGGTCGCAGCGCTCTCCGGCCAGGAACAACGTGCGCAGTCTGGAAAGGTTGTGCTTGCGAACCAGATGCCCCCGAGGATCCTCCTTGCGGATGGCGCGGAACGTGGTGGGCGCGGTGAAGAGGACATTCACGCCGTGCTGCTCACAAACGCGCCAGAAGGCCGCCGCGTCGGGCGTGCCCACGGGCTTCCCCTCATAGAGGAGAGTGGTGGCGCCCTTCAGGAGCGGTCCGTAAACCGTGTACGAATGCCCCACCGCCCAGCCGACGTCGGCCGCGGCCCACATCACCTCCCCGCTGCCGATCCCGTAGATCGCGTGCATGCTCCACTTGAGGGCCACCGCGTGTCCGCCATGATCGCGGACAACTCCTTTGGGCACGCCGGTGGTTCCGGAAGTGTAGAGAACGTAGAGCGGGTCGGTGGCCTCGCAGGGGACGCAGTCCACGGGAGCGGCGTTTTCGAGGGCGTCGCTCCAGTCGAGGTCCCGGCCAGGCACAAGGGAGGCGCGCAACTGCGGGCGCTGGAGGATCACGCAGTGCTCGGGCTTGAAGGCGGCCATGTCGATCGCGGCATCGAGAAGCGGCTTGTACGGAACGACGCGGTTGACTTCGATCCCGCAGGAGGCCGACAGGATGATCTTCGGCCGGGCATCGTCGATCCGCTTCGCCAGTTCATGCGAGGCGAAGCCGCCGAAGACCACGGAGTGCACCGCGCCGATGCGCGCGCAGGCGAGCATCGCGATCACGGTCTCCGGCACCATGGGCATGTAGACCACAACGCGGTCGCCCTTGCGGACTCCCTGAAGCATCAGGGCGCCCGCGAATCGGGCCACCAGGTCGCGCAGTTCGTTGTAGGTGAACTCCTTGACCGTGTTCGTGACCGGAGAGTCATAGATGAGGGCGCGCTGTTTGCCCCGACCCCGTTCGATGTGGACGTCGAGGGCGTTGTAGCAGGTGTTGAGGCTGCCGCCCACGAACCATCGGCAGAGCGGGGCGCCCGACTCGTCAAGAACCTTGTCCCAGCGGCGATCCCAGTGAATGGCCTCGGCCGCGATGCCCCAGAAGCCTTCCGGATCGCGCAGCGAGCGCTCGTGAAGTTCGCCGTGAATACTCGCCACGCTTGGCCTCCAGACGCCGAGGAGTATAGGGAAACAATCCCTAGTACTCTTCGTGGCATGCGAATCCTCCTTCCTCTCACCCTCACCCTCACCCTGGGAGCGGGCGCCCCGAGTGCCGTGGCCCAGTCCCGACCGAACGACGCCCGCGCACGCGACATCTTCAAGCAGCTCATCGAGATCAACACCACGGACACTCCGCGGGGCAACGTCACCACCGCCGCCGAAGCCATGGCCGCGCGCCTCCGGGCCGCGGGATTCCCCGAGGCCGACCTTCGCCTGCTCGGGCCCGATCCGCGCAAGGGCAACCTCGTGGCCCGATACCGCGGCACGGGGGCGCGCAAGCCCATGCTCCTGCTCGCGCACCTCGACGTGGTCGAGGCGAAGCCCGAGGACTGGTCCGTCGATCCCTTCACTTTTCTCGAGAAGGAGGGCTTCTTCTACGGGCGAGGAACCACCGACGACAAATCGATGGCCGCCCACTTCGTCGCGAACCTGATCCGGCTGAAGGAAGAGGGCTTCAAACCCGACCGCGACCTGATCCTCGCCCTCACCGCGGACGAGGAATCGGGCAATTTCAACGGCGCCTCGTGGCTGGTGAAGAACCATCGCGACCTCGTGGATGCCGAGTTCGCGATCAACGAGGGCGGCGGCGGGGGCATTCGCAACGGGAAATATCTCCTCAACGAGATCCAGGCCAGCGAGAAGGTGTATCAGGACTTCAAGCTCGAGGTCACGAACGCGGGCGGCCACAGTTCGCTGCCGGTGAAGGACAACGCGATCTACCACCTCTCCGCCGGACTCGCGCGCCTCGCCTCCTTCGACTTCCCGGTGCAGCTGAACGAGATCACTCGCGGCTATTTCGAACGCTCGGCCGCGATCGTCACCGACCCCGTTCAGGCCGCGGACATGCGCGCGGTGGCGGCCATACCCCCTGACCTTGCGGCCGCGGCCCGTCTGTCCGCCTCCTTGCCCTACTGGAACTCGATGATGCGGACGACCTGTGTCGCCACCCTGCTCTCCGGCGGTCACGCACCGAACGCCCTCCCCCAGATGGCCACCGCGAACGTGAACTGCCGCATCCTCCCCGGCGTCTCGCCCGCCTCGGTCAAGGACCGGCTCGTGGAAGTGCTCGCCGATCCGAAGATCAACGTGTCCCTCGTGAACGAGGCCACCCCCAGCAAGCCCTCACCTCTCCGTCCGGACGTGGTGAACGCGGTCGAGAGCATCACGAACGCGTTGTACCCGGGGGTTGTCGTGGTCCCGGTGATGAGCACCGGAGCGACCGACGGCCTCTATTTCCGGAACGCCGATATCCCCACCTACGGCATCGACGGCACCTTCGGCGACATCGACGACGTGCGGGCGCACGGCCGCGACGAGCGCATCGGGGTGAAGCAGTTCTTCGAGGGACTCGAGTTCCAGTACCGCCTGATCCGCATGCTCGCGAAATCCGGTTCCTGAAGCGGGCGCGGGCCGGGGCGCCTCGCGACGCCCTGAGCGCGACGCGAGGGTGAGAGGTTGGGAACGTTCCAACGGCGGCGCACACTGGGTGAGGGCTCCACTACAATCGTGCCTGCGTGCCATCTCTCCTTGAAGCCACGGGCATCACCAAGGCCTTCTCCGGTCAGTTCGCTCTTACCGATGTGAGCGTTTCCTTCGAGGCGGGCGTCGGTCACGCCGTGGCCGGCGAAAACGGCGCGGGCAAGTCGACGCTCATGTCCGTGCTGGCGGGAATCCTGAAGCCCGACTCCGGCGAGGTGCGGCTCGACGGCGTGGTCCTGCCGCCGGGGAACGTCGTCCTGGCCCAGCGGCGCGGGATCGGTCTCGTGCCCCAGGAGCCGCAGGGCGCGCCCACCCTGACCGTGGCCGAGAACATCTCCCTTGGCGAGACGCCCGCGGGTCTGGGCTTCCTGCGCCGGATCGATGGCAAGAGACTCCGCGACATCGCGGCCGAAGCCATGAAGCTCGCCGGCATCGACGTACCGGTCGATGCGCCCTTCGGCTCGCTCCGTCTCGCCGACCAGCAGCTCGTGCTCATCGCCCGCGCTCTGCACCGCGGCTCGCGCGTGCTCATCCTCGACGAGCCGACGTCGTCGCTCTCCACCCGCGAGGTGCAGCGGCTCTACGACGTAGTGGCGCGAATGAAGGCCTCGGGCCGCGCGGTGGTGGCGATCTCCCACCGCCTCGAAGAACTGCGCGCCATGACCGAAACCATCACTGTTTTGCGGGACGGAGTGAAGGTGATGGACGCAAGCCTCAAGGACGTGACCAATGCCGAAGTCATCCGCGCCATGGCCGGGCGCGACGTGACCGCGGCGGGCGCGCCTCGGAACAAGCCCGCGGACGATGTGGTCCTCGAGGTCGAGGACCTGACCTCGCGTCGCGTCACCTCCGTCTCGTTGAAGGTGCGGCGCGGAGAGATCGTGGGCCTCGCCGGCCTCCTCGGGGCGGGACGTTCGCGCACCCTGCACGCCATCTTCGGATCCGAGGCGCGGTCCCGCGGGATGGTGCGCTTGCGAACCGATCAGGGCATGGCCGAGATCCGGACCGTGGACGAGGCATTGGCGTCCGGCATGGGCCTCGTGCCCGAAGATCGGCGCGGCCAGGGCCTCGTCCTCGGCCAGAGTGTCCTCACCAACGTCAACCTCGTGCTGCCGAAGGGCGGGATGCGCTTCAGTTTTCTGAGACGCCCCGTCCTCCTCAAAACCGCCCTCGACGCGATTCGCGAACTGGCGATCAAGACCGCGGGGCCCGCCGCGAAGGTCGCGACCCTCTCGGGCGGCAATCAGCAGAAAGTGGTGCTCGCCCGCTTCCTGCGGCCGGGCACGAGGGTTCTCCTGCTCGATGAGCCGACCCGTGGAGTCGACGTGGGAGCGAAGGAGGAGATCCACCGTCACCTCGAAGCCATGGCCGCGCGCGGCCTGGGCCTCGTGATGGCCTCGTCGGAGATCCCCGAGTTGCTTCGCCTCTGTCATCGCATTCTCGTATTCCGGGAGGGACGGATCGTGGGTGAAATGACGAGGGCAGAGGCGTCGGCCGAAGGCATCGTGGCCGTGGCCGCCGGAGTGGCGGCATGAGCCGGGGCCGCGCGCGCGTTCTTCTGGGGCGGCTCGCTCCCCTGCTCGGACTCGTGGTTCTGTGCGTGGTCCTCGCCTTGTCCTCGCCGCACTTCCTGACCGCCGACAATCTCATCAATGTCTTGCGGCAGTCGTCGGTCAACGCTCTCCTTGCCCTCGGCCAGCTCGTGGTCATCATCACCGCGGGCATCGATCTGTCGATCGGGTCCATCCTCGGGGTCACGAGTGTCGCCCTCGCCATGATGATGCGCGCGGGCGTGCCGCCGGCGCTCGCCGTGCTGGGCGCGCTCGCCCTCGGCGCTCTGATCGGCCTCGCGAACGGGCTGCTCCTTACGAGGCTCAAGCTTCCCCATCCCTTCATCTCGACCCTCGGCACCATGAATGTGGCCCGGGGCGCGGCCATGATCCTCGCGGCCGGAGTGCCCATCAGCGGCCTGCCTGCGGGCTTTCGCGTGCCCTTCAGCGGCGACCTCTTCGGCGTCCCCGCCGCGGTCATCGTGGTGGCGATCGCCGGTCTCGTGGTGCACCTCCTCCTCGAACGCACGGTCTACGGCCGGGATCTGTTCGCCATCGGCGGTAATCGCGAGGCCGCGCGTCTGGCCGGAGTTCCTGTCAGTTCAAGGCTCGACCTCGCCTACACGGTCTCGGGCCTCATGGCCGCGGTCGCCTCCCTCGTCCTCGCCGCGCGCATGAACTCGGGGTTCCCGCTCGCGGGCACGGGGGCCGAGCTCGACGCCATCGCCGCGGTCATCATCGGAGGAGCCTCCTTCTTCGGGGGCGTGGGCACCGTCTCCGGCACCCTCATCGGCGCCCTGTTCATCGGACTCTTGCGTAATGGCCTGAACCTCTTGGATGTTTCGGCCTACTGGCAGATGATCGTCATCGGCGTCGTCATCGTCGCCGCGGTCGTGATCGACGTGCTGCGCGCGCGTCAAGGAGATTGAGGAAACCATGAAGCGCTTTGTGACCACCGCCGTCGTCTCTTTAGCCGTCGCCTTCTCCGGCTGCAATCGTCCGCCCGAGAAGAAGGTGATCGCCCTCATCACCAAGGCCATGGACAGCGAGTTCTGGCTGGTGCTCGCGGAAGGCGCCAAGTCGGCGGCCGCGGAGCATCCCGACTATGAGCTGGTGATCGCGTCGCCCGATCGCGAGATCAACGTGGATCAGCAGGTGAGCATTCTCGAGAACCAGATCCGCCGAGGGGTGAAGGTCCTCCTCGTCGATCCCGCGGGCACGGCCCAGGTGAACAGCACCCTCGAACAGGCGGTGGATCGCGGCATCCCCGTGGTCCTCATCGACACCGATGCTCCCTTCGCGAGGAAGTCTTCGTACATCGGCACCGACAACGCCCGCGGCGGCTCGCTCGCGGCCAAGGGCATGGTCGAAGCCATCGGGACCACCGGCGAGGTGGCGCTCATCTCCGGCGTCCCCGGTAACGAGTCGCAGGACGCGCGCGCGAAGGGATTTCTCGATGAAATCGCGAAGACTCCGGGAATCAAGATCGTGGCCCAGCAGCCTGGGAACTCGGAGCGTCAGCTCGGCCTCACCGTCATGGAGAACATGCTGACCGCTCACCCGAAGATCCGGGGCGTCTTCGCCACCAACGATCAGATGGCCCTCGGCGCCATGGAGGCGGTGGAGGCGAGAAAGCTCCGCGGCAAAATCGCGATCATCGGCTTCGATGCCACGAAGGAAGCGGCGAACGCCATCCTCGAGGGCAAGCTGACCGGCAGCGTCGCGCAGAGTCCGCGGGAGATGGGCCGTCAGGGCGTGCTCTCGGCCATCGCCCTCGCCGAGGGCCGCACCATCGAGAAGCTCATCGACACCGGCACTGCCTACGTCGACGCGAAGAACGCCGCCGCCTACGCGAAGTGACGAACGGGCCTTTCGCCCCTCCCGCGATGGCCGACGCGACGTCAACCGTACCCTGGCCGCGCATCGGCGTGATGGGCGGTGGAGCCATCGGCTGCCTGTATGGCGGGTGGCTCGCTCGCGCCGGCGCGCCCGTCTCGATCGTGGCCCGGCCCACTCATGCCGAGGCGATGACGGCACAGGGCGTGCACGTGACCGGTCGCGACTTCGACTTCCACGCACCGGTTGAGGCTTCGACCGATGTCCGCCTCCTCGCGAATTCCGAGGTCGTCCTCTTCTGCACCAAGACCCGCGACACCGAGACGGTGGCCGCGCAATTGAGAGGCGTCATCCCTTCGCAGACCACCGTTCTCGCGTTCCAGAACGGCGTCGATGGTGCGTCAAGGATTTCGGCGATCCTCGACAACCCGGTCTTCCCCGCGGCCCTGATCGTGTCCTGCCAGATGGAGGGCTCCGGGCACGTCCGCCACAACGGTCGCGGCGATGTCCTCCTCGGTGAGTGGCTTCCCGGAAGACCGGACGCCGAGCCGCGGCTCGCCCGGTTGCAGGGGATCGCCGCGATGTTCCGCCGCGCCTCCATACCCTCGTCGATTCAGGACGACATCCGACTCACGATGTGGACCAAGCTCGCGATGAACTGCGGCTACAACGCTCTCTCCGCACTTTGTCGGGCGCGTTACGAGCGCCTCGTCACCACCGACGAGTCGCGCGCGCTGATGCGCACCGTCGTCGAGGAGCTCGTCGCGGTGGGTCGCAAGGACGGCGTGCCTCTCGATTTCGACCTCGTTCTCAAACAGGTGATGGACCTTGCCGCCGGCTTTCCGACGGCGATCTCTTCCACCGGGCAGGACATCGCGCACGGCCGGCCCACCGAGGTCGACGACTTGAACGGTTACGTGGCGCGACGGGGACGGGAACTGGGCGTGCCGGCGCCAATGAATGAAACCCTTCAGAGAATGGTCAAAGTGCTCGAACAGGCGCCGATCGATCCCGTGTTCTTCCCTAAGTGACGGTTGGTCGGAGAACTTGGAGCGGGGCTGGGTGCCGAAGTTGAGCTTGCGGGCGGTCAAAGGACGCGGGACTCGCGGCCGCGGAAACGAGTCGGCGGAGCTTGCGTGCCCAAAGTGGGAGCCCCGCGAGCCGCCACAACCAAGCACGAGAGATCGCGTCGGAACCTCCGGTCGCCTCGGCTCCCTCGTTGGAGAGCCGCTGACTAGCTGATGTCGCGCGGCGTGGACGCGGAGTAGCTGCGGCCGATGGCTTCGATCCACCGAGCGTCCTTCTCTGCGTCGTCGACGCCGATCGCCGGAGCTCTTCCGGCGAGCACGCTCTCCCGGAAGTGATGCACCTCCGCGCGGAAGGCCTCGTCGTAGCTCACCACCCGATCCTCCACCACCAAGGTCTCACCATCCATGCGCTCCACTTCGAGCTTCGTGGGGGCGTGGCGGATGTAGGGCGAAGGGAAGACGAGCGTAGCGCGCAGGTTCGGCGACACGAAGCGCAGGCGCTCTTCATAGTGCTTGACCCCCGGGAGCGAAACCCAGCTCATCGAAACTCGCACGCCGCGCGCGAATTCGGTGAGCGAGTGCTGGGCCATGCCCTCGTTCCACACCGACGCGGAAAGCACGCGGCCGGGCTCGCCCAGGGCGCCGCGCAGTGCGTTGATATCGTGGATCAGGCTCTGCCACAGCATCAGCGCGGCCACCCGCTCATCCACCGGGGCCTGGGGGCGTGTGGTTGCGTCGAGACCATCCTTGAGCTCGGCGGCCTGCGCTTCCTGCCGAGCGCCCGCGTTCATCTCCGCTTCCCCGGTCGGCGGCCGCTTCGGCTCGCGATAGGGAAGGATTGCGTGATGCTCGCGGTAGGCACCGTCATCGGGGTGCAGCACCGTGGCCTCGACGTAACGAAGATCCGGCATCGACTTCACGAGGGCCGCGGCCGCGAGGTATGCGGGATCGAAGCGCTTGTGATAGCCGACCATGGTGAAGCCGCGGGCGGCGCGAGCGGCGCGGGCGAGGGACTCCGTCTCCGGCCGTCCGAAGCCGAGGGGCTTCTCGACGAAGACGTGCTTCCCCGCCGCGTAGGCGGCCTCAAGCGCCGCGTCATGCCGCCCCGAGGAGAGAACGAACACCGCGTCCACGTTCGGATTCTTCGCCACGTCCAGAAGATCGCGCGACCGCGCGGCCACGTGATATCTCTCGCCCACCGCGTTCAGTGCCGCCTCCGAGATGTCGGCAAGCGCCACGATCTCGAACAGATCCGGCCGCTCCGCGAGGGTGGGCAGATGCATCATCTGGGCGATGCCGCCGCACCCGATCACGCCGACTCGCAATTTCCCGCTCACAGTCCGAGCGCCTCCTTCACATACTTCCGGCTCTTCTTCGCACTCTCGGTGGGATCGGGATTGAGACGGCCCGACTCGTCCGGCACCACGTCCTGCTCCACGATCATCCAGCCGTCGTAGGAGTGCTTCGAAAGGGCGGCCCACATGCCCTTGAAGTCCACCACGCCCTCGCCGAGGGCGCAGAAGACCCCGCGCTTCCAGGCCTCCTGCATGGTGACCTGGCTCGTGCGCACGTGCTGGAGCTGCGCTGCGTCCGCGTCCTTGAGGTGGACATACTTCACGCGCGCGCCGTGACGTGACGCGATGTCCACCGGGTCGCAGCCGCCATAGACCGCGTGCCCGGTGTCGAGGAGCAGGTTCACGAGCTCTGGCTTCGTGCCTTCGAGGAGCCGGTCGATCTCTTCGGGAGTCTCGAGATACGTGCCCGCGTGGTGGTGGACCACGACGCTCAGACCGTGCGCGTCCTTCACGCGCTTGGCGATTAGTTCCAAAGTCTCGATCGCGGCCCGCCACTCCGCGGCCGTCCAGCCCATCGACCCGTCTTTGGGAATGCGCCCGGCGTTCGCGGTCCGCATCGGCCCCTCGTCGTCGGCCACGATCAGTTCCTTCACTCCGAACTGGGCCAGCAGACTCGCCACCTTGAGCGAGTGCGCGATGACCGCTGCGCGGGCCGCGGGATCCTCGAGCGCCACCGGAACGAAGGAAGAGCCGAGGGTGAGATGCCGCGCGTCGAGCTCACGGGCGAGGGGGTCCTTCTCGGTGGGCAGATACCCGTAGGGTCCGAGCTCGGTTCCTTCGTACCCCGAGGCCGCGATGGCGTCGAGGACGGTGGCATAGGGAGGGTTCGGGAGATGGGCTTCATACACCGCCCAACTCACCGGGGCGTTGCCGATACGGGGTTTGTTCATGTCCTCTTGCTTCCCTGAAGTCGTGGGCGAAGGCCGACGAGATCCGGGATGTTATCGCGTTCCTGATGGAACGTTCCAACAGGCCCCCAGTATGGGCAGAAGCGACCTACCAGGCGACGCTGAGACGCAGGCCCGCGCCCCGGCCGCCACGCGGAAGAATCGGGGTCAGGTCCACCTTCGGCCCCTCCTTCGACTCCGACGCCTCGACCGCGGGCCCTTCCAGATGCACGGGAATCCACGTGGTCTTCCTGACCAGAAGGCCGATGCCCGCGCCCACCACCGCGCCGCCCAGGGCGGTCTCCGAGGCCGACTGAGCGCGCGAGCAGGACAGATCGACGGCGCCGGAAGCCGAGCAATAGGGTTCGGTGCTGAAGTCGAGGGCGAAACCGGCGACGAGGCCGATGAGCGCGCCCTTGAGGGGCCGTCGCCGCTCGCCCGCCCAGGTTTCGATCCCCTCCACGGTGTCCCGCGCGATGCGGACCGTGCCCGCGGATGCGCCCAGCACCACGGCAGCGGGCGAGATGTCCATCAGCAACCCTTCCGTTTTCTGGCGGCCGTGGAGCACTCGAACCCGCGAGCCCGCGAACAACCGCGAGCCGGTGTTCGGAAGCGGCGTCGTCTTGAGTGGGGTGATCGGCGAAATCGCGGCCGCAGGTGCTTGAGGGCCTGCGGCGAGCGGGGCCTCGGCGCCCGTGGTGGACGAGGCGGCGAAGGACGCCTGGGTCAAGGGCAGGTCGGTCCACCGATCCGAACGGCTGCGATGCCCAAGGATCGCGCCCCAGAACGCGCCGCCTGAAGCGAAGTACCCGCCGAGAAGAAGCGCCCCTTCCGTCCGAGTGCAGTCCGAGCCCGTGTAATAGGCACTCGTCTGTGCCTCGGAACCACAGACCGCGGCTCCAAACACCGCGCCCAGGAGTGCCGCCGAACCCGCGCCGATCAGCGCGCCTTTCGCGGTGTTGCGTTTCTCCTCGGTGCTGATCTGAAGCGTCCCGATCTCGTCGCGCGGCACGCGCACCGCGGCGCCTCCGAACGTCTCGAGGGTGATGGCGTTCGCATCGACTGCTCTCACGTGCCCCTGGAGGGCGGTCCGTTTCGCGTCCGCGAGCACGATCCGCGTCCTCGACCCGACGGCCAGCCGGACTTCAAACGAACTTCGTTGGATCTCATCCGCTCGCGCGGGCGGGTTCAGGGCAAGAACGACGACCCCGAAGAGGAGGACGAGGTTGCGTCCACGCGGCGGGAGGAATCGGCGGTTCATACGAGGCTCCTGTCTTCTCCGGAGCCTCGCGATCCGGAGATCGGAGCGCGCGTTGAGGTCCCGGTGCGACAGACGCTAAGAGCCCAAGCGCCGCCCTTCGCGCCCGCCCTGTGACGGTTCGCGAACCGACCTAGTGGCCGGCCTCCGCGCGAGTCCGGGGCCGCCTACGGGGTCGGGGTGGGCGCTGGAGGCTTTGGCATCTTGTCCGCCGCGAACCTCGGCAACATCTCGTCGCGCATGGCGAGGTGATACACGGCGCTCGCGATGGCGATGGAGGAGCGCATCGCATCCTCTTCGATGATCCGTTCGTAGGTGTCGAGGTTGGTGTGCCAGGTGTGCGAGTTGTACTGGATCGGATCCTGGCCGAGGCCGATGCCGGGCAAACCCGCCTCGTTGAAGGAAGTGCTGTCGGTGCCTCCGGAACGGCGGGAGGCGGTCACCGACGCGCCCATGAGTCCAAAGTCCTCGAAGGGAGCGAGCACGTCGCGGAGAACGGCGCCCGCTTCCTTCGGGCCGAAAACATTGGCGCCGCGAATCCGGCCGGTGCCGGAGTCGACGTTGAAGTAGCCATTGAAGGT
>CAZYEA010000160.1:0-5215 GCA_964646485.1 uncultured Acidobacteriota bacterium
CGCCTGCAGTGGACGGGTCGTCACCACGGGCATGGGAAAGAGCGGCTTCATCGCGCAGAAGCTTTCCGCGACGCTGTCCTCGACCGGCACTCCCTCGCTGTTTCTCCACCCCGCCGAGGCCATCCACGGCGACCTGGGCCGGATCGTGAAGGGCGACGTGGTCGTGGCCATCTCCTACAGCGGCGAGACCGAAGAGATCGTGGCCCTCCTCCCCACCCTCAAGCGAATCGGAGTGCCGCTCGTCTCCTTGACCGGACGCACCGACTCCGCCATCGCTTTGGCCTCCGAGGTGCACCTCGACGTGTCGATCCGCGAGGAGGCGTGCCCCCTCCGCCTCGCCCCCACCGCCTCCACCACCGCCGCCCTCGCCATGGGCGACGCCCTCGCCATGGTCCTCACCGAAAAGCGCGGCTTCACCGTTGAAGAGTTCGCGGACCTCCATCCGGGTGGGCGCCTCGGCCGGAAGCTCCTGCGCGTCGAGGACATGATGCACAAGGGCGAGGACACGCCCAGGGTCAGTCCCCACACCCCGCTCAAGGACGTGCTGTTCGAGATGACGAAGAAGCGCCTCGGCATGACCACGGTGACCGATGAGGCGGGCACGCTCCTCGGAGTCATCTCGGACGGCGACCTGCGGCGTCTGATGGAGCGGTTCGGAGCGAGCGTCCTCGGCCTCCCCGCGGAGCAGGGCATGACCCGCACGCCTCACACCATCGCGGCGAGGGAAATCGCGACGCGCGCCCTCGACATGATGGAAACGAACAAGATCACCGCCCTCGTGGTCATCGACGCGAGCCGAAGGGTCGAGGGCGTCATCCATCTCCACGATCTGTGGAAGACGGAGATGGTCTAGTCGGCGTTTCTTACCAGCCCGTCCAGATCGGGCCGTCGCCGAAGTCCCACAGCAGATAGGCGAGGAACTGCTTCGGCCTGGGGCCCTCGGTGGGTCGGAGCGGAATGCCGACCCCCACGGACGCTATGACGTGGCCGAGTTTGTTGAGCGCCTTCGACACGCCCAGGACCAGGGTCTGCGAATGGCTGTCGTTCTCCGGGTTGTAGCTGCCCTTCAGTTCGACCGCGGGAACGTAGCCCGTCCGCGAGAAGCCGATCGGCGGGAGTGAATAGCCGACCGCGTAGTTCCAGGTCCGCGAAGCGCGCGCCGTATCCACGGGCAGGTCCACCGCCACCTTGGCCTGCAGGACAGTCGAGCCGATGCCTTTGCCGAAAGCGAGGAACGGCACGAACACGGTCGTTCCCGAGCCCAGCTCTTTCTTCTCGTTGCCGGTGGGCAGGACGGCCTCGAGGCCGCCCGAGAAGATCTGCAGCTTCGAGGGGTTGAACGACAGGACGTACTTGCCCGACACCACCACGTCGCCTACGCCGGCGCCGTAACCCTCGTTGGTGGCTTTGGGACGAAGCGGGAACTCGAGCTCGTACTGGAAGCGCGGACCGAGCCGGTTTTCGTAGACAAACTCCATCTCCGTCTCGCCCTCGTCGGGCACGATCTTCGTCTTCATCACCACTTCCGCCTCCGGGAAGGCCTTGCCGGTGGCGATGAGCCTGCGGAAGTTCAGGTCGCCGGGCGGGTAGCGGTCGGCGGTGGCGCAGAAGGTCCGCAGGTAGGCGACCACGGCGTCGAGTTCGTCGGGGGGAAAGGCCTCACCGAAAGCGGGCATGACGTCCGCGAGGCCGTGCCGGGGCCCGCCGTTCACCACGACCGACTTCCACAAGGCGGAAGGTTCCGCGGTGGTGCCGCAGTCGGCGAACGAAACGGGGCGGATCTCGCTTTCCCACTCCGGGTTCCCCGCTCCATCCTTGCCGTGGCAGAGGATGCACGCGGTCTCGTAGACCTCTTTGCCCTTGGCGAGCTGGGCAGTATTCGACGTGGCCCAGCCGGTCAGCAGGGCAAGTGCCAGGAGGCTCATGAAGGTCCCCCGACTACTTGAGGGTGTAGGTGATTTCGACGGTTCCCACACCACCAGCCTTGACCACGGCCTTGCCGGTCATGATCTTCAGGGTGGGATGCTGGGCCTCGATCTGGTACTCCCCGGGCGGCAGGTTCGGGATCTCGAAGGATCCGTCATCCTTGGTGATGGTGAAGTAGGGGTGGTCGAAGACCGCGATGTAGGAGCGCATCCACGGATGCACGTCGCAGCTCACGGGAAAGATGGTCTCGGGCTTGTCGAAGGTCTTCTCTGTCTCCATCCCCTTGCGCGGCTGGCCGACGTTGAAGCCGGTGTTCACCGTGGGGCGGGGGTGGATGTTGTGCAGGGTCTCGTCACTGTTCCGCATTCTCAGGGGCTGGCCGACCTGGAGGGCGATGACGGTGGGGGTATACATGCAGCCCAGCTGGTCGAGCAGAACCGGGGTGGTCCTGGCGGGAGCGGTACCGGGGACCTTGTTCTTGATGGACACGATGACGTTGGCCAGACCGCCGTTCGTTCCGTCGATCTGCTTCCGCTCGGCGCCGTTCGGGCTCGCCTGGAGACAGCGCGGATCCGCGGCCATGCGGATCTTGGTGGGCTCGGGGGCGGAACCCTTGAACAGAATCCGGCCCGTCACCTTGCCGTTGGCCTGGGCGTGGACGGAGAGCGGGCCGGCGGCGAGGAGTACCGCGGCGAGAACGAGGAGGGATTTTGTTCGCATGGGGCGATGATACCGGGGGGCGTCGGGAGTCCGCTATCTACCGGGCCAGGGCCGCCGCGATGAGGAGGGCGCGCTGGGTGCCCTTCCACGAGTCGGTGGTGTCGAACCGCTCCGTAAGGGCGTGCGCGTCCCTGCCGTCGCCGCCGCCGTCGATGGTGATGGCGGGAATTCCCAGGCTCATGGGCACGTTCGAATCGGTGGAGCCCGTGCTCCACTCGATGGGAATGCCGAGGGCCCTGGTCACCGAAGCCGCGGCGGTGACCGCGTAGTCGGTGGCGGGGGTCGCACCCGGAGGACGAACGCCCACGCTCTTCTTCTCTACCGTGATCGTGCCGTCGCTCCACCGCTTGTTCTCGTCCGCCGCGGCCTTGTCGGCGGCGGCGAGGAATTTCTCGTGCACGGCGTCGAGCGACGCCTTGTCGTGCGATCGCATGTCGACTTCCGCCCAGGCCTCGAAAGGAATCGAGTTCACCGACGTGCCGCCCCCGATGCGGCCGACATTGAAGGTGGTCTTCGGCTCCTTCGCCACCTGGAACTCGGAGATGGCGGCGATGGCCCGGCCGAGGGCGTGAATAGGATTCACGCGGCCGAAGGCGCCATAGCTGTGGCCGCCGGGGCCCTTGTAGGAGAGCCGGTAGCGAAAGCTCCCCACCCCGACGTGGGTCATGCCGAGACCGGTGCCGTCGATCGACACGAAGCGATCGATGCGGCCCTTCAGGGTGTCGTTGAAGAGAGCCTTGGTGCCGCGAAGGTCGCCGAGCCCCTCTTCACCCACGTTGGCCACGAAGGTGATGGGGCCGTTGGTCACGACCTTCGCCTCGTTCATGGCGCGGATGACTCCGATGAGCACGGCCAGGCCGCGGCAGTCGTCGCCGATCCCCGGGCCTTTGAGCCACGAGCCCTCCCGGGTGACCTTGACTTCGGTCTCCGCGGGGAAGACGGTGTCGAGGTGGGCGGCAAGGACGAGATGGGGCTTCGGCCCCTTGCCGGGCCGCTCGCCGAGGACGTTGCCGACCGCATCGATCCGGACGTTCTGGAGGCCGAGCCTGGTGAAGATGTTCTTGAACTCCAGGCCCCGTCTCTCCTCGGCGAAAGGCGGAGCGGGGATCTCACACACCCGGATCTGCTCGGCGATGATCTCAGGCTCGTTCACCTTCGCGCGTTCGAGCGCCGCGGCGATCGTCCGATCCGCCAGGAGCTCGGCGCCGACATCTTTGGGCTGGGCCGAAGTGAAGGCGGGGGCGAGAAGAACGAGGGCGAGGAGGGAGGCTTTTGTCATGACTGTGATTTTCGATTCCTGAAGCTAGACCGTGATTTCGCCGGTGAGATAGGGAACGACGCGGCCGCCGATGTGGACGCGGTCGCCCCTGAGTTCGCAGAAGAGTTCGCCTCCCCGCTTCGACCGTTGAAGGGCGGTGAGCGAGGACTTGCCCAGTCGCTCGGCCCAGCAAGGGATCAACGAGCAGTGAGCCGAGCCCGTCACCGGATCCTCGTCGATCCCCACCGCGGGGAAGAAGCAGCGGGAGACGAAGTCGGTGGTCTTGCCGCGTGCGGTCGCAAGCACGCCGAAGGTGGAGCAGGCGGCAAGCTGATCGAAATGCGGCCGCAACCCCACGACGTCGCCCTCGCTCCCGTAGACGAGGATGAGGTCGCGCGACTTGAGCACCTCGAGCGGCCGCTTCCCCATGGCCTCGCTTAACTCCGGTGCGATGTCTGCGGGTTGGGGTGGACGGGAGGGGAAATCCAGGATCAGAAGGCCGTCGCGAGCGGCGACCTCGAGCGGGCCGACCGCGGCGCTGAAGACCACCCGCTTCAGTCCGGGCTCGAGTTCGTTCATGACCACGTGGGCGGCGGCGAGGGTGGCGTGGCCGCACAGATCGACCTCGACCGCGGGAGTGAACCAGCGGATTCGATAGTGCCCCGAGCCTGAAGACTGGATGAAGGCGGTCTCGGAGAGGTTGTTCTCCATGGCGACCTTCTGCATCACTTCGGTGCTGACCGGCTCGTTGTAGGGAACCACGGCGGCGGGATTGCCCTTGAAGACCTCGCTCGCGAAGGCATCCACCTGATAGATGGGGAGTTTCATGACGGATCAAGACTACGACGGGGCGGCGCTCGAACCCTTGATCAGGCCTATGAACTTCTCACCGAACTGCGCGAGCTTGGCGGGGCCGACCCCGCTCACCGCGAGGAAGGCCGCGGGGGTGGTGGGCTTCTCGCGCGCCATGGCGCGAAGCGTGGCATCGCCGAAGACCACGAAGGCCGGGACATTCCGCTCATCGGCGAAGGCGCGCCGCAGCGCCTTGAGCTTCTCGTAGAGGAACTCATCGTAAGGAGCCTCGTCGGCGCCCGCCCGGGCGCCCCGGGAGCGTTTCTCTCCCGCTGCCTGAACCGCCTTCCTGGGCGCCACCGGCCGTGGCATCTCGAAGGGACCTCGAGTCTTGAGGAACTCGGCGCCTGGGGCGGCGAGATCGACGGTCGGGTAGTCCCCGGTCATCTGGGAGAGCAGACCGCGCCGGATCGCCTCGCGCCCGATCTGCTGCCACTCCTCGGGCGAGAACTCCTTGCC
>CAZYEA010000160.1:5225-8825 GCA_964646485.1 uncultured Acidobacteriota bacterium
ACAGAGTGGCGTGATTCCAGCGGGTTATCTGCTCGGTGGTCCGGCCGGTGAGGACGTTCGCATGATGCATGAGGCCGAAGGTGGCGGACCGGCCCATGGATGAACCGGTGGATCGAGCCCGATAGACGGTGGAGAGGAGCTTCTGCATAGGCACGCTCGCATCGAAGAGCTCTCGCGGGGTGAGGCAGTTGTCGCACCCGCCACAGTTCGGCTCGGCGAACCGCTCGCCGAAGTACTCGAGCAGATTGGCCCGCCGACAGGCCGTGGTTTCGCCATAGTCGATCATGCGTCGGAGCTGGGTCTTCGCAACCCGCTTCTCGACCTCGTCGGTGATCTCCTCGATGAAGCCGAGCTGTTTCGCGACATCGGAGGCGGAGAAGAGCAGGACGCACTCGGAAGCGAGGCCGTCACGCCCGGCGCGCCCGGTCTCCTGGTAGTAGCCCTCGACGTTTTTGGGAAGGTCGTGGTGGATCACGAAGCGGACGTTGGGCTTGTCGATCCCCATGCCGAACGCCACGGTGGCGCAGATGACCTGGACCCGGTCGCGCACGAACGCCTCCTGGTTCTTCGAACGATCGGAATCGGAGAGGCCGGCGTGATACGGCTTCGCGGGGATGCCCGCATCGCGCAGGCTCTCGGCCACCGATTCGGCGGCGCGGCGGCTGGCGCAATAGACGATCCCCGCTCCGCCCTTGTGCGCGGCGATGAGACGCCGAACCTGGTCGGCCGGCTTCGACTTCGGGATGACGCGGTAGGCGAGATTCGGACGGTTGAAGCTGCCGATGGACACGAACGGGTCCTTCAGCCGCAGCTGGGCCGCGATGTCCTTGCGGACCCGCTCGGTCGCGGTCGCGGTCAGGGCCATGAAGGGGATCTTCGGAAAACGCTCGCGCAGCTCGATGAGGCGCCGATACTCCGGCCGGAAGTCGTGGCCCCATTCGCTGATGCAGTGGGCTTCGTCGATGGCGACGCGCTCGACCGGCCATTCGGCCAGGGACTTCATGAAGCTCGGCTGGAAGAGGCGCTCGGGCGCCACGTAGAGGAGGCGGTACTGGTTCGCCCACAAGCCGCGGAAACGGCTGCGCGCGTCGTCGGAATCGAGCGAGGAGTTGAGGAAGGTCGCCTCGACTCCGTTTGCCTGCAGCGCGTCGACCTGGTCTTTCATCAGGGCGATGAGGGGCGAGATCACGAGGGTGAGCCCCTGGCCGAGAACCGCCGGGAGTTGGAAGCACAGCGACTTCCCTCCGCCGGTGGGCAGGAGGGCGAGGACGTCGCGCCCCGAAAGTGCCGCCGACACGATCTCCTCCTGGTGCGGCCGGAAGGTCGAGTAGCCGAACGAGTCCTTAAGCGCCTGCAGGGTTCTCGTCATCTTTGAGGTGGGGGGTTTGAGCAGCCGCAGCGCGGCCGGGCCCTCATGCGAACATGAGGCGGCCATGGAAGAAACATCGACGCAGACATCGTTCGAGCATTTTGTCAGCATCATCGACCGTTTGAGGTCCGATGGCGGATGCCCGTGGGATAGGGAGCAGACTCACATGAGCCTTCGGCAGGCCACCCTGGAAGAGGCCTACGAGGTGGTCCACGCCATCGAGACCGGCGACGCGGCGAACCTCAAGGAAGAGCTGGGCGACATCCTGCTGCACGTGGTCTTCCACTCGGACATCGCGAAGCGGGCGGGCGAGTTCACCATCGGCGACGTCATCGCCTCGGTCGCGGACAAGATGGTTCGCCGCCATCCTCATGTATTCGGGACGGTTGAGGCAGCGGATTCCGAGGCGGTGTTGAGGAACTGGGAGGAGCTGAAGCGCCAGGAGCGGGCGGCAAAAGGCGCCGAACACTCCTCTCTCCTCGACGCCGTCCATCACCACGTGCCGGCGGTCATGGAGGCCTCGGCGCTCTCCGAGAAGGCGGCCAAAGTCGGCTTCGACTGGGCGAAGCCCGAGGACGTACGCGGGAAGATCGAAGAAGAGTTGAACGAGATCTCCGCGGCAATGCACGAACCCGAAGCGGGGCGCCAGAAACGGCTCGAAGACGAGATCGGCGACCTGATGTTCGCGGTCATCAACCTCGGCCGGAAGCTCGGGGTCGACGCGGAAACGGCGCTGCGAGGCACGAACCGGAAGTTCCGATCGCGCTTCGCCTACGTCGAGCAGGGACTCGCGAAGGAGGGCAAGACCCCGAAACAGGCGACCCTCGATGAAATGGAAGCGCTCTGGCAGGAGGCCAAGGAAGCGTAGGGCCCCGATGACGTTCTCGCGACTGTTGGCCGTTCTCATCCTGGTTGCCGCCGTCGGGGCCTCCGCCGACACCTCCGCGGCCCAGCCGGTCAGGGACTACACCCCCTTCTTTGCTGAATGCTCCCCCGCCGAATGCGGGCGGCGGCTCATCGTTCTCCGGCGCTTCACCCAGGCCGGCCAGAAGCGAGTGCTCGCAGTCGACCCGTCCACTCTCGAAACCCTGATCGCCCCGGCAAAGGGGCTGCGCCTGAAGCGCCTCTCCTGGCTGGGGCTCCAGGCCGCCGTCGCCCTCGAACCCTACGGCCGCGCCCTCGCGGACGGCGAGATCAATGGCTCGTCGCACCAGGACGCAGGCATCGTGCACGCCCTGCCCACCGGAAACGGCGTGGTCCTGACCATTGATCTCTGTCCCTCGACCCACCCTCTCGATCGCCGGCTCTTCCAGGCCGTCATCGAAGCCTTCCTCCCCACCGAACGGCCCGTCCCCCTCGGCATCGCGCTCACCGGCCGCTGGATCGACAAGCATCCGGATGACTTCGCCTGGCTGCGCGGCCTCGAGGCTCGCCGCGAAATCACCGTCACCTGGATCAACCATTCCTACAACCATCGATACGAAAAGGGCCTCCCGCTCTCTCGCAACTTCCTCCTCGAACCCGGAACGGACATGCGCCGGGAAATCCTCGATACCGAAGCGCTCATGATCGCAAACGGCCTGCGGCCCTCCGTCTTCTTCCGATTCCCCGGCCTCGTCTCCGATCTGGATCTCGTTCGCCGCGTGGTCTCCTACGGCCTCGTCCCCATCGGCTCGGACGCCTGGCTCGCCAAGAACGCGAAGGGCCTGGACCCGACGCCGGGCAGCATCGTGCTGGTCCACGGCAACGGCAATGAGCCCATCGGGGTCAGCCGCTTCCTCGCTCTTCTGAAGGAGGAAAAGTCCGCGATTCGCAGCCGAAACTTTCTGCTCTTCGACCTTCGGGAGAGCGTGCGCCAGGAGGAGGACGCTCGCAAGCGCTGAGGTTCAACCATCTCTATACTGGCGACTTGCCTCCGATCATCCGCTCCGCCGACGACGCCTTGTTCCGACAGCTCCTCGGGGAGGCCGAGGGCGCCCGCGCCATCGTCATCGACACCGAGTCCGACAGCCTCTACCACTACCACCAGAAGATCTGTCTCATCCAGGTGGGCACCGAGGCCCGCTCGTCGTACCTCCTCGATCCCCTCGAGGGCTTTCCCATCGAGGCGCTGCGCGCCGTGCTCGAGAGTCGCGCGATCACCAAGGTCTTTCACGGCGCCGACTACGACATCGCCCTGCTGAAAGCGAAGGCGGGCATCGGAGTGCGGAACATCCACGACACCATGATCG
>CAZYEA010000160.1:8835-11219 GCA_964646485.1 uncultured Acidobacteriota bacterium
AACCGAAGTCGGCCTGCAGGCAACCCTGCGCGACGAACTGGGCCTCACCATCTCCAAGGGCAATCAGAAGGATGACTGGTCGGCGAGGCCTCTCTCCGAGGCGCAGATGGAGTACGCCCTCACCGACGTGAACCATCTTCTCGACGTGATGGCAAAGCAGCGCGAGGCCCTGGTCGAGAAGAAGCGCCTGACCTGGGTCGAGGAGGAGTGCGCGGCCCTCGAGTCGCTGAACGGCCTTCCCGAGAAGACCGACCCGCGCGAAGTGTTCCGGGACGTGAAGGGTGTGGCCGCCCTGCCCCCGCGCGGCCTCGCCATCTTCCGCGAACTGATCGCGTGTCGCGAACAGATCGCCGACGAGCTCGACCTGCCGCCGTTCCGGATCGCGGTGAACGAGGCTCTCCTCTCCCTCGCTCACACCGAAAAGGACGGGGGCCGCGAGGCCGTGGTGAACAACATAAGAAGGCGCGAGTACGCGGACCGCTTTCATGAGGCCCTCCGGCGCGGACTCGAACTCCCCGAGGCGGACATCCCGAAGCTCGAGCGCGGCCGGAGGATCGAACTGCCCCTCGCCCAGCAGCGGAGGGTGGCGGCGCTCAAGGAATTGCGGAAGGGTGCGGCCACGAGGATCGGGCTCGATCTCTCCCTCCTCCTCCCGCAGCGCCTGATCGACCGCATCGCCGAGGCGAATCCGGCGGGCCACGCGGAGCTCACCGCCGTCGAGGGACTGCGCCTTTGGAGAGTGGAGGCCATAGGCGACGAGATCCTTCGCGCCATCAAGCCGTGAAGGGGCGCCGCATCGCCGCCCTGAAGGTGGCGCTCGATCGGGCCTACGCCGAATACGACGCGCGCTGGATGGATCCCGACCCCGTCCAGTTCGTCTGGCGGTACGAGAGGCCTGAGGACCGCGAGGTGGTGGGATTGATCGCCTCGTCTCTCGCGTATGGAACGGTCGCGCAGATCAAGAAGAGCGTCGAACGGGTGCTCGGCCTCCTCGGCGACCGGCCCGCGACGTTTGTCGACGCCCTCGACACCCGGGCCACCCTGCGCGCGCTCGAGGGGTTCAAGCACCGTTTCAACGATGCCACGGACGTCGCCTGCCTGCTCGTCTTCATCCGCGAGATGCGACGGCGCGAGGGCTCGGTCGAAGCCTTCTTCGCGCCAACAGGGACGATTTCGGACGTTCGTCCCGCCCTCGTGGAATTCACCAGGCGCGCCCTCGCCCTGGCCCGGGACGGCCTCTACGGACGCGGCCGGTTGCCCGCAGACGCCGGAGTGCGCTTCTTTTTTCCCTCCCCGGAAGACGGCAGCGCGTGCAAGCGCCTCTGCCTGTACCTGCGATGGATGTCCCGCGCCGATTCCGTGGACCCGGGAGGCTGGACGCGCGTGCCGCGCTCGTCGCTCCTCGTCCCCCTCGACGCCCACATCATCAATATCGGGAAGTCGGCGCGACTCACCCGAAGGGTCTCGCCGGGTTGGAAGATGGCCGAGGAGATCACGGCCACGCTTCGCGCCTGCGACCCCGAAGATCCCGTGAAGTACGACTTCGCCCTGCACCGAATGGGCCTGTTCAAGCGCAAGGCGGACCTCGCCTCGCTTTTGGGGAGATAGGGCCCCAACTACAATTCGGGGGAGCCATGCCCAGTCCTCATCTCGACCCCGAAGAAGCGCGCCGCCACGACCAGCTCAAGTTCGACTACGGGCGCAGGGCGCTGGCCGGCCGGGTCATCCTCCTCGCTGGGGGCACCGGCGGTCTGGGAGCCGCGACCGCCGCCCTGCTCATCACCGAGGGCGCCTTCCCCATTCTCGGGTATCACTCGAACAAGGGCCGGGCCGAACTGGTGCAACAGCGGCTCCAGGACAACTACGCGGGACCGGTGGGACTCATCCAGGCGGACATTCGCGAGGCCGCAGGCCGAAAGCGCCTGGTCGACGATGCGCTGCGCGTGCGCGACCGGATCGATGGCCTGGTCGTCTTCATGGGCGACCCCGCGCGCGCCAAGACCGCTGAACTCGAAGGGCCGGCCTTCCAGGAGGCGCTCGACCAGAACACCGTGGCTCCGCTCCTGCTCGCCCGCGACGTCGCCCTGGCCATGCGGGAGCGATCGGCCCGCGGCGCCATCGTCCTCCTCGCCAGCATGCAGGGCACCTATCCCTTCGAGGGGTCTCTTGCTTATGGGCCCGCGAAGGCCGCTCTGATTCACGGCGCCCGGATCCTGGCCAAGGACTTCGGCGGCCGGACGGGAATCAACGTCAACGTGGTGGCGCCGGGGGTCACTTCGGTGGGCATGGCCCGCGCCTCGGTCGACTCGGGCAAGTACGACCCCATGATCGACCGCGGGGTGGTGGCGCGCTTCGGGCGGCCGGAGGACGTCGCGCGCGCGGTG
>CAZYEA010000161.1:0-2401 GCA_964646485.1 uncultured Acidobacteriota bacterium
CGGCGGGACGTCGACTTGGATGTCCTCGTCAGAGTGGTGGACCAACGGGGCTCAGTCGTGCGGGTAGAGCGCACGGGCCTGAAGTCCCTGTCGCCGGACGACACACGCTCTCCCTTTCGGCTGATGGTGAAGGCACCGCTGGAAGCACCGGGGGTATACCAAGCGGACGTCGCCGTCGAGGATAAGCGCACCAGGCGGCAGGGCAGCGCCACATCCTTGGCGTCGTTCCCCAACCTTCGTGCGGAGCGAGACACCCTCTTCGCCTCGAGCATGGTGCTCCGGCCGACCGGCGATCGCGACGGATTACCGGCCGATACGTTTCCGAGGCATTCCATGGTCACTGTTTCGTGCGAGGTCGCGCATGCGCAGCGCCACGAGAACAATCGTCAGGCGCGCCTTCAAGTGCAGTTTCGGATTCGCAAAGAAGGAAGATCGGTCATGGTCCTTGAGCCCATTCAGCTTGTGAAAGACCTTCCGCCGCTGATCAAGATCAATGGAGAGCTCACGCTCGCGGATTTGCCTGTCGGTGATTACGTGGCGGAAGTTGAGATTACCGATCTCCTCGGGAAACCGGGAAGAAACCAAGTCACCGTAACGTCGCAGTTTGCCATCGCGGATACCCGCTGAACGTGGGCGCTGTGTCGAGCTTGAAACTTGCTCCGCCACTATGAAGCGAGCGGGTGGCAGGCTTCCCCTGCCTCGCCTAGAGATTCCTCGTCGCAGCCATCTCGTCGGCTCGTCGGGATGGGTCGACGTTCAGCGACCTCGAGCCGCTGAACCTCACACCATGTTTTCGCGGCTTCGCTCCAGGACGGTCTTCAGGTTCGCGACCACCTTGTCGGTTTCCTTGTCCTTGAGGTTCAGGATTTCCTTGAGGGCGATGCCGATGTGGGGAATGAACTTGTCGATGTAGCCGCGCTTCTTGGCCTCAGCCGCTTCACGCTTGCCGCGCCGGATGTGCAGACCCAGGCGACGCCCGACTTCCATCAGGGCGAGGCGCAGCTCCTTCACGATCTCGGGATAGTGCGCGATCGCTTCCTTCGATTCCGACGTGAAGGGCACCCACACCGAGGCGATGTGGAGCATCAGCACCATGGGCCCCGTGGGCAAGGCCCCCTTCGACATCTGCAGGCCGTAACTGCGCCAGTCGACGCTCATCACCGCCTTGGTGACCGCGCAGGCCGAGGCCTGGTACTGGAGAGGCACCCGGTTGGCGAAGCGGAAGACCTCGATCAGCTCTTCGGCGGGGAGGTCGCCGCCGTGGGCGAGTGCGACCTCGATCTGGAACGGGTTGCCCCGGTAGACCGCGGGCGGACGCGTGACCGCATCGTAATAGTCGGCCTTGAAGCGCGCGCGCAGACCCTTGAGCAACGCCGTCTCGCTCACCGGGGAGAGGCAGTTGGTGGGCGGGGCCATGATCTTCACTTTGCTGAAGGCCTTGTGCACCCGCTCGATGGCCGGGGTGTCGAGATCGCGCGGACGCGCCTTGGGCGATACGCCGGCGATCTTCAGGATGTCGTCGACCACCTTGGGAGTCAGGCGCGAGAAATCGTTCTTGAGCGCGGTGGCGATGTGGCGATCCTGGGAGTCCTGGAACATCCGCATCAGGCGGCCGAGTTCGACGCCGTAAGGATGCGGCTTGATCTCCTTCGCCTCCTCGGGCAATTCGTGGACGGCCCGCTCGTAAGTGATGGTCTCCTGCCCCGGGGGCAGGTAGAGGACCCGGCAGTGCGGGTTCGAAAGAGCCGTCTGCTCGACATAGTCGTCGACGCTGCGGCGGCCCTTCTTGTAGCTCGCCTCCATCTCGATCTCGACCCGGGTGCCGTGGGCCTTCTCCCACTCCGTCTTCTCCTCTTTGAGGACGAGGGGCTGGTTCTTGCGCGTATCCACCGTGACTTCGAAGAGGTGAGGCGCCGCCTGGGGCGAGGTGCGCGACACGATGGTGACGGGTTTGCCGGTGGTGAGCTGGCCGTACATGCCCGCGGCGGAGACGCCGATCCCCTGCTGGCCGCGCTGCTGCTTGAGGCGATGGAACTTCGAACCGTAGAGGAGCTTGCCGAAGATCTTCGGGATCTGGGCCTTCACGATTCCCGGCCCGTTGTCCTCGACCGCGATCCGGAATCGCTCTTCGGCGAGTTCACGAATCTCGATGCGCAGCTCGGGCAGGATGCCCGCCTCCTCGCAGGCATCGAGCGAGTTGTCGACGCACTCGCGCACCGCGGTGAGGAGCGCCTTCTGCTTGTTGTCGAAGCCCAGAAGATGGCGGTTCTTGACGAAGAACTCGGAGACCGAGATCTCGCGCTGCTTTTCGGCCAGGCTTTCGGCGGTGGCGCGACGGGCGGGAACCTTGCGGACGGGCTCGGCTTGCTCGGCTGAGGCGGGCTCCTCGGCCTCAGCCGCG
>CAZYEA010000161.1:2411-11113 GCA_964646485.1 uncultured Acidobacteriota bacterium
GGACGGTGGGCCGGGCGGCCGCTTTGGCGGGCGCGACTACCACGGCTTCCGGCTCGTTCGCATCGAACAGGGACGGCTGGGACGTCTTCGCGCGCGCGTTCTTTTTTGACATAGCCAGGGTTGGACCCACGACCTCCAAGGGGCTCGAGCGGCGATTCGCGGCTCGGCGAGAGGCAAGTTTAAACGGTACGGAGCGGAGGCTTGGAATAAAGTGCCCCGGCCTCGCCTTGGATCACGCCTCCCCTTCGTCTCGAGACCGAACCCTCGCCTTCATCGCCCTGGGCGTCGTGTACATCGTCTGGGGATCGACCTACGTGGGGATCCGCCTGGTCGTTGCCCACATGCCCCCCTTCGTGGCCGCGGCCATCCGCTTCCTCATCGCGGGCGGGGCGCTGCTCCTCTTCACCCTCGCGAGCGGGAAGTGGACGAAGCCTTCGCGCGACCAGATGCGCAACGCCATCCTCGTGGGCATCCTGCTGATGGGCATCGGCAACGGGCTCATCATGTGGGCCCAGAAGAGCATTCCGAGCGGCATCACCGCCCTGCTCGTGGCCACGTTCCCCCTGTGGCTCACCCTCGCCGAGGCTCTGCTGAGCCGCGGCGCCTCGCTTCGGCTGCCCGTCGTGTCGGGAGTCCTGGTCGGTCTTGTGGGAGTCTTCGTCATCGCCTCGGCCAAGGGCGACGTGTCTTTCTCGGGACAGGGGACGCCCATCCTTGCGCTGGTCGCCGTGCAGACCGCGTCGATCTGCTGGACGATCGGGTACATCAAGGCGAAGTCGCTCAAGGAGCGCCTGCCCGTGGTCATGGCTTCCGGGCTGGAGATGACCGCGGGCGGAGTGTTCCTGATGCTGCAGTCCCTCGCCTATCGCGAAGAGTGGGTGCGGGTGCTCCGGGCGCCTTGGAGTGCGTGGGGCGGCATCCTCTTCCTCGCGGTTTTCGGCTCCATCATCGGTTTCACCGCGTTCGCGTTCACGCGGCACACCCTGCCCTCGCACATCGTCGGCACCTACGCCTACGTGAATCCTCTGGTGGCGGTGATCTTCGGGCGGCTCTTCTTCGCGGAGTCGATCTCGACGCAGACCGTGATCGGCGGCGCCTTGATCCTGGCCGCAGTGGTCGTCACCACCATCCCCGGGTCGTCACCACCAGCGGAGGCGTGTCAGGCCGAGGATCAGTAGGGGGAAAGCCCGGGGCGCCGCCTAGGCGTACATGAGGTACGGCCGGCGGATGACTTCGAAGGCGCGGGCTTCCGATTCGAACTGGTCCTTGAATCTCCGAACGGAGAGACCCGCTTCGATGGCCTCGCGCACATCCGAGGTGCCGCACAGGATGTCGATGGGCGGCTTGATGAATTCGTATTCGTAGGGCGGCTTGCGCCACGCGAACTTCGCCTTGTTCTGGGCGCGCGCCTTCTCGATGATCACGAGATACGCGTAGAAGGCGTCGATCTTCCGGCGGTCGGTGACGTGAACTTCGACCCCGCCGCACACGACGCCCGCGTGCTTCTGGAAGGTGGGCGTGAAGTAGCAGGGACGGAAGCCGAGGCCGGGAAGATCCGCGCGATCGAGGTCGTGGGCGAGCTTCCACGGGTCGAGCCAGGGCGCGCCGAGGAGATGGAAGGGCCGGGTGGTGCCACGTCCTTCGGACAGGTTCGTGCCTTCGATGAGGCACCCACCGGGGTAAACGTAGGCGGTGTCGACGGTGGGCATGTTGGGCGAGGGCAGAACCCAGGGAAGCCCAGTGTCTTCGTAGTCCATGGCGCGGCGGTAGTTCTTCATGGGCACGACCTCGAGGTCGAGGGAGAGACCCAGTTCGTCCGCGAACATGAGGGCGAGTTCGCCCACGGTCATGCCGTGGCGCACCGCCAGCGGATGCATGCCCACGAAAGACAGAAAGCGCGGGTCGAGGACATTCCCCTGCACGCACATGCCGTTGATCGGGTTGGGCCGGTCGAGCACGATGAGGCGCACCCCGTGGGCGGCGCAGGCCTGCAGGGCGTGGAGCATGGTGTAGATGAAGGTGTAATAACGCGAGCCCACGTCCTGGATGTCGAACACCAGGGTATCGATTCCGGCCAGCATCCTTGGGGTCGGTATGCGGGTCTCCCCATAGAGACTGAACACCTCGAGGCCGGTCTTGGGGTCTTTGAGGTCGCCCACTTCCTCGAGGTCCTGCGCGTTCGCGAAAACGCCGTGCTCCGGCCCGAACAGCGCGGCCAGCTTCGAGCCCTTCAGACTCTTGAGCTGGAGCGCGGCATGGGTGAGATCAGGGGTCACCGCGGTGGGATTCGCGATGAGGCCGAAGCGCGAGCCGCGGAGTCTCGCGGGGCGGGAGAGAAGCTCTTCGAGTCCGGTTCGTACCCGTTTCACCGGACGAGGTTACCTCGTGAGCTTGAACTTGAGCTTCCCGACTCTGGCCCCCGAGCGCTTCGTCACCTCGCCGTCGATCTCGTCCCCGTCGAGGAGGCCGCGGTAGTTGAGATCCTCGCCGGAATCGACGAAGGAAAAGCGAAGCTCACGGCGGTTGTAAGCGAGTCCTTGCAACGACACATCGGAGGAGAGCCCGCCCTGACGCGAGGTCTTCTGGCCGACGAGTCCCGAGGGCGTGGCGGTGAGGGAGATCTCGACCTTCCGCGGCAGGATGGCGCCCGGCACCTCGATGACCCCGGACCAGTAGCCGTCGAGGAGGGCGAGGGCCTGGCCCGAGCCCATCACGGGGGCGGCCGCGAGCGCCGCCATCGATCGCAGCCAGGCCGGATCCGGAGAGAAGAGGACACTGGTTACGACTCCCGGTTCCGACGAACGGCGGCGCGCGGCCGCGAAAATATCCACGAACGCCTTGCCATCGGGGGAAAGTTCCACGGTGCGGCCGGGGCGCCGCCCGAGCAGGAAGAGATCGAAGATATCGGTCAGGGAGGCGGCCCACAGGGAGGCGAGAGCACGCGAGTTGGAGCTGCCGTCTCCAGCACCCACCGCGAGCACGGGGCCGCCCGGCGCGGCGTTGATGACGAGATCGCCGGCCGAAAACTGCACCCGGCTCGTCCGGCCCTGCGCGGCCAGCCCGTTGAGCTTCGCCGCCGCCTCGTGCGCCCGCTTGGCGGAGCCGGCATCGGCGCTCAGGATCATCAGAGGGCCGAGCTCGCAGGAGACCGCGACTCTGGAGCCTTCGACGAGTTCGGCGAAGAAGCGCGGTGAGTAGAGCGCCGCGGACTCGCGAAGGATCTCGAGCGGCGTGGCCACCGAGTTCTTCTGATTCGCCTGCACCACGACCTCGCGTCGGCCGGCCGCTTCGGACAGCCGCATCCCGGGCACGGAAGCCTTGATCTCGGTGTCGGTGGCGGAAAGGACGACCGCCTTCCGGTCTCCGACCAGAACGGCAAGATCGGCGCCGGTGAATCCGAGGCCTGCGATGGTTATGACCTCGCCGGGCAGCGATCGCGCCGGCGTGACACTCTCGACGAAGGGCAGCCGGCCGTAGTTGAGGGGCGCCTCCTTGCCGATATCGGCGCCGAGCGCTACCCGCACGGAAATCTTCTGGCCCTCGCTCGCCGCGACCTGCGGCACCTTGATGCGGATGCTCGCGGGCGTGGCCTCCAGCACCTCGGCCTCGTTGCCGGCCACCGTGACCGCAGGCTTCGTCTGGGAGTTCGAAAGCCACTTGCCGGCAATCGTGACCTCGTCGCCGGTGAGCGCCACCCGCGGGGTGAGCGACACGATTCGGGGTAGAACCACGACCTTGAGGAGCCGCGTGGTCGACGCTCCCTGCGCGGTGACCTTCATGGAGAGGGACTGCGAACCCTTCGCGGCGAGCGCCTCGGGAACCATGATGTTGATGCGGGTGGGACTCGCGTCCTGCACCCTCGCCTCCAGCTCGCCGATCGTCACCTTGACCTCGGCGGGAACGGAGTCAGTGCCGAAGCCCGACCCGGTGATGGTCACGGTCTGGCCGGGTTCGGCGGGATTGGGGAGGTACTTATCGATTACTGGAACCACGATCGAGTCGGAGTACCGGTGAATTCCGTACCAGGCGATGCCGGCGAGCACGACCGCGACGATCCCGACGCGCGCGGCCATGATCGCGGGCGTAGCCTTTCCCTTCGGGGCGACCGGCAGGGGCGGGGGCGGGGCAATCGGAGGCGGCGGCGTGCGAACCGCGCTCGAACCGCCCAGGGACTCGGCGAGCCCGGCCAGAGGATCACCGTCACCCGAGTGTTTCTGGGCGCCCCCGATCGGCCCGGTGATCTTCCTCGCCGCGGGCGGGGCGGGCTGGGGAGGAACGGGACGGGGCGCGGGCGGTTTGGGGGGTTCTGGAAGAGGCTCGGGTTCCACCGCCGCCGGCATCTCGGGAATCTCAAACTCATCGATCGCGGCCGGTGTGGGTTCCTGCACGGGCTCAGGCAGAAAATCGAGCGACGGCAGGTCGGGGAGCGCAGCCGGCGGAGCGGCCTCGAAGGGGGGAGCCTCGGCGGCAAAGCTCGGCCGCCCCAGTTCAGAGGTGAACAGAGGTTCTTCGAGGGGTGCGGGGTCGAGCGCCTCGAGGCCGGTGAGTCCGGAATCCCCGAATTCAGGGAGGTCGACCAGGGGCTCGGCGCCGGTGATCGAGAAGGTGAGCAGGTCGCTTCCCACCTCGTCGGGCGGCCCGAGTGAAATCTGATCTCCGTCGGCGAGCGCCTGCTCCATGATCTGGACGCCATTGACGAACACGCCGGTGCGGCTGTTCGTGTCGGAGATGGTCACCACACCCTAATCGTCGAGGAAGACTGAAGCGTGCATGGGAGATACGGAGACCCCCGAGACCACGAGGTTGCAGCTCACGTCGGAACCGATCGAGAAGTTGTTCAGGATCTCGTCGATGCGGAGCGCGGTGCCCGCCTCCAGACCGCTCATCACGGTGAGCGACGGGTGATTCTGGCTCGTCATTCGTGTTGGCCGGTGGTTAGAAAGGTTGAGCCGGTAGGAGGCCGCGGGGAGGGGCGATTCAAGCACATGATCGGGAGGCGGTCAAAGATGGAAGGCTTGGCCTCCGTCGGTTTGGTCTTCAGTTCGCCCATACTGCCTCCGCGCTTTGCTACCCCGAGTTTCCCACGAATCGAGGGGGCCAAAGGCCCGCCCACCGCATGCCGTAACGTTGCGCCTGCACCTGAAGGAGGCGGAGGACCGGAATGGAACTCAGAACCGCTCGACGTCTCGGCCTGCCGATAAGCGCTCTCGGATATGGCATGTGGGGGCTCGCCGGCTGGAAGGACACCGACGAAGCGGAAGTGGAGCGCGCGCTCGACGAGGCGGTGACCTCGGGCGTCACCTTCTTCGACACCGCGTTCGCGTATGGCGAGGGACGGAGCGAAGGTATTTTGGGACGGCTGATCCGACGCCACCCGGCGCGCCTCGTGACTGCGAGCAAGATCCCACCGAAGAATCGGACCTGGCCCGCGCCGTCGCAGGCCCGGCTCGATGAGTGCTTTCCACCTGAGCACATCCGGGAGTTCACGGAGCGCTCGCTCACGAACCTCGGCCTGCCCCGACTCGACCTCATGCAGTTCCATGTCTGGCAGGACGCCTGGGCTCTCGACGAGCGATGGCAGCGCGCGGTCGAGGACCTGAAGCGCGACGGCCTCATCGGAGGCATCGGCATCAGCCTGAATCGTTGGGAGCCGTGGAACGGACTCGCCGCGATTCGCACCGGAGCGATCGACGCGGTGCAGGTCGTCTACAACGTCTTCGACCAGGCTCCCGAGGACGAGTTGTTCCCACTGTGCCAAAAGATGGGCGTCGCCGTCATCGCACGCGTGCCCTTCGACGAGGGGTCTCTCGCCGGGCAACTCACGCGGGATCGCGTGTTTCCCGAAGGCGATTTCCGACTCAGCTACTTCAATGCCGAGAACAGAGCGGCCACCATGGATCGTATCGAACGCCTCGAGAAGGATCTCCCCGCGGGGATGACCCTCCCCGAGATGGCTCTTCGATTCGTCCTTTCGAATCGCGACGTGACCACGGTGATCCCTGGAATGCGACGGGTGGTGAGCGTCCGCGGAAATGTGGCGGCTGAGCAGGCGGGGCCCCTCGACTCCATCCTCTTAAAGGAGCTGCGCGGCCACCGCTGGGACCGCAAACCGGCGAAGAAGCCCGACTGAGACGTGGCCTGAAGAAAAGCCTTGACATCTCGCGGGTCGCTAATTAACCTTCCGGTTAAACCAAATGGTTAGTCAATTCGAAGAGAGCCCTGAAGGCAGCGGCACCAGCCGGGAATCGATCTTGAGTTCTGCCACTGAAGTCTTTATGGAAGTTGGCTTTAGTGGGGCAAGGGTAGAGGAGATCGCGCGACGCGCCAAAGCGAACAAGGCGATGATCTACTACCACTTTGGCTCGAAGCAGGGCCTTTACCGCGCCGTGCTGCTGAGGCTTTTTGGGAGCGTGGTCGAAGAAATCGAAAGGCTCAAAGCTTCCGAGGCGCCCCCGCGCGAGAAGCTCCGGTCGCTCTACGTTCGCATCGCCGCTCGCTTCGCAGAGAGGCAGGCGCTGCCCCACATCATGCTGAGGGAAATCCTCGCAGGCGGAAAGAGCATGGACGAGGAGGTCGCCCGAACTCTGTTCGTCATCATCGGTTTCGTCACCGAGACCCTGCAGGAAGGCGTCCGCGCGGGCGAATTCCGTCCCGTGCATCCGTTCCTGCTTCACCTGAGCATCCTCGGCCCCCTGCTGGTCCACTCGGCGGGGAGTTCCTTCCGGGAACGCATTGTCCCCAAAGCCGCCCCGGGGATGCGCGTCCCCACGAGCGAAGACATGCTCGCCCACCTGCTCGAAGGGCTCGATCGCTCGCTCGCCCCTGAAAACCCGCGCCTCACCGTCGGTTAGCCGAAACCCCAAAGGAACGCCCATGAAACGCACCCTTTCCCTCTTCACCCTCGCCGCCTTGGCCGCCGTCGGCTGCGCCACCCAGGCCAAAAGCACGAACATCGTGGCCGCCGGACACGTCGAAGCGACCGACGTTCACATTTCCGCGAAGGTCGGGGGCCGCCTCCTCGAGGCACCCCTGAAGGAGGGCGATGCGGTGAAACCGGGCGCGTTGATCGCGAAGCTCGACACCACCGATATCGAGATCCTCATTCGCCAGGCGGAGGCCGATCGCGCCCAGGCCGCGGCCGACCTGCGCCTGCGCCTTGCCGGCGCCCGCAAGGAGGACATCGCGGAGATGGAGGCGCAGATCCGCGCCACCGAGGCGGACATCGCGGGCGCCCAGCTCGACCTCGACCGCATGCAGGGCCTGCTCGACCGCAACTCGGGCACCACCAAGGCGCGCGACGACGCGCGCACGCGACGAAGCATTCTCGAAGCGCGCCTGGGCGCGCAGCGGCAGACTCTGGCCCGCCTTCACGCGGGTTCACGGCCCGAGGAGATCGACGCCGCCCGCGCCCGGGTGGCCTCGATCGACGCTCGTATCGCCGCCCTCAGCCAGCAGCGGAACGACGCCACCCTCCTGAGCCAGGTCGCGGGCGTCCTCACCTCGCGGGTGGCCGAGCCGGGGGAACAGCTCCAGGCGGGCTCCCCCATTTGCGTGATCACCCAGCTCGCGGATGCCTGGCTCACGGTGTACGTCACCGACGTCGACCTCGCGCGTATCCGCATCGGTCAGGACGCGACCATCACCACCGACGGCGGCCAGACCCGAAAGGGCAGGCTCACCTACATCGCCTCGAAGGCGGAGTTCACGCCCAAGAACGTGCAGACCCGCGACGAACGGGTGAAGCTTGTGTACCGGGTCAAGGTCGGCCTCGACAACGCGGACGGATTCTTCAAGCCCGGGATGCCGGCCGAGGCCACGTTCGTGCCCGTGGACGGTGCGAAGTGACCGAGGCGCCGCGTTCGCCCGAAGGCGACGAACCCGTCGTCGAGGTCAAGGGGCTCGTCCGGAAGTACGGCTCGCTCGTGGCCGCGAACGATGTGTCGTTCGACGTTCGCCGGGGCGAGATGTTCGGGCTCATCGGACCGGACGGTGCGGGAAAGACCACCACTCTGCGCGTGATCCTCGGCCTCCTCGCCGCGCACGGAGGCGAGGTCAAGACCTGCGGCCTCGATCCCTGGAAGGACAAGGACGAGTTGTCGAAGCGCATCGGCTATCTCTCCCAGCGCTTCTCGCTCTATGGCGACCTGACCGTCGACGAGAACGTCGCCTTCTTCGCGGACATCCACGGCGTGCGCAAGTCGAAGGCCCGGGGCGAGGAACTCCTCGACATGCTCCGCATGACTCCGTTTCGCAACCGGCTCGCCGATCGTCTCTCGGGCGGCATGAAGCAGAAGCTGGCACTTGCCTGCACCCTCATTCACACCCCCCAACTGCTCGTTCTCGACGAGCCCACCACCGGCGTCGATCCGGTCTCGCGCCGCGACTTCTGGAAGATCCTGGCCCGGCTGCAGCGTGAGGGGCTCACCCTCCTCGTGACCACGCCCTACCTCGACGAGGCCGAGCGTTGTCAACGGGTGGCTCTCATGGACCGCTCGCGAATCCTGAACGTCAGCACACCCGACGCGGTGCGAGCGCAGGCGCCCGGCTCGATGGTGGAAATCCTCGCGCACCCGAAGCGCCGCGCCATCGAGATTCTCGCGGCCCACCCCGAGGTGCGCGAGGTCGAGGCCTTCGGCGAGCGCGTGCACGTGGCCCTGCCCACTCTCGACGCCCGCGCGGCTCTCGCCTTGACCGAGGAGATG
>CAZYEA010000162.1:0-11061 GCA_964646485.1 uncultured Acidobacteriota bacterium
AGACGTTCACGGTGTAGGTGAGCGTGTCCCCAGGACTCACCGGGGTGCTCGCGGGCACCGAGGAGGTCTTGGTCATGGCCATTCCCACCGAGCCGTCGGTGAAGGTGTTGAGCACGAAGTCGGTGGTGTTGAAGGTCTGGGTGACTCCGCCCACCACGCGCGTACCCACCGCCCTCACGTTGTTCTGAGTTACGGCACCCGCCGGAAACGCCGCGGTGGTCCGGGCGATGAAGGTGATGGTGATGCGCTGGTTCGGCAGGAGGCTGCCGAGCACTCCACTGCCCCAGGTCAGGGTCGGCCCTGGAGTTCCGGTGGGGTTCGTGGTCACTGTCGTCAGGTTCGGAAGGGTGATGAGAGTGCTGCCCGGCTTGTACTCCCAGTTGGCGGGCAGAGTATCGACGACGCTCACGGAGTTGATGTTGAAGAGGTGGGATTCCACGACGAGGGTGTAGGTCACCTCGGTGGCTCCGGCCACAGTCGAGACCAGGACCGGGTTCGTGGCCTTGTCCACGGTGAGGGCCAGGTCCATCCAGTTGCTCGGGCTCGGCAACACGGTATAGCCGAGGTCGAGGCCGCCCCCTGCGGTCGCTTTGTCGGGGTTCTCGCCATAGGACATCGAGAACGGCCCGGTCGCGTAGATTCGCGCGCCCGTGAGGTCACACAGGCTGGTGGCAAGCGTGCCGGAATTGCTGCCGGTGATGTAGAGGGAGTCGAGCCGGTTGGCCTTATAGCCCGAGCCCGTGGCAGTCACGGCCGTGGTGCCCCGGAGCACCTCGATGCTCGCGTTGGTGTCGGGCGTGCCGTCACCGTTGGCGTCGATAAAGAAGGTCGTGTTGTCGTTGGCGGCGGTTACGTAAAGCCCGTTCCCCCGACCGTTGGCCACGTCGCAGCCAAGCGCAGGGGAGTTCCCGGGCGCCCAGGCCACGACCTGGTCGTCGGAGAGGAGGTAGGACGGGACGAGGCTGTAGCCCCAGTCGTAATTGGCTGCGTTCTGGTCGACGTCGGAGGTTCCCCAGAAAGCGCCCGTTCCACTCAGGTAGGCGCCCGATCCTCCAGGGAGAAAGCTGCCGGTCTTGGCCTGGAAGAAGGCGGTTTCGTTGGCGGCCATGACGAACGAACCGCTCCCCCCCGTGGTTTCCCAGTTGATGGTGATCGCGCTCGCGTTTGGGTTGTAGAGAAGGATGTCGGTGCTGCCGGTTCCCCCGGACGCGGAGGCGTAATAGTCGGTGCCCCAGAAACCGCGGGGGAACGCCGAGACCGCGCGGGTGTTGTAGTTGGAGTCGATTTCCCCATAGAAGAACTCGACCTGCAGGGTCTTGTCTCCGAGAATGATCGCGCCCCGGGGAAGGCCGGCGCCGGCGATGCCGTTGCTGTCCGTATCCAGAACGTAGGTCTCACCTCTCTGGAGAGTCAGGACGGTGCTGTCGATGGGATCGGCACGGGGTGTCCGGTAGCCGTTTTCCGTGTTGAAGGAGTCGAAGACGCCGTCGCCGTTGAAATCGATCTGGATGGTGGTGTTGTCTTCCGTAGCCTGGATCAGGGCGGCGACGCGCTCGTAGTCGGGCCGGGTCGGGTCATCGCCGAAAGGAAGGATGTACTTGACCAGTTGCGGCGCCAGGGGATAGACCTCTTCGCCGATCGCCGCCAGTTTCCCGAGGCCGGCGGTATTCAAGTAGCCGCCGCGGGTCACCGTGGTCGCCCCGCCCACCGAGACGATGCGGTCACGCCCGTCGTAGCAGTAGTTGAGGGTGTTGTGGATGAGAGGCGCTATCGGAGTGGGCTGCGCGGTGCAATCGGCGGTGGGGCTCGTTCCGGAGGCGACGTTCCCGCGGTAGGTGTTGCCGTCGGCCAGGGTTCGCGGGCGAGGGATGGCGAGGCTTTGGAAGTTCAAAGTCTGGCTCATGTTCAGGACGTACTTCTCGTCCGCGGTCGCGTCCGGGTTGTTCGGATCGTAGTTGTAGCCGTTCTCCCAGTGGTCGTAGTAGATGGTCACGGTGTCGGACCACGCGGTCACGGAGATCAGGGAGAAGGTGGTGTCGTTGGCGCCGATGACCCCGGCGGTGACGGGGTCGGTCACGTAGGCGAAGACGTCTTCGTCGAAGGGAATAATGTACTCGGCGTAGCCCGCGGGGGTTCCGGCGAGCGCGGTGACGAAGCCAAGCGAGAAGAGGACGGCGGCGATCGCCAGCATCCGGAGGCCTCGAGCGCCAAAACCCGTCGGGCGGGTCTTCGGGCCGGGGCGCCTTTGACCGCGGGACGGTCCGGAAAGCTTTCTGACGTAACTCACTGGCATGACAACACCTTATTCGGGGTGGAGCATCGTTATGGAAACGTGCCCAACACCCACCTCAAGTCTAGGGTACGGGGATCTCGGAAATGATTTCAGACGGGGGCGAAGGCCTGGATGTTAGCGTGAAGACTCGGCGCTTCTAAACGCGCCCCGTGACGCGGATCACCCCCACAGAGGCCGGGGATCTGGCCATCCGGATTCGGGCGGGTTTTGCACGGGATGCGCCTCGCCTTAGTCCCTGCCAGAACCCAAAATTTGGCCAAGTTCCGCCCGGGTCACGGTGAGAGAAAAGTGTTTCGGGCCGGAGCTGTCCGCGGCGAGGAAGGGGAGACTGATCTGGGCGGTGTCGGACGACCTCAGATCGTCCAGAACGCCCGAGGCCCGCTCGGCGATTCGTTGCCTCGCCATCTGGTCGTTCGACAGGTCGATGCCGATCTGGTCGCCGGCCGTCTTCACGAGCCAGGACGCGAGGGCGCGGGCCTCCGCTCCGTCCGCCTTGGCCGGGGAGGCCGGCCGCTTCCCCAGAGACCCGGGACCGGCGGGCGTACCGAGCATCACGAGCGATTCGACCGCGGCCTCGAGTTCACGTTCCGAGAGTCCCCGCCAGCCGGGAAGGTTCGCGTCCAGATCGACCCGAGTCACGAGATCGATGAACGGGATCCGGAAGCGGAGCCCCGGCGCCAAAGTCTTCATGTACCTCCCGAGCCTGACCACGGCGCCCCGGTGGTTCTCGGGAACGATCACGACCGCCCTCGCGATCAACATGACGATGAAGACCAGGAGGACGAAAACGAAGGGATTCACCTCAGGCATGCAGGGACTCTAATCGCTTCGCCGGGCTTCGACTTGGGGGGAAGGCGGAGCCCCTGGTCACGACGGGCGGCAGTGTTGACAGGGTTGCGGGCGATAGGTAATGTCGTTAACCAATGTCGCACGCGGTCCCGAAGAAGGCCTCGGTCGAGGAGTCGATCGTGCTGGCGGTCCTCGACCTGAGCAATCAACTGGGGAAGCTGGGCGAGGGGCTGGCTGGGCGGGCCGATCTCACCACCCAGCAGTGGCTGGTCCTGCTGCAGGTTGCCGGGGACCCGAACTTCCATTCGCCGGACGGGCGGACGGCTCGTGCGAAAGGCGGCGTGCTCGGCTCGGAGATCGCGCTCGCCCGCGGCGTGTCCCGCGCCAGCGTGAGCACGCTGGTGGCGCAGCTGCTCGCCAAAGGGCTGGTGAAGCGACAGGCGGAGGCGTCGGACCGACGGCGCAAGGGTCTGTCCGTGACCGCGAAAGGCCGGGCCGCGCTGGCCCGCCTCGAAGCGAGCCGTCGCCACGCCAACCGCGTCCTGCTCGCGGACCTTGGCGCGCCGGAGCGGGCCGCCCTCCTGCGCTCGCTTCGCGCCTGTCTTCGCTGTGCCGCCGCTTCGACATCCGTTTCTGGAGGGTGACATGAATTTAAGCGTCCTGCTGTGGGGCATTCCCCAGGCCATGCGCCTGGCCGCGCGGGTCTACCCCGACTACGCCGCGCGCCTCAAGGAAAAGAACGTCCTGGTGCAGTTCCGGCTGCGCGACAAGCCCGAGGGCCGCTGGATAAAGATCGAGCACGGCAAGATCGGGACGGGCAGAGGCATCCACGAAGAGCCCGATCTCATCCTGGAGTTCAAGAATCGAGCCCTGGCCGAGAGCTTCCTCACCCCCCCGTTCGATCTACTGGAGCGGGTCGACGCCGCGAAGAACTTCAAGGTTCGCCTGCAAGGGTCCGACGAACTCGCAGTGTGGTTCCTGGGCGTCATGGGCCGGCTCGAATCGGTTATGTGGAAGGCCGGCACCGACATGGGAAACGGGGTCACCCGTTACACCTCCGGCACCAACGGCGGCCCGATCTTCGTCTACGTCAAGGACGGAAAGATCCTTCGCACTACGCCGATCGACTTCACCGACGAAGACGCGCCCTCATGGTCGATCACCGCTCGTGGGAAGACCTTCACCCCGCCGCGGCGGACCACGCTCGGCGCGCACGGCATGTGCCAGAAATCGATGGTGTATTCGAAGAGCCGGCTTCTCTATCCGATGAAGCGGGTTGATTTCGATCCGAGCGGCGAGCGCAACCAGCAGAATCGAGGCAAGTCCGAATTCGTGCGCATCAGCTGGGAGGAAGCGGCGAACCTCGTGGCCAGCGAGATCAAGCGCGCCAAGGCCATAGGCCCGGGCGCGATCGCGGTCGACCACGGTTCGCACCACCAGTGGGGCAACCTCGGCCACTACCTCTCCGCCTTCAACCGCTTCTGGAACATCGTCGGCGCCACCAAGCTGATGCACACTCCCGACAGCTGGGAAGGGTGGTTCTGGGGGGCCATGCACCACTGGGGCAACAGCCTGCGCCTCGGCTGCCCGGAGTTCTACGGCACGGTGGAAGACTGTCTCAAGGAAGCCGAGATGATCGTGTTCTGGTCTTCGGACCCGGACACCACCTACGGCTTCGAGGGGATGCAGCGGCGCGAGTGGGCGAAGCAACTCGGGATCAAGATGGTCCACATCGATCCCCACCTCAACCACACCGCGGCCCACCTCGGCGGGAAGTGGATCGCGCCGAAGCCCGGCACCGACGCCGCGCTCGCCGTGGCCATCTGCCACGTCTGGATCGCCGAGGGGCTCTACGACAAGAAGTTCGTGGCCGAGCGCACCAACGGCTTCGACGAATGGAAGGCCTACGTCCTCGGCGAGAGCGACGGCCAAGCCAAGACACCCGAGTGGCAGGAGAAGGAAACCGGCGTGCCCGCCCGCGATGTTCGCGCCCTGGCCCGCGAGTGGGGATCGAAGAAGACCTATCTCGGCGCGGGGAGCTGGGGTGTCGGCGTGGGCGGTGCTTGCCGCACCGCGACAGGCATGCAGTGGGCCCGCATGATGACCATCCTCGCGGCCATGCAGGGCTGGGGCCGTCCCGGCGTCAATTTCGGCAACCTCCAGTTCGGCTCACCGCTCGATTTCAACTTCTACTTCCCCGGCTACGGCGAAGGCTCGTTCTCGGGCGAGCTGACCTTCGGGGCGAACGCGGCCAACAACTACCAGCGCATGCCCCACATCGTGACCATGAACTCGGTGCGGCAGAGCATCCCGCGCATGTGGTTCCCCGAAGCAATCACCCAGGGCAAGGCGGGCGGCTACATCACCGACGTCGCGTCGGTGCAGGGGCAGTTCTTCCCCTTCTTCTACCCCTCGCCCGGTCACGTGCCCGTGCGCATGCTCTACAAGTACGGCAGCCAGCTCTTTGGCACCATGGTGAACGGGAACCGCTGGATCAAGGCCTATCAGCACCCGAGCCTCGAGTTCATCGTCAACCAGTCGGTGTGGAAGGAAGGCGAGACGCCGTACTGCGACGTCATCCTGCCCGCCTGCACCGTCTTCGAGAAGTGGGACATCGGCGAGTGGTACAACGTGGGCACCGGGTACGTGCATCACATGTACTCGATGAACAACCACCGCGTGATCTCGCTGCAGCACAAGTGCATCGAGCCGCTCGGCGAATCGAAGTCGGACTACGACATCTTCCTCGCCATAGCCGCGAAGCTGAACCTGGGCGCTATGTACTCGGAAGGCGGCACGTCGGAGCTCGACTGGTGCAAGCGCGTCTTCGAATCCTCGGACCTGGTCAAACACACCACCTGGAGAAAGTTCCTCAAAAAGGGTTACTTCGTGGTGCCCCCGGATCCGGAGCCCGCGCGGGAAGCGGTCGCGAACCGCTGGTACTACGAAGGCCGGAAGAAGGACACTCCTGAGCCCTATCCCCTGCCCTCCGACTATTCGGGCAATTACCTCGACGGGATACAGACCGTCTCGGGCAAATACGAGTTCATCGCGCAAACGCTCAAGAAGATCGACGACCCGGATCGGCCGCCTCTGAACAAGTACATGCCGACCTACGAGGATCCGAGCCGCAACCCGGAACTCGGGGGCTTCCCCCTGAAGCTGCAGACCGCGCACACCCGTTACGCCTTTCACGTCATGGGCGACGACGAGGGCAGCAGCGTGAACGACATCCGCGAACACCGCGTGCTCAAGGATGGCCGCTACTACCTCGTGGCCCGGATCAGCCGGTCCGACGCGGAAGCTCGCGGGGTGAAGGACGGCGACCTCATCCGGATCTGGAACCACCGCGCCTCGATCGTCTGCGCGGCCCAGGTCACGGAGAGACTGCGGCCGGGCACGGTCAGCACCTACACCGGGTCCGCCCGCTACGAACCCGTCGGCGAGCCCGGACGATCCACCGACCTCGGGGGCTGCGTGAACATGCTCAATTCCAAGGATTCCATCACGAAGAAGGGCCACGGAATGAAGCCCAACGCCGTGCTGGTGCAGGTCGAGAAGTGGACCGGGGTCGATACCTGGCAGCCGCAGGAGGCCGTCTGATGTCGAAGTGGAACCTGATCGTCGACGTCGCCCGTTGCGACAACTGCCGCCTCTGCTTCCTGGCCGTGAAGGACGAGTACATCGGGAACGACTTCCCCGGCGTGTCCGCGGCTCAGCCCACGCTCGGGCACAACTGGCTGGACATCCAGCGCAAGGAGCGCGGCACCTACCCGCTGGTCCAGGCGCGTTTCATGCCCGTGATGTGCAACCATTGCGACGACGCGCCCTGCATGAAGGCGGCGCGTGACGGGGCGGTGAAGAAGCGCGAGGACGGCATCGTGATCATCGATCCCGAGAAGTCGAAGGGACAGAAGCAGATCGTGGATGCCTGTCCCTACGGCGCCATCTCCTGGAACGAAGAGAAGCAGATCCCACAGGCGTGGCCGTTCGACGCGCACCTGCTCGACGAGGGCTGGACGAAGACGCGCGGCGAGCAAGCCTGCCCGGCCCAGGTCTTCCGGACCCTCAAGGTCGACGACGCGGAGATGAAACGGATTGCCACGGACGAAGGTCTCGAGGTCCTGAAGCCGGAACTCGGCACCAGGCCGCGGATCTACTACAAGAACCTCCACCTCATCACGAAGTGCTTCGTGGGGGGCACGGTGGTGCATCACGTCAACGGCGTCGAGGAGTGCGCGGCAGGCGTCGAAGTCGTTCTCGAGAAGGACGGCCGCGAAGTCGGACGCGCGACCACGGATACCTTCGGGGAGTTCGTGATCGACAAGCTGGAGCCGAAGAGCGGCGGGTATCGCTTGAAGGCCGTCGGGGCGACGGGGCGGTTTTCCACGCAGTTCGACATTGCGGACCAGAGCCGCTATCTCGGGGTGATGGTACTCGCGTCCGAGTAGCGCTGCCCGGTCGCGATCGCGCGGTACCTCGGCGACGCTCTCGGCGACCGGCGTGAGAGTTGATCGCTCGTGAGCATCGAGGCGCAGCCGGACGCACCAGGGAAGATTCGCGGAATCGGACGCGCGCCTGTAGGCGAGGGACGGGCCGCCCGTCAAAGCCCTTGACCCGCGACCAGGGCGTCGACGCCCTCGCCGGTAGCCCGCTCCAGCGCCGGAGCAACAGAGAGCCGCTTCCGTCGATTCAAGCAATCGAACATCAAAGCGTCGCTCACGCCCCATGCTCTTGCTCATGGAGTTGATCGTGACACGGACGCAGGCCCCTTCGGTTCCACTGGATAGACATCCAGTGCGGTGAAGCCTTCATCTGAATTGCACCTTCCTGAATGGAAATGTTCAGGAAACGCGCGGGCCCTTTCATGGCACTCCCGTTGCACTCAAAGGTTGCAACGAGGCGATCACCGATTTGACGGGAGATCGCGAACAAACCCATGCAACCGCCTCCAAATCCCAGTGGGGGGCGGATCGCGCGTTCAATCGACTGGAAGTGCAAGGAGAAAAAAGTGAACATTCCTCTGAAAGTTGGGAGAGCGATAGCGCTCGGCGCGATGCTGCTCGCGGCGCCGTTCGCACAGGCTCAGACCACGGGTGAGATCTACGGAAAGGCCACGGACAAGAGCGGCGCGGTGGTCCCCGGGGTCATCGTCACCATCTCAAGCCCGGTGTTGATCCAGGCGCAGTCCGCGGTCACCAGCGGAACCGGCGTCTACCGCTTTCCTGTCCTCCCCATCGGCGCGTACACCGTGAAGTTCGAGCTGCCCGGGTTCACTACCGTGGTGCGTGAGGGCGTCCGACTCGAGATCGGGCAGAACGCCCAGATCAACGCCACCCTCGACGTCTCCGCGATGCAGGAAGTGGTGACGATCACGGGCGAGGCTCCCCTCATCGACACCCGCGACAACACTCGTGTGAATCGCTTCAACCAGGAGGCGCTCCAGAACATTCCCTCGGCACGCGACCCCTGGGTCATCCTCCAGCAGTCGGCCGGCATCGTGATGGACCGCGAGAACATCGGCGGCAACATGTCGGGCCAGCAGAGCAACTTCGTGGCCCGCGGAGCCGCGACCTCGCAGCAGAAGTGGAACCTCGACGGCATCGACATCACGGATATGTCTGCCACCGGCGCGTCTCCTGTGTACTACGACTTCGACGCCTTCGAGGAGATGCAGATCTCCACCGGCGGCGCGGACGTGACCATGCAGAGCCCGGGCGTCGGCGTCAACCTCGTGACCAAGAGCGGCACTGACCGCTTCAAGGGTTCGGCCCGCTACTACATCACCGACGACAAGTTCCAGTCCACCAACGTCACCGACGCCCTCCGCCTGCGCGGCGCCACCTCCGGCAATCCGATTCAGAACATCAAAGACTACGGCGCGGAGATCGGGGGGCCGCTGGTGAAAGGCAAACTCTGGGCGTGGGGCAGCTACGGCACGCAGGACATCAAGGTCGGCGTGAACAACTTCTTCCTCAAGACCCCCGCCTGCATCGGCATCACTCCCGCCAATGCCGCCACCACTCCGTTCGAGACGGTCAAGGACTGCCTCAACACCGACCTCACCAAGCTTGTCACCTACAACGCGAAGGTCAACTACCAGATGGCGAAGAACACCCACCTCTCGCTCTTCTTCAATGCGGCCAAGAAGGACCGCAACGCGCGCGACGCTTCGGACCTCCGGCCGATCGAAACCGCGGTGCGCCAGGGCGCGGTCATCGACGAAACCCTCGGCTCCACCCTGTGGAAGATCGGCATCCCCAAGACCTACAAGGCCTCACTGCGTCACATCTTCTCCGACCGCTTCATGATGGAGTTCCAGTACGCCCACGTCGGCAACAACTTCACCCTCGACTTCCAGGAACCGGCCCTGGCCGCCGTGCAGTCGACTTTCGAGATCGCGAGCCAGTTGTGGGGCCGGTCGTTCAACGCCAGCAACTTCGTGCGTCCGACCAACAGCTTCGACCTCACGGGCACCCGCTCGTCGTCGGGCTTCCTCGGCGGCGATCACGCGATCAAGTTCGGCATGCGCTATCGCCAGGATCGTGCGATCAGCAAGAATCACCGTGGCGGCAACGTCGAGGCCCGCTGGCGCGACGCCAACGGCGATCGCACCTTCCAGTCGTCGGAGGCCGCGGAAGTGAACCTCTATCGCGACAGCTACACGGACTACAACGTGTTCGACACGTCCGCGTATCTCCAGGACACGTTCACCAGGGGCCGCTTCAACCTCCTCGCCGGCCTGCGCTTCGATCGTCAGTGGGACCGGGCGAACAAGAGCGAGGTTCAGGCTCACCCCTTCTTCGGTCAGGGCACCCGCACCGGGCTTCCGTTCAACCACCTCCCGGGAATCAACTTCCCCGGCGCCGATCCGGGCGTGGTCTTCAATGACATTGCGCCTCGCCTCGGCATGAACTTCGACATGAAGGGCGACGGCCGCAACGTGCTGAAGCTGAACTACGCGCGCTACTACTCGCAGCTCGGCGACGGCGACCTCGCGGGCACCCTCAACCCCGTCCAGGCGTCCTTCGTGCGCTTCCCGTGGACCGACCTCAACGGCGACCTCACGGTTCAGCCGGGCGAGGTCAACATCTCGGGTGCCGCTCTCGCTCAGGGCGGCAACTACAACCCGCTCAACCCCACGGCCCTTTCCTCGCCGGGCACGGTCGACACCAATCTCAAGAACGAGCGGACCGATGAGCTGATCCTCGCCTTCGACAAGCAGTTCGGCAACTCGTTCGCCGTGGGTGTCGCCGCCATCTATCGCAAGTACGGCAACTTCCGGAAGAATGACATCCTGAACTGGACCTCCGCCAACTACCGCCCGGTCACGTTCACCCCGAACTGCTCGGCGGTTCCCGCGGCGCAGAACCCCCAGTGCCCTACCCTGACCTACTATGAGCCGTCGTCGCTCGTTCCCACCGCCTACCTGTACACCAACGTGGAGGATGGCGAATACTCGCGCGAATATCGCGGCCTGGAGCTGACGTTCCGCAAGCGCGCCTCGAACGGCCTGACCATCAACGGCAGCCTCTCGGTGAACGACAACCCGCTCGCCACCCGGCTCAGTCTCGGAACGAGCCTGAACCCCGCGGCCAACCTCGGCACGGAGGATCCGACCAACCTCGCGAACTTCGACCAGGGCCAGTACGCCCCCGTATCGGCGGGCAGCGGTCTCGACAACGTGTTCATCAACTCACGATGGCTCGCGCGCCTCTCTGCGTCGTACACGATTCCGTGGCAGCAGATCGGCGTGGCCATGTTCATGAACGCACGTGACGGTTACCCGACGCCCCTCGCCATTCAGACCCCGACCCGTCCCAACGGCGGCGGCATCGGGACGGTGTATCTCGCCCCCCTCGGTGACACCCGGCTCGACATGTTCCACAACCTCGATCTCCGCGTCGACAAGACGGTGAAGATCCAGCGCAACGTCAGGGTGGTTCTCTCGGCGGACGTCTTCAACGCGCTCAATAACG
>CAZYEA010000163.1:0-10960 GCA_964646485.1 uncultured Acidobacteriota bacterium
CGCCCGCGCGTCCCCCCCCCCCCCCCCCCCCGGGCCCCTGCCCGGCGGGGGGGGGGGGGGGGGGGGTCCGTTCACCGCCCCCCCAGCTCAAGAATGGTAGGATCCCTGTTCCCCACCGGGGCCAGCCTAAGAAGCAACGGGCCGGCGCCCTCTGGAACTTCAAAGAACCCAAAACGGAGGACTTTCCCCACGTGTCGTTGATGTCGGAAGATGACAAGCCTTGGAAGCGCGACCTTGTCCGCACGGCCGCGAACCGTCGTGAACAGGTCGCGGCACAGCTGGAGACGGATATTCAGGCGGCGCCGTCGTTCGAAGAAGCGCTCCGACTCGCCGTGGACAGTTTGAAGAAGAAGTTCGCGCGCTACACCGCGGTGTCGGCCTACGTGGCGGACGGCGAGGACCTCGCCCTCCTGACCGCGGCCAACCGGCCCTCGGGCCCCGAACGGGTAGGTTCGGGCGGACCGCTCGCCGATGCCGCGCGCAATCCGCGCTCCACCATGATTTCGAACATCACCGAAGAGAGCGCCTGGAAGGCTGTCGGCCTCACCGTGGGTTCGCTCCTCATCGCTCCCGTGCGCACCGACGCGGGTCTGTGGGCGATCCTCGAAGTCTGGAGCGACTTCCGCGATTCGTTCACGCCCCAGGATCAGCGCCTGCTCGAGCGGGTCGCCACCGCCCTCGGCAAGAAGACTCCCGCCGCCTAGCCGTTCTGGTCACGAGGGTTTCCTGATGTCGGGCTTCCTCGAAGGCATCATCCCTCCGGTGGTCACACCCTTCGAGGTGGACGGTCGGCTCGACCTTGCAGGGTACGAGGCGAACATCGAGTCGTATGCCGCTTGTGATTTCTCGGGCATCCTCGTGCTGGGCAGCAACGGCGAGGCCGCGTGCCTCGGGGAAGACGAGAAGGTCGCGATCATCCGGGCCGCGGTGGCGAAGTCGAATGGCCGCCCCATCTACGCGGGCACGGGCACGGACTCGACGCGTACCACCATCGAGCTCACGAAGAAGGCGGCTGACGCGGGTGCTTCCGCCGCCCTGGTCCTCAATCCCTTCTTCTTCAAGGGCCAGTTGAACGGCGAAGCGCTCCGACGCCACTACGAGGCGGTCGCGGACGTCTCGCGCATTCCCGTCCTCATCTACTCGATGCCCGGAGCCACCGGCCTCCCCATTCCGCCGAATGTGGTCCATCAGCTCGCGAAGCACCCGAACATCCGCGGCATGAAGGATTCGAGCGGCGACATCGCGAACCTCCAGAGGATTCTCGCCGGGGTGCCGAAGGAGTTCCCTTTGGCCGCCGGTTCGGCTCCGATCCTCTACCCGGCCCTGAGCCTCGGTGCCGTGGGCGGCGTGCTCGCGGTCGCCGGCTGCGCTCCGGAAGCAACCGTGGCGGTGTATCGCGCTTTCAAAGCGGGCGACCACGACCGAGCCCGCAGGCTGCAGCTCTCCCTTACTCCGCTCGCCCTCGCGGTCACCGCCACTTACGGTGTGGCGGGCCTGAAGGCGGCGGTGACGCTCTCCGGCCGGCGCGGCGGCGTTCCCCGCCCTCCGCTCGCCCCCGCGACCGAAGCGGAGACCGCCGAGATCAAGCGCCTGATGGACGCGGCCCGCGCGGCCATGTAAGCCAGGCCTCGGCGGGCCGAAGCCTAGTGTCCTGCCTCGTAAGTGCGCGTCACATGGGAGCGCCGATGCATCCCCGCTCGCTTCGTTGCTCGTCGCCCGAATATGCCCGATATTCGCGGCTCCTCGGCGCCTCGCGAATCGGGGCGCCTCGACGCTCGCATGTAACGGGGACTTACGAGGCAGGACACTAGAAGATCCAGCGAACGGGCTTCGCGATCCTGAGGCCGATGTTCGCCTCTTCCCCGACGGGGACTCGAACCAGGAAGATACCCGGGCGCCCCGACATTCCCGCGGCCTCGCATGCCTGGGGCGGCGTCCCTCCCATTATGGGCAGACGGTATTGGCCCTCGTGCATGAGGCGATAGACGCTCAGGTAAGGCCAGGTTCCGAGGGAGAGCCGCGGCCCTGAGGAGCCTCGGCGAATGTCGCCGAAGACTCTCGTCTGCTCTCCTCCTCGGAGGCTGATTCTGATCTCTCCGGAGGCGAGGGCCTCGTCCTCGACCCGGGTTCTCCAAAGCTGTCGAAAGGCCGCGGGGTCGCGGCGACCCCGAAACGTGGCGAGCCCGAAGGTGGGCATCGTGGGCGATGGAAGACTGAGTGCACGGCCGTTCAATTCGACGCGGGGGGGCTGAGCATCGCGCGCCTCCGCGTCGATCAGGATCCAGGCCGGCGCCTGAGGATCCGCCGCCGCGGTTCCCGGGGGAAGCCGACACGTGACTTCGAAGGGCTGGTCGAGACTGGCGGACCACACTCCCCGGCTGGTGTCGGTGAGCGATGCGGCGAAGGAAGCGAGCAGCAGCACGGTGACGCCCACGGCGCCCGACAGCAGCCTGGACCGCAGGTCGCCTTCAAAGACCCGGATGGCCTGGGTGAGGGCCAGGGCGAGTCCGGCCCAGACGAGCCCGAAAGCCACGGGAAGGAACCATTCACCGGAGACTCCGAGGCCCGCGAAGAATGAGGCGGGAGCGAGGGCGCCGAGCGCGGCGGCGCCAAGGCCGGCGATCATGAACCTTAGGCGGCCCCGCTCGCGAAGAAGCCGGTCGAGGACCAGCGAGGCCCCGATGATCGTGAAGGGCAGGGCGGGAGTGCCGTACTTGTTGAAGATGTGGTACGCGGGATAGGTCATCGACAACATGACGAAGGGCAGGGCCACGAGGGCAAGCCGGCCGCCAAGAAGGGCAGGGAGGCCGAGCACGAACAGGACGACCAGGCCTCGCTGCAGGAGGACCTGGACGGGGTAGGGAAGAACGAAGGGAAGGGCAAAAGGATTGTCGGGCTGATGCCAGAGTCGGTGCAGGTTCGTCAACACGGTCTGGGCCGAACGTGTGGGATGCCGGGCCACGAACGCGGCCACGTCCGCGAAGGTGGAGGAGGTGGCTCCTTCGCCTCTCTGCGCGATGAGTTCCTTCTGGTAGGTGGTGTCCTCGATCCGCAGGGGTCCCTGCCAGCCATCGCTGTCCACATAGAGCCAGAAGCCCAGGGGGTGAGGCGAGGTGTAGGCGAAGAAGCCGTATTGCCGGTCGAGAACGTAGGCGAGCGGCTTCGAGAAGCGCTCGGCCGCGGCCACGGGCAGGAGCACGGTGAAGACGCCGAGCAGGAGGGCGAGGATCGGAAGGGGCCGGCGCAGCCACGTCCCCATCCAGGGAAGGAGGCACAGGATGAGAGCGAGGAGAAGAAAAGACAGCCCCTGCGGATGAAGGGCGAGGCCCGCGCCCAGAAGGATTCCCGCACCCAGGAAGCCGCGCGGATCGGGGGCGTCGCCCACGGCCCGAAGGGACACAAGCGCCGCGATGGTCCAGGCCGCGAGAATGAAGGGCTCCGGTTGGACGATGCCGGGCAGGATCGAGAAGCTCGGGTGCACAAGTGCGACGATGAGCGCGATCCGCGCGGCCCGTGCGCCGATCTCGCTCTGGCAGATCGACACCAGACCGGCGACACTGACCGCCATCGCGAACGCCTGGGCCGCGTAAATCACCTTCAATCCGCCGATCAGGCTGAGCACGCCGTACAGAACGCCGGTAGCGGGCAGGGCAAGATAGGGCTGAAGATCGCTGAGTATGGGGCCGAGGCCGAGGGGAGACCCAAGCCGCGCCATCGCGTCCGCGAACTTCCCCCCCATCTCGAGGTAGGCCGCCGGATCGCCCATAGGACGAGGCTGCTCGAACAGAGCGAACTGAAGCCCGCTCACCACGAGCGACGACACGAACGCGAGGAGCGTCAACGGTTGGGCCCTCAAGGCGAAGGACACGCGGGCCTGCCGCAGGGCAAGGGCGAGAGGCAGGAAGACGACGACCAGAACGGCCGCGGGCCAAAGCTGGGCGAGGACGATGCGGGCGAATGCTCCCGAGAGACGGCCGCTCATGAGCGCAGCGGCGGAGAGGACGAACAGGAGGGCCGAGGTCGCGGCCTGCTTGCCCCCCTGTCTCGCCGCGGCCACGGCCAGCAGGGCCAGGACGACCAGAATCACGGTCTCGCTGCTCCCACTCTGCCCGCGCTCCAGGACGAGCTCGTGCAGCCGGAACCGCGAGGACGATTCGATCGAGACCCGGCCTCCGCGAGGAAGGTCCAGGCGCACGTTCACGGGCACTTCGGAAGCGAGAATGTCTCGCTCGGTCCCGTCCCCCCTCAAGTGGATCGGCCCCCCTCCCGACAGGCGGACGGTGAGGACGAGCGGCTCTTCCGGAAGGTCCACGCTCGAGCCGGCGCCCTCCGACACGATTCCCTGCAGGTCCAACCGGCCGCGGCCGAAACCGGTGGTGAGGCCATGCGCGCCATAGTTGGCCGGCGCGGTCAGGTGCTGAATCAGCGAAGGCAGCAGGGTCAGCCCGGCGAGGACCGCGACGCTGATGGCGCGGACCCTTCGGGCCGTCAACCGATCTCCGAGTACCGCGCCAGCTGGACGTTGTGGCGGGTGAGCATGTCCCGCACATCGGTGGCCTTGATGGCGGCGAGCTCCTGCGGCCACTTGAAGTCCCAGGCCGGGTATTCACGTTCGAGCGTCTTTTGTTCGACGCCCGGGTGCACCACGAGCTCGGTGACGCCCTCGGGAAGCTTCGGGATTCCCAGGATGAGGTCGCGCGCGGTGATGCGGCCGCTCGGCGAAGGGAGCCACAACGTGTCCGGCGTCTTGATGCCGCGAGAGCGCGCCGCCCTCTGGACGCTCTTCGCGAGCGGGGCCAGGAAGAGGCTGAACTTCGTCCGTCGCGGCACCACCGAAGCGGCGGCGCGAAGGCCGAAGATCTGATAGTGCTCGGCCAGCCGGAACAGGGTCTTGCGCACCTGGGGAAAGAAGTGAGTGTGCTGATGGGAATCGAGATGGGTCACGGAAAGACCCGCTTTCAGGACACGCTGGATCTGGGCATCGAGCTCCACCTCGATCTCATCCGAGTCGATGCGTCCGCTCGCGAGCCCAAGAAAGAGCTCGCGGTAACTCTTCGGCAGCCGCCCTTTGGGCGCGAGCGTCTTCAGGCGGTCGGGGCCGAGGAGGGGCGTCTCCTCCACCAGGGTGAGATGGATACCGAGGCCGAGCTTCTTCCGCCGCTCCACCAGGCGGCAGGCGTGATCGAAGGCGCGGCCGCAGGGCACGATCGAAGCCGAGGTCACGAGGCCCTCCTCATGAGCCTCGAGGACACCGCGGTTGATGGCTTCGTGAAGGCCGAGATCGTCACCGCTCACGATGAGCTTGCGGGTCACGCGCGCGGCCTCAAAGCGGTGAGCAGGAGATGGGGCGAGGTGTAGCCCGAGTCAAGGTGTTCGACCGTCACCGCCTCGAAACCGATCCCCAGAAGTCGCTGCCTCAACTGATCCCCGCTCTCGAAGTGCATCGTATCGCCCTTCGTGATCCGCAGGAGGCGCGTGCTCATGAACTCCTGGAGCTTCAGGCGTTCGAACTTCCAGCGCGGCTCCGTGCCGATTTCCTTCAGCACGAAGACCCCACCCGGCGCGAGCTTCTCGAAGCAGGTCCGCAGGAACCGATTCCAGGAAAGGGACGGCACCAGGTACAAGACGTCGACCAGGCTCACCGCATCGAATCCCGCCTCCGGGACGCTCTCGAGGGGGGCCAGCCGGAACTCGATATTGGTCCGCGCCCCGACACTCGCCCGCGCGGAGGCAATCTTGGTCTGGGAGACATCAATGCCCAGAACCCGGGCGGCCGGATTGCGCAGCGCCACCTCGTTCGCGATCAGGCCGTGGCCGCAGCCGACATCGAGAATCGAGCCCGACTCCGGGATGGCCCGGACCACGGCCGCAAGCGGCGCCGACCATGCGCGCAAACGGGTGTGGAGCCGCACGCCCCCCGTCTGATTCGCGTAAAGATCGAGGGCCCGCATGGACGCGCGCGCTCAGGCCACGTCGCGACGCAGCGCCATCATTTCGCCCAGGATCTTCGCGATCACCGCGGGAGAGGACAGGGTCGACACCCCGCGGGATCTCGGGAAGTAGTCGACCCCGATCTGGATGATGTGGGCGCCCGCCTTGCGCGCCCGGCAGAGGAACTCCACGTCGATGAAACTGCCGTCGCTCTTGAGCGCGAACTTGGAGAGCAACTCGCGCTTGAACAGCTTGAACGAGAAGTTGACATCCTTGAGGGCGAGGCCGAACAGCGCGCGCACAAGGGAGTTGTAGAAGAAGGAATACACGGTCCGCAACAGACCTTCCGAGGTGCGGTCGAAGCGGTACGCGGAGACCACGTCGGCCTTCTGCACTTCGAGGAGCCTCACCGCCCGGCGCACTTCGTTCAGGTCGAAGGGCAGGTCGGCGTCGGTGTAGAGCACGAGATCCTTCGTGGCTACCGCATAGCCCGCGCGCAGCGTCCCCCCGAGCTTGAGGTTCTTCGGGTTGTGCACGGCCTTCACCCGCGGATCCTTCGCGCACAGCGACTCGATGATCTCGCGGGTGCGGTCGGTCGACGCGTCGTTCACCAGGATGATCTCGTAGTCGGCGGTCATGGGAGCGAGGGCGGCCACCGCCGCCTCGTAGGCGCGGAGCACGTAGTCCTCTTCATTGAAGAGGGGGAAGACGACGCTGATCGACGTCATGGGATCTGGGCCAAGGTTAGCGGGGAGCGAGCGGCTTCAGAAGCTGCTCGTAGGTTTGCCGGGTGCGCTCGTCCGCGTGCTCGGACAGAACGAAGGCTCGGGCCCGCTCCCCCATCGACTGCGCGGCCTCGGGATTGCGGAGACTCCAGTCGAGGGCGCGGGCGAGGTCGCCCTCCTCGTCGACAGGATCGAGCCTCCGCACGGTGTCGGCCGGGATCTCCGACTGGTTCGCGATGTCCGACACGATCACCGGTCGGCCCTGGGCCATCACTCGAAGCAGGGCGGCCGAGGTCTCGCGCGCGGTCGGATAACGAAGGTGGACCACCACATCGGCGAGGTCCATGGCCGCGACGAACTCGTCGTTCTCGAGCCGCCCCACGACCCTCGTTCTCTCCGTCACGCCCAGCCGATCAAGCAGGGCCTGGAGCCACGCCGCGTCGCTCACCTGGCCGGCCAGGAGCAGGCGGACGTCCGGGCGGATCTCGGCCACCCTCGCGACCGCACGGGCCACCGTCTCGATCCGTTTCTCCCGCGTGACCAGGCCGAAGCATCCCACCACCGCGCGCGCCCCTTCCAGGCCGAGCTTGGCGCGGACGGCGGCTTTGCCTTCCTGCGTGACGGGCACGGGACGCATCGGCATGGCCAGACGCACGCAGCGCAGGTCCGGACGGGCCGAGCGGATGGCGTCCACCATGAACGCGTTGTGAGCACCCACCGCGTACGCCTTCGCGAGGGCGGGCTCGAAGAGCGGAAACACATAGGGCAGGAGATCACCGGTGGTGTTGAAGTGGGCCTCTTTGAGCCTCTCCCCCTGTCCCGGATACACCGCCTCGAGGGCGGCGAGGAAAGACCGGTGGACCTTGTCGGCTTCCAGGCGCCCCTTCTCACTCGAGGGATCGCGCGCGTAGGCGAGCGCCTCGGGCGACTCCAGATAGCGCCGCGCGAATGAGTGATGGAGCACCAGGTCGTGAAGGACCACGACACCCGGAATCCGCTCCATCCAGCCGTACATGAAGTCGTGCGCCGGAGCGTTCCCCATCTGGTAGATCACGGCGCCATAGGGCTCGAGCGCGGCGCGCGCGGGCAGATCGCCGATGGGGAACGCGGGAGCCTCGAGTCCGCCCGAGATCTCGGGCTGGTCGTGGAAGAGCTCGATCGCGTGAGTCCCGCCAAGGGCTCGCACCACGTCCACGGTGTAATCGGCGATGCCGGTGGGGGCGGGCGGCAGAGGTGTGACCAGGGCGAGTCTCAAGCGGGGTCTTTCCCTGACCTAGCGTCGGGCGTACAAGGCATATTCGAGAGAGCCATAAAGCAAGGCGTTCAGCCTCTCGACATTCTCGTTGAAGGCTTCGACCAGGGGTGCTGGAACCGTGGGGGCGGCGTCGATCCGCCGGAGCTGCGAAAGGGGCTCGACCGGCGACAGCATCTCGACCCGGACATCGGTGAAGCCGGCCGCGGCGGCGAGGAACGACAGGGTCTCTGGATGGAGGGGCTTTTCGTGGGTGAGGTCGCGGTTGAAGACTTCGAGCAGCCCGGTGAGGCTGCGTGGATTGACGGTCTCGAGGACGAGGAGGCCGCCCTTCGCGAGGACGCGGTGCGCCTCGACCAGCAGCGTCTGCAGAACAGGAGGGGGCAGGTGCTCGGCGACCTGGGCCGCGAACACGCCTCTCACCGAGGCCTCACCCCTGGACCCGAGGAACTCGATCAGGTCTCCGTGCGCCACCTCGAGTCCGGCGGCCGCACAGGCCGCCGCCGCGGTGGCATTGCTCTCAACTCCGAGGCCCTTGATGCCGGCCTTCCCAAGAGCGACCAGGAACTCGCCCCGCCCGCAACCGAGGTCCAGGACGGGCCCCGAAGGAGCCTTCGAGAAGTCTTCGGCGTACCTGGCAAAGCGGGAGCGCAGGACCTCATCACTCCGTCGGAAGCGATTCTCGAAAGCGACATAGGCGCTGCTCGCGGCGGCGTCGGCGGCGGCGCGCGCCACCTCCGGTGCGGGCGCCCGACTCTCGAGAGACTCGCGAACGCCACGCACCTCGGCGCTGATGACCTCGACGCGGTCGACGAGGCCCTTGAGGCCGTCGATACGCCGATGCAGCGACTCCAGTCTTCGATCGAACGCTTCCAGGATCATCTCCGAACGCAGTGTGGCGTAGCCCGCGGCCACCCGGTCGCGCGCGTCGGCAGTCGGGAGAAGTCGCTGGGCGTAGCGGATCAGGGCGGAGGAGATCTCCCGAAGGCGGGCCATGGCCTTCGACTCCTCCTCGATGAACCCGTTGAGGAGGCGCACGACGTTCGAGTTCCATTCCTGCTGTCTCGCCATGACCGGTCGCAGCGCGTCGAGGGCGCGGCGGTCGAGAAATCCATGGCCCGACCCCTCGCCTTCAGGCGCCGCCCAGAGCCGATTGATGGCTTCGAGCTGAGCGGGCAGTTCCTTGAGCTGTTCGAGGGGAAGGGGAAAGGAGACGAGGCTATCGAGGGCGGCGAGGGCCTGCGCGTAGGCGGCATCTTCCTCGGCCTGTCGGGCTCGAAGCTTCTTGAGCGGACCATCCTCGGGGGGATCGCGGTCGAGAAGGGTCATCGCCTACGTTCCGACCACTCCCTGAAGCGGGGAGCTGGCGGAGGCGTACTTGCGGCGCGGCATCCGGCCAGCCAGGAAGGCCTCGCGCCCGGCGAGGACCGCGTGTTTCATGGCGCTCGCCATCAACACCGCATCCTTCGCTTCGGCGATCGCGGTGTTCATCAGCACGCCGCTGGCGCCGAGCTCCATGGCGATGTCAGCGTCGGAGGCGGTGCCGACGCCGGCGTCCACGATCAGCGGCACGGAGATGGCCTCGCGGATCAGCTCGATGTTGATCGGGTTCTGGATGCCGAGACCGCTGCCGATGGGCGCGCCCAGGGGCATGACCGCGGCCGCCCCGGCATCCTCGAGCTTCTTCGCCATCACCACGTCGTCGGTGGTGTAAGGCAGGACGATGAAGCCCTCCTTCACCAGGATCTTCGTGGCTTCGAGAAGACCCACGACGTCCGGATACAGAGTCTTGGGATCGCCGATGACCTCGAGTTTCACCCACTCGGAGAGGCCGGCTTCGCGGCCGAGCCGGGCGGTCCGCACCGCCTCGTCGGCGGTGTAGCAGGCCGCAGTATTCGGGAGGATGAAGATCTTCTTCTGGTCGATGAAGTCGAGAAGCGTGCCGGCGCCTTTGGGGGCGGAGAGGTCCACCCGGCGCACCGCCACCGTGACCATGTCGGCGCCCGAGGCCTCGTGGGCCGCGCGCATGATTTCGAACGTCTGGTACTTCCCCGTTCCCACGATGAGGCGGGAGGCGAAGGCGCGCCCACGGATGGTGAAGGTCTGGCTCGATGGTGGCTGGGTCATCGGGGCGATTCTCTCAGCGAACCCGCGACGACGCTCGCTTCGCCTTCGGCCGGGAGGGAATCGAGGCGGCGCCTTCCGGGCGAAACGCGGGCGGCACGTAGGTCCGTTCGATCGCCCGGTAGACCTTCGGCCGCTTTTTGCTCAGGTATTCGAGGAACGCGCGCGGCTCGGTGAACTCGATGAGGCCCTTTTGCGGCGCATTCACCTCGCAGGTCTGATCGCTGTAATCGCGACAAAGATGAGGGCGGTTCTCATAGACCGCGCAGAGGTTTCCCTCCCCGAGGTTCCGGCATCGCGCCGGAAACTGCACGTACCACTCGCGCGCCTCGTCGCGACACACCGAGACACCCTCGTGATAGAGGTGCCAGAGGATCTCGGTCGCGAGCTTGGGGGTGGTGGGCGCATTGATGCCGACGGCCACGTAGGTGCAGCACTTCGCGCATTGCAGGCACGACACGTGGCCCGCGACGGGGGCGTCTTGAATGACGGGCAGGATGACTTTGGCCATGGGTCCTCTGAAGTTTCCTAGGACTCGACGATGCGTCCGTCGACCAGGCGCACCACGCGCCGGGCATGAGTCATGACACTCGGATCGTGGGTGGAGAAGATGAAGGTGGTGCCCGCGGAACGGTTGATCTCGAGCATGAGATCGATGACGGCCTGGCCGGTCTCCGAATCGAGATTCGCGGTCGGCTCATCGGCGAGGACGATGAGGGGGTCGGTGACGAGGGCGCGGGCCACCGCCACCCTCTGGCGCTGGCCGCCTGAGAGCTCATCGGGCCGGTGGTGCATGTAATCCTCGAGACCGACCCGGGCGAGCACGTCCTTCACCCGCGACCTGGACACGCTTCCCGCGCGCTTGAAGAGGAGGGGAAACTCCACATTCTCGTAAGCCGAGAGTACGGGGATCAGGTTGAAGGTCTGG
>CAZYEA010000164.1:0-872 GCA_964646485.1 uncultured Acidobacteriota bacterium
GCCCGTAGCGCAGCGACTTGAAGGGGATCGCGATTTCGGCAATCCAGCCCTGGTCGAAACGCGAGGCGCTCCATTCCCACACGGTGTTCCAGTCGTTGTTCGGTTGCGAGTCGACCACCGCGGCGTCACGGACCCCGCCCACCGGACTCACGTAGAAGAAGTAGGCGCCCCGGCCGTCGTGATACGGATCGAACTGGACCCCGAAGCTGTCGTGCGAGTTGATGTTGGGGCTGTCGCGGCGCATATCGTTCGCGACGATGGCGCTTGGATTGCTGTCCCAGCAGCGGCACATCACGTAGATGTTGTGGTCGTCGAAGAGGATCCAGGCCTCGGTCTTCTCGGTGGGCGCGGCGCCCTCGCTCGGCTCCTGTTGAATGAAATCGGTGATGGGCGGAATGTCGCGATAGACCGCTTCATCGAGCCGGCCGTCGATGCGCATGGGCTCGGCGATGCGGGTGGCCCGCACCAGGACCCGTCCATCGGCCTCACGCACGAGCAGAGCGGATTCGGCTTTTGTCTCTGTCTCGCGGGCGCGTGTCGGCGCTTGAGTCTGAGCGGCCGAGGGGGCGTCGGCGAACAGACCCAACAGGCTCAACACCGCGCCGACGATGCGACGCACGTCGGCCAAGGGCCGCGACCGGACGCAGTTTCCCCCACGAAGGGGCCAGGCAAAAGGGGTGCGCATGCAGTTGCGACGGATGATAAGGGCGCGAGCGAGGTGGTCTTTGGTCTAGCGGGCCGTGAACCCGCTCCAAGCCACGTTCGCGAGCCGCTCTCCCGCTTCAAGGCTGGATCTGCCTCCGCCCGTTGTCCGTGGGCATAGGGAGGTGTTGACTGTGATGGTTGAATTTCGAGCGCTCACCGCTCAGAAG
>CAZYEA010000164.1:882-10863 GCA_964646485.1 uncultured Acidobacteriota bacterium
ACCGGGGATCGCCGAAGGGCGGCCTCCGCCCGAAGCCGGAGAGCGGGACGGGTGACCTTCATGGTTGAATTTCGAGCGCTCACCGCTCAGAAGTCAATGTTCACGCATTCCCGGAACGGTCCCCTGAAGCCCTCGGACTTTCGCGTCGGCGCCCCAGGCCCCATAGCCCTCGAGCGCGGCCTGACGGTGCGGCGCCGCCTCTTCGCCGCGCCCGCTCTCGCTGAAGAGCTCGGCCAGCAATTCGCTCGCAAGGGCCGCGTCCTGGAGGAAGCCGTGCTCCCGGGCCGCCGCCACCGCCTCCTCGTACTTCCGGACCGCGCGCTTGCGCCGGCCGAGGGTGCGAAGCCATTCCGCTTCCACCAGCAGGGCGCGATGCTCGAAATTCTGCGGACAACTCCGGCTCCATCTCGAAAGCGTCCAGCGCACCTTGCTGACCCGCCAAAGCGCTCCGAGTTTCGTCCACGCGGACGCGCCGGATGAGCGGGCGGTGAGGAGCCAGCCCATGGCCGCGAAGTAGTGAGCCACCGAGAAGTAGAAGCTCGCGGGCAGGCCAATGGTCGTGACCCGAATGAGATCGTCGCCGAGAGACAGGCTCGCGGGCTTTCGGAAGAAGCAGAGCACGCGTGCCTTGTCGAGCAGGCGGAAGCCGTTCTGAGCGTTGCTGAGGTCGGCTCCGCCGTTCGCGTCGTCCGCGAAGCCTTCGGGCAAAGGGGTGAGGCCCATGAGGAACTCCACCGCCCCCAGGGTCGGCTGATGCATGACCTCGGTGCCGCGTTGTCCGGCCGCGCGGATGGTCTCGAGGGCGTCGAGACAGGTCTTGCGCACCTCCGCGAGCGGCTCTCCGGCTTCGAGGCTCGCTTTCGCCCAGCCCATGTGGCAGTAGCCGGTGAACTCCGCGTCCTCCACGCGTTCGCCCATGGCGAGGCCGGTGCGGCACCACTCGACCGAGCGCGCCATGGGCTCGCGCCAATGCGAGAGGAACTGGCCCATCGCGTGATGGAGCTTGGGCAGGAAGGCGGCCCCCTCGGGGGCGTCCATGAGCCTCGTGGAGAGACGCTCGAAGCGGATGGCGGTGCGATACAGGCCCACCGCGCACAGGGCGGTGGCGAACCAGGCGAAGCGCAGGGCGTGGGTGGGTCCTCGCCCGTGGCGCAGGGTGAGGATGAAGGTGTGGCTGATGAGGATGGGCCAGAGGTAGGGGCGGGTGACGTAGGCGCCGCTGTTCATCGAAGTCATGATGCGGATCAGGCGGATGGCGCGCTCGTCCGTGATCCGCGGCAGCGACACCAGATCCTCATCGGTGCGGCCGCGCAAACGCCACAGCACTTCCGCGACCTTCGCCGCGATGTCGAGGAGAGTGGGCGAGGCGGGCAGGGACAGGCCCAGTCGCCCGCAGATCTCGAGGCCGGCCGCGATCGCCTTCGGGTATTCGTTCCTGGCCGTGTACCCGAGGATCCGCGCTTCCCAGCCGGGGGCTTCGTCGAGGACGCTCTTCGCGTTCGCGACGATGCGGTCCGCGGTGGCGAGGGCCTCGTCGATCCGGCCGAGCGGAATGAGGGTGGAGGCGAGCGCGTGCTCGATGGCGAGGGCGAGGGCGTACTCCCGCTCGAAGGCGCCCTGGGGAAGCAGCGCCTTCGCCCGTTCGAGATAGGACACGCCGCTCTTGAACGCTCCGGTTGCGTTGGTGGCGAGGGCGGCGCGCAGATGCAGGCGAGCCACTGCGGTTCGTTCCGCCATCCCCTCACCCATGGCCCTCGGAAGAAGGCGCAGGGCCTGCTCGAAGTGGCCGACCGTCTCGAACAGGGTTTCGCCGCGCTCCTCAGGATCGAGGCCCAGGGCGAGGCTACGGGCGAGGCCGAGATGAAGTGCCGACCGCACGTCCTCCGCGAGGCTCGCGTACAGGGCCTCGCGCATGCGGTCGTGGGCGAGGTTGTAGCGCTCGCGCGCCCCCGCGACCGCCACCACCATCTGCTTTTCCGTGAGCACGGAGAGCGCTTCCGCCACCACGGGGGCCGAGAGGCCGGTGACGCTTGCGACCACACCTGGCTCGGCGGGTCGTCCGCACACCGCGAGAACGTCGAGCACCTGGCGCTCCTCGGACGACACTCGGGCCGTCCGCTTCAGGAAGGAGGCGGCGGCGTCGAAGCGCAGGCCCAGGGCCTCGGCGGCGCCCCACGCGGTGGCGCCCTGGAGGAGAGCGAGGCGCCCTTCCTCGAGCAGGTCGCGCAGGATCTCCTCGACGAAGAAGGGAAGACCGCCGCTCGCCTCGGCCACCCGCGCGGCCAGGCCTTCGGGCAGTTCGCTCAGGCCGAGCATCGACTTCAAGAGCTCGGCGACGTGAAGGTCTTCGAGCGGGTTCAGCTCGACCAGCTTGATCGAGCCGCGCGACGAGCTCGAAGCGAGGAGGCGGGCCAGCGGCCTTTCCCCCGGGTCGTCGATCCGGAAGCTGCCGAGCAGGCACAGGCCGCTCTCTTTTTCCACCTCGAAACGCTGGCGCAGGATGGCGGCGATGAGGTCGGTCGTCCCTTCCCGCGCCCATTGCAGGTCGTTCACGTACGCGACGTAAGGCGTCACCCGGCCCAGGCCCACCAGGAACGCGGCCACCGCGTCGATCATGCGCCGCCGCTCCGCATCGGCGTTTTCGAGGGGCGGGGTCGGCGTCGCTCCCGCTTCGAGGGTGAGCGAGGGCACGAGCTTCACCATCTCGGGCCCGTACCTCACGAGCAGGGCCGCGCCGTCCACCGAGCGGGCCAGACCCGCGGCCTGCAGGACGAGGTTCGCTATGGGCCCTGACTCCGAGAGATCGCGCTCGAAGCAGTCGGCCTCGAGGAAGGGAACCCCGCGGAGTTGAACCGCCTGCCGCACCTCGCGCATCAGGCGCGACTTGCCCATGCCGCTCTTGCCCGCGACCAGCAGGCCGCCCTGCGTTCGTTTCTCGAGACCGGCGTCGATGAATCGCTGAACCTCGGCCAGTTCGCGGCGTCGGCCCACGAACTGAGAAGAGAAGAGGTAACTCTCGCGGGTGTCCTGGGTCTCGAGCTCGTAGGTCAGGCCGCCTTTGCGATTGATCTCATCGAGCAGGTCGCCCGCGTTCTGATGCCGTTCGTCCGGGTCGATGGCGCAGAGCTTCTCGATGACGTCCCGGAGCCATGCCGGGACCGCTTCACCCTCGCGTGGAGAGAAGCGGACGCGCACGGTGGTCTTCTGGCGGAGCAGGGACTCCACCCCACCCGTCGTTCGGTAGGGCACGGCGCCGGTGAGGAGCTGATAGGCCATGATGCCCAGGCTGTAGAGGTCCGACCGATGATCGCCCTTGGCGCGCCGCGCGATTTCGGGGGAGAGGTACTGGGGTGTGCCCATCACCTGACCGGTGTCTCCGCGCAGGCCGGCGAGACCGAAGTCCACCACCTTCACCTGCCGTCCCGCGCCCTTCGGGCTCACCATGATGTTGCTGGGCTTGAGGTCGAAATGGATGACGTTGCGCTTGTGAAGGTAGGCGAGGGCGCGGATCACCGGGGCCAGCAGGTCCAAGGTGTCGCGCCAGGGCAGAATCGTCCCCCGCGGCCCGACCGGGGCCTCGCTCAGGGACGATCCTTGAAGCAGCTCCATGGTGAAGAAGAACGCGTCGAGGCCGGCCACCATCTCGAAGTCGTAGACCCGGGCCACGTTTGGATGCCGGAGCGAGGCCATGGTCTTGAACTCGGCGCGGAACAGGTCCACGCTGTGGGTGACCCGCTGCAGAAAGAGCTTGAGCGCGGTCGGGCGTCCAGGATAGAGCTGATCGTCGACCCGGTACACGGCACCCATGCCGCCGCGCCCGAGAAGCCGCTCGATCCGATACCGGCCGTTGAGCACGGTTCCCTGGGGAATGGCGGCGACGCGGTCCCCCGGGGGCGTGTCATCCCCCACCGCGTTCGGGTCGCGGGTGAGGGTGAGCGCGGTCTTGAGATCGAATTCGGCGCGCGGGGTTTCGGGCTCGAGCGGATCCGGTTCGTTCGCGGCGCGCGCGATGGGGGCGGGCATTCGGGCGAGCATCGTCCCAATTCCACCGTCCGTCAAGACCGACGACAGCCGGAGATCGGCGCTCCTGCGGGCTTCGACAGCGAATCTGTCGGTCTGGCCGTTGACTCCGAGACGGGCGCGTGTGAACCTCGCCTCGCCGGGTTTGCCCCGCTTTCAACAGGAGTCCCCATGAAACGACCGTCCCTTCGCGCGAGCCTTCTCTCCCTCTCGCTCGCCCTGTGCCTCCCTTCGCCCGTCCTCGCCCAGAAGGCAGGCGCGCAGAAGAACGACGAGGAGTACACCAAGCTCATCAAGTCGAATCTCCAGGACGCGCGCATCACCACCGAGCTCGTGGATCACCTTCCCGCCTCGGCGAGCGTGCCCTCGCCCCTCAAGCACTTCGGCCACATCATCGGCCAGGTGGGCGAGATCGAGTACACGAAGGACATGTACGCCTACTACCAGGCCCTCGCGAAAGCCTCGCCCCGCGCGAAGTTCTGGACCATCGGCAAGTCCGAGGAGGGCCGGGACATGGTGTTGTTGGCAATCGCCGACGAGGCCACCATCAAGGCCCTCGACACCCACAAGGCGAATCTCGCCGCCCTGACCGACCCGAGGAAGACGACCGAGGCCCAGGCCCAGCAGATCATCAAGACGGGCAAGCCCATCTACTGGCTGACCTCGGGCATGCACTCGCCCGAGACCGGCGGCCCCCAGATGCTGATGGAACTCGCCTACCGCCTGATCGTGGAGGAGACTCCATTCATCCAGGAGATCCGGAACAACACCATCACCTTCATCACCCCGGTGATCGATCCGGATGGCCGCGACAAGCACGTCGATACCTACTACTACGGCAAGAAGACGGGCAAGCCGCGCCCGCCGCTCATGTACTGGGGCAAGTACGTGGCTCACGACAACAACCGCGACGGCATGGGCCAGTTCCTGAACCTCACCCGCGCGGTTACGAAGACCCAGCTCGAGTGGCACCCCACGGTCATGCACGACCTCCACGAAGCGCAGTCCTACCTCTATTCCTCGACCGGCACCGGGCCCTACAACGAAGCCCTCGACCCCATCACCATCAACGAGTGGTGGACGCTCGCCAACACCGACGTCTCCGAGCTGACCAAGAGGGGCGTGCCGGGCGTCTTCACCTACGGCTTCTACGACGGCTGGGTGCCGAACTACATGTTCTTCATCGCCCATTCCCACAACGCCATCGGTCGCTTCTATGAAGTGCAGAGCTACGGGCCGGATGTGGTCGAGAACCTGCGCCTGCCCGCCACCACCACGAGCCGCGAGTGGTTCCGTCCGAACCCGCCGCTTCCCTCGATCAAGTGGGGGCCCCGCAACAACACCAACATCCAGCAGTCGGGCGTCTTGTTCTCCCTCAATCACTTCGCCCGGAACCGCTCGATGTATCTCGAGAACTACTGGCTCAAGAACAAGCGGTCGATCGAGAAGGGCAAGACCGGCCCGGTGAACGCCTGGGTGATCCCCGCGAATCAACGTCGCAAGGCGGATGCGGCGGACGCGGTGAACGAGATGATGCGGCAGGGCCTGGAAATCCACCGCGCCGACGCCGCCTTCAAGGCGGGCAACGTCAACGTGGCCGCGGGCGACTACGTGGTTCGAGGCGATCAGCCCTTCCGCACCCTCGCCGACATGTACTTCTCCATCCAGAACTATCCGCCCCAGAACCCGCGTCCTTACGACGACACGGGCTGGACCTTCCAGTACATGCGCAACATCAAGCTTCAGGCCGTGTCCGACAAGACCGTCTTCGACCAGAAGATGACCCGGGTCACCGGCGAGGTGAAAGCGGCGGGCGGCATCGAAGGCACGGGCGGCACGCTGGTGGTCGAGGCGACGTCCGACAACAACCTCGTTACCTTCCGCTTCAAGAACGCGGACGTGAAGATGGCCGCGGCCGAGGATGACTTCGAAGCGGGCGGGCACAAGTTCCGCGCGGGCGCCCTCATCATCGCGAACCCGGACAAGGCGAAGCTCGAGCCCCAGCTCAAGAACCTCGGTCTGTCCGCCTGGGCTTTGGACGCGGCGCCCGCGGTCAAGGCCCACGACCTCGACCTTCCCCGCATCGGCTACGTCCACGCGTGGCAGCGGACGCAGGACGAAGGCTGGGTGCGCGCGGCCTTCGACACCTACGGTGTGCCCTACACCTACTTCTCCGACCAGAAGCTCCGCGAGGGCAACCTGCGCGCGAAGTATGACGTCATCGTCTTCCCGCACGTGGGCGGCACGCCCCAGAGCCAGGTGAACGGCATCCCCAAGACCGGCCCGGACGCGGTGCCCTACAAGAAGTCCGACCTCACCCCGAACCTCGGCGCCCTCGACTCCTCCGACGACATCCGCGGCGGGATGGGCATCGAGGGACTGGTGGAGCTCGCGAAATTCGTGGAGGCGGGCGGCACCCTGATCACCGAAGGGTCGACCACCACCATCTTCCCGGAATACGGACTCACCACCGGCGTCACCGTCGAGTCTCCGGCCCAGCTCTTCGTTCGCGGGTCGGTGCTCCGCAGCAAGTGGGCGGATCGCAAGAGCCCCATCGCCTACGGTTACGACGCGAGCGATCTTCCCGTCTACTTCAACCAGGATCCGGTCTTGAACGCGGGCAGCGGCGGCATCCCCGCCGAGTTCGCGGGCTTCCTGGGCGGCGCCAACGCGAACGCGGGCCTGGGGCAGAACGTCACCCCCATGGCGGCGCCGCTTCGCATCAATCCCCTGGATCCGGAGGATGCCCCCAAGGCCGCCGAGCGGCCGCAGGTCGACGAGGCGGCGGCCTTCCGTCAGATGGCCCGCGCCTTCGGCGTCAATCTCGATGGCGGCTCACGGCCCCGCGTGGTCCTGACTTTCGCGCCCAATCCAAGCGACCTGCTGCTCTCGGGCACGCTCGCCAACGGACAGTTCCTGGCGAACCGCGCGGCGGCACTCGATGTGCCCATGGGCAAGGGCCACGTGGTCATGTTCGCCCTGCGTCCATTCTGGCGCTGGCAGACCCAGGGTACCTATTCCCTCGGCTTCAACGCGCTCATGAACTGGAACGACCTCGATGCCGGCAAGCCCGCTCCGGCGGCGGCAGGCGGAGGCGGTCAGTAGCAGGACGTCACCTCGCGCGGTGACGTTTCGGGGCGGGCTCTTTTCTGGGGCCCGCCCTTTTCATTTCCGTGCGGACTAACCGGGCGGGGGCAGCCGCGGGGCCGAATCGTCCGCGGGGGGCCTCGCCGCGCCCACGAGTTCGGCCCATCGGGTAAGAGGCTGCACCGCGCCCTCACCCTCGGCGAGATCGGTCATGAGCACGCCGTTCAGGTGATCGATCTCGTGCTGCACGAGTTCGGCGAGATCGGGCGGCAGATGATTCCAGCGCCGGGGGCGAAACTGCTCGTCGCGATAGTTGATGGAGATGGAGGAATGCCGGCGCACCCGGACGATCACGTCGGGGACGCTCAGGCAGTCGTCCCACACCGTGAACGTCGCATCGGACCGCCAGGTGATCTCAGGGTTCAGCAGGAGGAAGGGACCGGCGCCGAGGTTCATGGCCACCATGCGCTTCATCACGCCCACCTGGACCGCCGAGATGGCGCGGCCGAAGCCGCTGCGCTCCTTGAAATCGCGCAAGGTGGCGATGAGCCGGGAGGCTTCGTCGAGAAGGGCGGGGTCGACCGCTTCCACTTCCCTCGACCGTTCGCGCAGGCGCGGGTCGCCGCTGATGAGGATGGGGAGGGCGCGGGCCAAAGGATCGAACGGGCTCACCCGCGCATTCTCGGCCCGGACCCGCCGTCGCTCCAAGCGCGGTTCGGTTACGATCCCCGGATGCCCACGAGCCGCGTCCGCAAATTCGCCTGGTCCGAGGTTCCCAAAGAGAACGCGACTCCGCTGATCGCGCGACAGATCGTCACCGGCGAGCGGGCCATGGCGGGGATGATCACGCTCCAGAAGGGGTCTCATGTGCCCAAGCACTCGCACGAGAGCGAGCAGCTCACGTATGTCCTCGAGGGGTCGCTCCGTTTCCTCATCGATGACCAGGAGATCCTCGTGAGGGCGGGCGAGATCCTGGTGATTCCTTCGTGGGTGCCCCATGAAGCGACCGCGGTCGAGCACACCGTCGAGATCGACCTCTTCAGCCCGATCCGCCAGGACTGGCTGGACGGCACCGACACGTACTTCCAGAAGGGCGCCGGCGGGACCACCCCTACGAAGAGCTAGCAGCGGACTGAAGGCTTCGCCACGCTTCGCCGGGGCCCACTTCCGGCCTATCCGTCAATCGACGTTGGTAGTAGTGGCCCGCGGGGCCGGGCGCTGAGATGGGCTCGCCGCGCCGCGGACGCCTCGTGCGTGGCCCAAGGACTTCCTGCAACGAGTCAAGAGGAATTTGAGGCTTTCCAACCCGCTAGCCGATCTACGTCAACGCCCTGTTCTTTAGCCCGCCTGGAAGGCTCCTCTGCCTATGGAAAACCGGTGACGGACCCGGTTTCCCACAGGCCGAGCCTTCCAGGCATTCAAGGGGCGGCGACAACCTCAGGAGCGAGCTGACGGAGCCCGATGTCGTAGAGCTGGTTCTTTTTGAGCAACTGCACGGCCAGGAACAGCAGGCGATCGGCGATGTTTCTGATCGCGCGACCGACGGTTTGCCCCCGTGCTCGACCGCGGAGATACAGATCACGGAACTTGGGATCGATGCGGATCGCCTGTAGGGCCGCCAGATGCAGGGCGACCCGCAACCGCGGCTGACAGACCTGACGCATGACCACGTATCGGGTCCCGCCGCTTTGCTTGGTGATGGGAGCGGCGCCACAGACGCTGCGCAAAGCGTTGTAGTCTCGACGTTCGAAAGCATCTCCGCTTTCTCCGAGCGCCGTGGCCACCGTTACCGATCCAAATCCCGGCAAGGACAGAAGGATCGCCAGGTCGCGGCGCTCGGTTTGTTCGGACTTCACTCTCTCCGTCAATGCGGTCTTGATCTGCTTTTCGATTCTGCCGATCTGGACCTGCGCCAGTTTCAGTCTCGCGATCAGGACCAGAACGCGCGCCACGTGAGATTCGATGTAGACCGAACGCAGGGACAAAACGTCTCCGCGCAAGACTGTTCGAACCTCTTCAGCGTTTAGACGGCGGATGCGGTGCTGCTTCAGGACGGCGCCGATGCGGGCGCTCGTAAGCTTCGCCCCTTCGGCCGGGGACGGAGCCGCTTCTATCAGGACCCACAGCCACGGCTCGTCCGCTCCCGGGCTGAGAGTCAGAAGGGCGGGTCGATACTCCCGCAGCTCGTTCCAGAGTCGATTGGCGTTCGCTCTCAGATCAGCTTTCAAATCCTCACGAAGCCGTGTCGCCGCTTGCAGTCGAGAGTTCTCTTCGTTGCCTGCCTCGATCCTCCGAAACGCGTGTGCGTCCGACTCCACGCACGAGGCCAGGACCAAGGCGTCACGCCGATCATCCTTGGCTCCCGGCATGGAATACCGATCGCGCAATCGATCCAGCAATTTCGGATTGATCGAGGAAACGAGCAGACCCTTGGCCAGCAGCGCTTCAACTACCGCACCGTGATTCACCTCGATGCCAATGGCGATCTGTTCAGGGGCGATCTCTCCCTCGGCCACGAAAGCAACCAGGGCCCTCAAGCCCTCGCTCGTATGCGGGAAGCTCCGTTGCTTCGGCTCTTCCTCACCGTCTATCCGGCACACCTGGTGGGACTCGCTCCCCCAGTCGATTCCAACCCGTCTCAACATGCTCTTCATCCGTTTCTCCTTCCTGGTTAGGTCGTTGGACGGAGAACCCTGTCTGAGCCTGTACTGGCGCTCGGGGCTAGACGGCGCGAACTTCCTGCTGGACGTGATTCCCCATCGACATTCGGATGCGGCGCAGATCCTCGGGGGGCGCTCGATGGCGCTTTGCCAGGCTTTGGCGCTCACATCCGAAAACGACTTTGGAACACTGTACAGGCCAGGCTTCGCGCTC
>CAZYEA010000165.1:0-7068 GCA_964646485.1 uncultured Acidobacteriota bacterium
GCTGAAGGGGCCCCTGGGCTGCCTCACCCAGGCCCGCTACGGCATCGCCTGGGGTGCTTTGGGCGCCCTCGAAACCGTGCTCACCGAGTCGATCAACTACACGAAGACCCGCACCACCTTCGGCAAACCCATCGGCGCGCGCCAGCTCATTCAGGACAAGCTCACGCGCATGGCCACCGCGCATTCGCTGGGCCTGCTGATGGTGCGCCGCCTCGGCGAGTTGAAGGACGCGGGCACCATGGTCTACTCACAGGTCAGCATGGCCAAGCGCAACAACGTCCGCGTGGCCCTCGAAGGCGCGCGCCTCGCCCGCGAGATGCACGGCGGCAACGGCATCACCACCGAATACTCGATCATCCGCCACATGCTGAACCTGGAAACCGTGGATACCTACGAAGGCACCCACGACATCCACACCCTCATCGTGGGCAGGGATCTGACCGGCCTCAACGCACTGGAATAAGGCGACCTGGCACGGCCCCCGGCTAGCTCGCGAGGGCTTCCGTCTTCTCTTCCGGGTCGTGCCTCTGCCACCAGGCGATGGCCTCAGCCTGCGTCCACGGCTCGATGGGAATGGCCTTGAGGGCCCGGATCACCTCGTCGGCTCCGTCCGGACGATTCTCCGGATCCTTCTCGAGGCAGCGCAGGATCAGGGCATCGAGGGCGGGGGGCACCACCGCCTGCGCCCGCTTCGAGGGCGGTGTCGGCCGATCCTGCAGATGACAGGCGATCATCTTGAGCCCGCTCTCCGCCTCGAACACCAACCGGCCGGTGAGCAGGTAGTAGCCCACGCAGCCGAGTGAATACAAGTCGGCGCGGCCGTCGAGGGCATCGCCCCGGATCGCCTCGGGGGCCATGTAGGCGGGCGTCCCGGGACTTGCCCCTTCGAGAGAAGCGAGAGACTCGAGGTCGGCGCTTTCGGGGTCGAGCGACTTCACGAGACCGAAGTCGAGGACCTTCACAAAGTCATGCTTGAGGCCCACCCGCCCGATGTGGATGTTCGCGGGCTTGATGTCACGATGGACGAGGCCGCTCGCGTGCGCCTCCTCGAGCGAGTCGCACACCTGCCTCAGAATGTAGATGACGCGGTTCGGAGGGAGGGGCCCGTGCTCGCGCACCATCGACTGGAGGTCGTGGCCGTCGAGCAGCTCCATCACGAAGTACAGGGTCTGGTCGCTGGTGACGCCGAAGTCGTACAGGGCCACGGTGTGGGGCGAGCGCAGTTGCGCCGCGGCCTCGGCCTCGCGCCGGAAGCGCTTCACCGCGCGCATCGCCGCGGCCACGTCGCCGGGCGCCACCGCGTCGGGCCGGATCAGCTTGATCGCGGCGGGCCGGGCGAACATCCGATGCTTCGCGCGATAGACCTCGCCCATCGCTCCCGCCCCGATCCGCTCACCCAGCTGATAGCTCCCCATTTCGCGCGCCGTCGCCACCTGTTCGCGAAGACCCATCACCACCCGCGACATCACCACCGCGATCGGCACCAGGAGGTAGTCCGGATAGTGCATCAGCAACGCGATCGTCCACGAGCCGTCCCAGACTCCGCGGCTTCTGGCGATGAGCATGGCCAGGGGATTCATGGAGACGGCAAGGAGAGCGGCCACGAGCGTCTTGCCCGGCGTGCTCGGCACGATGGCCGCGAAGATGAGGACGATGGGCCCGATCCAGCTCAGCATGGGCATGAGCGGCATGTTCTGGGGCGGCTTCATCCAGTGGGTCATGAGCCCGAGGCCGAGGGAGATCGTCACCATGTAGGCAAGCGCGAGGTCGAGCATCTGGTGCGGATCGCAATCGATCTTCCGGGCGTGGCGCCACAAGGCGAGAGAGAGGGCGATGCTGCCGACCGAGATGAGGTCCCGTCCGTCGAAATCGGTCCAGCGCGCGGAGCCGTCCATCACCTCGGGAGTGATCGCGCGCCCGAGCATCCAGGCCACGAAGTAAGTCACGGAGATCACTCCCGCGGTGATCGAGATCCGGCTCGACGCCTGCTTGAGAAGATCGGGAGGAAGCTCGAACCGTCGTGCGGGGCCGCTCCCGCTCCCGCCTTCGGGCGCGGTGCGGGGGGTCCCCGGGCAGACGAGCTGCGGATCGGACATTCTGGAGGCGAAGTCTAGGCGCGACCGGCCTTCATTCGGAGGGCCGCTGCGCGCCGCCCCCTCTACCTGCCTCCGGACGCGTAGAGCGCCATGGTCGGCTTGGAGACGCTGTACATCCCGTGCTCGACCGAAGCCTCGCACGCGCGACGAATCTCGCCGGGCTGTTTGGCGCAGATCGAGCGGGCGACCCCAGGGTTGAAGTCGGCCTGCTTCTCCATCGCTCCTTCGACGCAGAGCACGCGATCGACTTCCCGTTCGGTCGAGCAGTAGCGGCCCAAAATACTTGGGTCGTCGGTAAGGGAGGCCAGAAGCACCGAGCCGAGGCCATGGAAGCAACCCTGCCGAAGCGCGCCCTTCTGAGCGAGACACGACTTGCGAAGAGCCTCGACTCCGCCGAGCTCGGTGACGAGGGTCCGCGCGCGATAGCGGTAACAGGCCGAAGACACTTCCGGGTGAGCGAGGCACGGCTCGTGCGAGCCGCGCGAATAGGTCGGGGCCTTCGGGTTCAAGAGCAGCTCCATGTACACCCCGGTGGCGCAGTAGTAGCGCATCCCCTGCTGGTCGAAGCCGAGGCAGGCCTTGAGCGCCGTATCGACATCGCGATTCGCCGCGAACATGAGCGCGTGCCCGATGCCGTGCGCGCAGTTTCCGGCCGGATGTAGCTCGCGCATCACGCCGGTCTTGCAGAAGGCGTCCATCTGGGCGGTGATGGTGGGAATGTCGGAGCCGCCGAAGGCCTCGCCCACCGCGCCGTGCATGCAGGCGGAAGTGCACCCGGTGCCGCATTCGCGGAGCGCCACCCCGATGTCCTTCCGCAGCGCCATGAGCGCGCGTCCCAGCTCGTGCGCCTCGGCGTGGCAGGCGGGGTTTGCCACCTCGAGCACATCGAGAAGCGGGCGGGCGCCGAGGGCGGGCAGATGCCTCGCGAAGACTTCACGCGTGGGACCGAGCTGCTTCAGGTCCTCCTTGAAGCGCGCGAGGGCGACAGGGTCTGGGGCGACCTGGGAAGCCGGCCGCGCGTTTCCGCTCGCCATGTCATCGGCGAGAGGGTGCGGGGTGGCCGAGGGCCGGGCCGCGGGCGCCCCCTCCTTCGAACATCCATTGACGAGGGCGACGAGGACGAAGGCGAGAGCCCCTCTGCGCCAGCGAACCGGGATATCGGGGTTCATGTCGCGACTCTACCCGCGTTCAGGATGCGACCCGGACGCTCGACTTGCGTCCTCAGGTTCGATTGGGTTACCGTCATTTCGAAGCTGGTTTGCCTCTCTTTCCGGCAGACCATGGAGGGCGCCCATGAAGAATTTCCCCGCTGTCATTCTTGCCGTCCCGTTTGCGTTGCTTTCCTGCGCACGCAGCCCCGAGATGCCGACGGGCGCTTCTATTCCCGCCGGCCTGAGCGGCCCGAACGGCATCGCCGGTGCGTCCGCGGTGGGAGACGTCAAGACGGGTCCGGGCGATCTCGAGATCTTCAACGTCCGGCTGGATCGGCAGGATCCAAGAACCGGCGCCTCCATCCTTCGTCAATACGCAAACCCAGGAGGCGTCTACCAGACCCTGTTCGGCGAGCAACTCGAAGCCTGGGTCGAGTATCGCGGCAGCGCCGGCAATCCGCGAGTCCGGATCGACTGGGGCGCGGGCGGTGAGGTCGACGGCCACGTCTGCGGCGATTGCCGCTTCTATCGCACGTACCAGGCGCCGGGCGTTTACACGGTGGTGGTCACGGTCGACGATCAGGCGGGAACCGTGGTGCGCCGCACCTTCGTTCTCAACTCCGGCCTCGACGAGCCCGCGATCCTGAACCTCGCGGTCACGGGCTCATACTGCGCGCTTCCGCATCTGATCGGGCCGGGCGGGCTCGACTGCACTCCGACGGGTGGAACGTGCTCGGCAACCTTCGCCGCGGGAAGCACGGTGACCCTCTCCTTCTCGGGCACGCCGTTCCCCACGGTGGGGACGCGCCTCTTCGTCTGCCCCACCTATTTCGCGGGATGGGAAGGAGCCTGCTCGGGAGTGGGAACGGGCGTTCTCTTCGGAACCTCCGCGAGCTGCACCCTCACCCTTCCCGCCGGCACCACCTCGGCCACCCTGAAGACCGTATCCGACTGACGCGGCGGGCGTTTCGCCTTCGGCGCCCGTAGCGAACAGCGCGGTCGGCCCCGGGCCGCGCGCGCCGGACAAATGGATCATTCGCATTGGTCCATCAATGGGCCTACCATTAGCCATGAGCCTCTTTCGAGGAATTCTGGCTCTCGCGGTCGCACTCGCGGCGCCGTCCGCCCGCGCCGACATTCCCGTGGTCGACCTCGAGGGCGTGGTGCACGCGGTCACCGCCGCCCACCTCATCCAGGCCATCGACAAGGCTGATGCCTCAGGGGCTCCGCTTCTGATCCTGCGGATGGACACCCCGGGCGGCCTCGACAGCGCCATGCGCCAGATCGTCGACAAGATGCTCAACAGCAAAACGCCGGTGGCGGTGTTCGTCGGCCCATCGGGCGCCCGGGCCGCCTCCGCGGGTTTCATCATCACGGTCGCGGCCGACATCGCGGCGATGGCGCCGGGGACGAACCTCGGGGCCGCGCACCCCGTCGCCGGCCTGGGTCAGATGGACGAGGTGATGTCGAAGAAGGTGACCTCGGACGCGGCCGCCTACATTCGAAGCAAGGCCGAGCGCCGTGGGCGCAACGTGGAGATGGCGGAGAAGGCCGTGGTCGAGAGCAAGTCCTTCACGGAGAAGGAGGCGCTCGATTTGAAGCTCATCGACCTCGTGGCCGACGACGTGGCCGATCTCGTGAACAAACTCGATGGCCGCGAGGTCAGGCGCTTCGACGGAAAGACGGTGCGTCTCGCCCTTTCCGGACAGAAGACGGTGGCCATTCGCATGGAATGGCGCCAGCAGGTCTTGTCGGCCATCGCCCATCCCGAGATGCTCTTCCTCCTCCTGCTCGGCGCTCTCGCCGGCATCGGCGCCGAGATCAGCCATCCCGGGGCCCTGTTCCCGGGCATCCTCGGGGTCCTCTGCCTGATCCTGTTCCTCTTCGCGAGCCAGATCATCCCGATCAACTGGGCCGGCGTGCTGCTGATCCTGCTCGCGGTCGCCCTCTTCGCGGCCGAGGTGAAGGTCGCCTCTTACGGGCTCCTCACCGTCTCCGGGATCGTGGCCATGGTCCTCGGCGCCATGATGCTCATCGACTCGCCGCTTCCAGAGCTGCGAATCGATCCCTGGACGCTGCTTCCCGCGGTGCTGGTGATGGCCGTGGGGACGACTCTGCTCGTGCGGATGGTGATCGAGGCCCAGCGGCGAATGCCGGTCACCGGAGTGGAAGCACTGGTCGGCCGGTCCGCCATCGCGGATTCCGACCTCGACCCCTCCGGCTGGGTGAGAGTGCAGGGCGAGCGCTGGCAGGCCCTGGCCGAGGAGCGGGTGGCCCGTGGAGAGCCGCTCCGAATCGTTTCAATGCAAGGACTCCAACTGAGAGTCCGTAAGGAGAAGTGATGGGTCCGATCATCGTCGTTGTGGGAGCCGTGGTGTTGTGGTTGTTGCTCTCGGTCAAGGTGCTGAACGAGTACGAGCGCGGCGTGGTGTTCCGTCTCGGCAAGCTCCTGCCCAAGCCCAAAGGGCCCGGCCTCGTGATCGTGGCCTTTCCGGTGGACCGGATGGTGCGGGTGAGCTTGCGCACGGTAGTGCTGGACGTGCCGCCCCAGGACGTGATCACCAAGGACAACGTCACCGTGAAGGTGAACGCGGTCGTCTATTTCCGCGTGGTGGATCCGATAAGCGCGGTGGTTCAGGTCGAGAACTTCCTTTATGCGACGAGCCAGGAGGCGCAGACCACACTGCGCAGCATCCTCGGCCAGGCCCATCTCGACGAGCTGCTCTCCGAGCGCGATCGCCTGGGGAACGCCCTGCAGGTCGTGATCGACCAGCACACGGACCCCTGGGGGGTGAAGGTGACCCAGGTGGCGGTAAAAGCGGTGGACCTGCCCCAGGAGATGCAGCGCGCCATGGCCAAGCAGGCTGAGGCCGAGCGTGAGAAGCGGGCGAAAGTGATCCACGCCTCGGGCGAGTTCGAGGCCAGCAAGCAACTCACCCAGGCCGCCCAGGCCCTGGCCGAGGAACCGGTGGCCATCCATCTGCGCTATCTGCAGACGCTCACCGAGATCGCGGCCGAGAAGAACTCGACCATCGTCTTCCCGCTGCCCATAGATTTCATGCGGGCGATGCTGGCGGGAAAGGACAAATAGCGTCGGGCCACGCCGTGGGAGGGTGGCCTTCAGACTCGCGCTAGAGGCGTCGGTCGTTCGTCTGCAGCCACTCCCGCAGGGCCGCGTTCATCCGCGACTGCCATCCCCGACCGCGCGCGCGAAACTTCGCGACGACGTCGGCGTCGAAGCGGATGGTGGTTGAGACTTTGCTGCTGCCGGCGGGCCGGCCGCGCCTACGGCGGTTATGGGCGCGCGCCGCATCCCACTCCTCCGGTGTGACCGGCCGCTCATCCTCGTTCTTCCCGTCCCACACGAAGTCGCCGCCCGGCGGAGGGTTCCTTATGACCTTCAGGATCTTCGCTATCTCAGGGCGTCTCTTCGTACTCCGTCTCAAGCCACTCATGGTACTTCCTTCTTTCAACGGCGCTGGCCGCTCGAAAACTCACGATCCGCGCCGGCGCGCCCGGCACATGCACGACCATCAGCACTCTCAGTTGCCCATACACGTAGGCAAACGACTCAACCCGGTGTTCGCCATGGCGAACCCGAGGGACGTCATATCGAATGTCGCTGTCCAGCACCCACGCCGCATCCGCGAAATCGAGGCCGTGCTTCGCGAGATTCGCTTGCCGCTTGGCTTCGTCCCAGACAAGACGCGCGCCCGGCATTAGTGTAGTAACAAATAATCGGCGACGTCAAACCCAGGCACGCCAGGATGCGACCAGTCCGAGTCAGATCAGGTCCGTTCGGGTTCTACTTCCCCACCACC
>CAZYEA010000165.1:7168-10839 GCA_964646485.1 uncultured Acidobacteriota bacterium
GATGCGACCAGTCCGAGTCAGATCAGGTCCGTTCGGGTTCTACTTCCCCACCACCGCTGCGGGCTCCGCGCGATCGAAGTAAGCCACCGCGTCGAACGCCGTCCCCAGGGGCACGAGCAGATGCAGCGCCTGAAATCTCATCGGTCGCTCCTCGGAAAGCCACGCGTGCACCGCGGCCGACGGCGCCGCCTTCGACGAACCGCCGAGCGAAAGCAGGAACGCCCCCGCAGACGACACCCGCGCGAGTGCGGCATCGACGCTGCCGGAAACAAGAGCGGCACCCCCATCGCGCGACGGCCCGCCGTAGGCAGTGCCGACCGCGACGTACGCCCGCCCCAGCCGCTCGTGTAGCCGGAAGCCCGTCCCGCGATAACGACCCGCCGGAAGCGCCGGCCCGGTCACTTCCGTCTTCTGCACGTGAGCGTTGTGAGCCCAGTACACCAGCCGCTCCCCGCGCCCGAGCCGCCCGAGGATCCACATCAGATTGTCGGCCATGGCCAGATCCCGCGGCACGGTGGGCGAAAACTGCCCCAGCCGCGACATCGCCTCCGACTGCGAAATCGCGAGGGCCACCCGCCGCGTCCACTCCGACCGGTCGTCAGCGCCCACGACGATCCGGTTCACGTCCTCGACCAGACGCGCCGCAGCACTTTGCAGCTCGCCCTTCTCCGTGGCGGAGAGAGCGTCGTACTTCTCCTGCGCGGGACGCCACCAGGGGGCGGCCACCTTCGCGGCAAGGGGACGGACGGCGTCGATGCGAGCCTTGATCTCCGCCTGCCCGGAGGTGAGCTCTTCGAGACGGTCGAGGCCGGGCAGCATGCTGGCCTGCCGCCCGGGCACGTCGGCGCCATAGAGGTGGACCGGTCTCTTCCGTCCCTCGCCCCGATTCCACGCGCGCAGCCACTCGATGAACTCGCGAATCCCGCGAAGATGCGCGAAGCCTCCGGGCAGGGCGGCGGGAAGGTCGACAGTCGCGGCGCTCCCCTGCACGTATGCGTCGAGGGCGATCGCCTCGGCGAGACCGGATTCGAAGGCGAGGGCGGTGACCCGCTCGCGTCGAATCAGATCTTTCAGGAACTGGACGCGGAAGGATAGGAAGGGTTCGGTTTCATGAACGCTCTCCCCCATGCCGATGAGCCGGGCCTCCCGGATCCGAGGATCGAGGGCCCGAAACGCCGCGCCGGAGGCGTCGATGGGCCGCAGGCGCTGCCGCGCCCAGGCGACGAAGTCGTCCTCCGTGGCGGCGAGAACAGGGGAGCTGAAGGCGAACGGAAGGGCGAGAACACAGAGGGCGGCGAGGCGCGAGGGTCGAAGCATGGGTCTCCTTGCCGGGATGACGCCGGCCGGGCGGTCGAGGTTCCCGATCTATCCTGTTCCTCGCTCACTCCGATCTTCGCGGCGCTGCTCCTCCGCCTCCGCCCTATAGATGAAGCAATCTCGCGAACGCGCCGCAATGGGACCCCAAGCAGTCCACTCTCGTAGCCTCGGAACGTGACCAGGAACTAGTCTTCGTTCGAGCACGCAATCGCTTTGACGGTATATCCACTGTAGCGTATATTCGTCAGGGTCGAAGTCCTCGTCACCGTTGCCTTCAAGGTCTGGTACGAGAACCTCGCCCAATCCGTACAAGAGTCTGTCTATTCGGCGGTGACGCAGCTCGAAGAGAAGGGCGTCTCCCTCGGCTTTCCACGCTGCAGCGACATCCTGGGAAGCCGCTACCCTCTTCGAGAGTTGCGCATTCAGTCCGGAGGGCGGCCGATTCGGGTGTTCTACGCATTCGATCCGAAACGGCAGGCCGTACTGCTGCTCGGCGCGGACAAGACGGGCCGAAAGAGGTTCTACGAGGAGATGATCAAGAGGGCCGAGGCTCTTTGGGAAGAGTACCTGCAGGAGAAAGCATGAAGACGCTACGATTTGCCGACCTCAAGCACAAGGCGTCCCCCGCGCGGCGCGCGGAGATCGCCCGCGCCGCCAAGGCGGAACTGCGGGCTGAGGACGAGGCGTATGAGATGAGCCTGCGGGCGGTACGCGAGATGGCCGGAAAGACCCAGGCCGAAGTGGCCACAGCGATGAAGGTGGGGCAGGGGCACGTGTCGATGTTCGAGACGCGCGACGACCGCCGGGTGTCCAACCTTCGGCGCTACATCAAGGCCCTCGGCGGCGAGTTGAAGCTGGTGGCGCGGTTCGGGAAGAGAGAGGTTCGGCTCGACGTTTAGGCCGCGATGTCCAGCAGGGCCCGCGGATTCCGCGAGGCCACGAGCAGCAGCGTCCTGGCCGGACCCGAGGGCGCGCGCCGCCCCTGCTCCCATTCCTGCAAGGTCCGCACCGAAACCCCCATCAACTTCGCGAACTGCGATTGCGATAGCCCGATCTTCTCGCGCACCGATGCCACCGATGGAACGGTCATGATCCGTCCGGTCTTGCCGGCCTTGATCTGGCGGATTCCGTCGAGGATCTCTGCACCCAGGTCCCGTCTTGCCTTAGCCATTCTCAAGATCCTCCCTGATCCGTCGGAGCACATTCGTGGAAATGCTCTCGACCTCGTTTTTTCCCGTAGATAGCTGCAAACAGGCTGGAAAACGGGGGCGACTTTGACGAACGTGACTACCGGCGCACTATACGTCACAGACGTATGGGCAGCGGTCCGAAGGGGCGCCTTGCTCCCCTGCCGTGGAAATTCTTTGGCCATGGCCGAGAACCCCACAACCAATTGGACCCGCGCCGACCCATGTTGATGTAACGATGCCCCCCCTCTCCCAGCACCGCCCATACCTACAGGAGAGAGCGTAGCTTTTATGCTACAGTCGGGTCCGTTCATCATCCGCAAGACGCAACGGTTCGAGCGGTGGCTGCTCACCATCCGCGACGTCAAAGCCCGGGGGCAAATCCTGGCCCGACTGAGCCGGCTGGAGTACGGCCACCTCGGCGACGCGCGGAGCGTGGGCGGTAGCGTTTGGGAGCTGAGGATTCATGCCGGCCCGGGCTATCGCGTGTATTTCACCCGAACCGGATCCGGAGTCATCTTCCTATTGGCGGGAGGCGACAAGTCAACGCAGGAGAGAGACATTGCCAAAGCCCACGAACTCGCAGCCAGCATCCGGGAAGAGAAGCGCGATGAAGAACCGCCGCCCTAGGACCACCTTGTTTGACGTCGCTGATTACCTCAAGACGGCTCGCCACCGCGCCGCCTACCTGGAAGCGTGCGTCGACCAGGCCCCTGGCGACGTGGCCTTCCTCGCCAAGGCCCTCGGCGACGTCGCCCGCGCCCGCGGAATGACGAGGGTGGCGAAAGAGGCGGGGGTGACGCGCGAGTCGCTCTACAGATCCCTCTCGCCGGCCGGGAACCCCGAACTCGCCACCGTCCTACGTGTGGCCAGGTCGCTCGGCGTCCGCCTGAGTTTCAAGGCTGCCTGACCGGCGGCTCACGCAAACACCCGGGCATGGGCCGCGTCCGGCCCGCCTCCCTTGAATCGGCGTGCCCGAAAAGAAGGACCCCAACCCGCCCACCCCTGCCCTAACCTCCCCGGGTGCGCAAGACCGATACCGGCCTGAGCCTATCCGCCACCGACCTCTCCAACTCCGTCGCTTGCCGGCAGCTCACCGGCCTCGACACGAGCGTGGCCCTCGAAGGCCGCAAGCGCCCCTACCGGAACGACCCCCTGGGCGACATC
>CAZYEA010000166.1:0-8146 GCA_964646485.1 uncultured Acidobacteriota bacterium
CGGGCGCGGTCCCGCCGAGCATCCAGGACCAGGCCGACGACATCGCCACCCAGGGAAAAAAGACCCTGACCCGCGTGCAGGAACTTCTCTCGGACCCGATGATCGCGGACACCCACTCGAGCGTCAAGGAACTCGACCAGCTGCTGAAGCGGCTGTCCTCGATCGCGGCCGAACAGCAGAAGGAACTGAAGTCCCTGACCGCCTCGATGCGAACCGCCGCCGACAACGTCTCCAAGGCCACCTCGCGGGATGAGATCGACCGGGCCATGAAGCGCCTCGACACCCTGAGCGCCTCGGCCGAGCGAACCGCGAACACGGTCGAGTCCTCCACCAAGGCGCTCGATGCCGTTCTGGGTCGGATCCAGCGCGGGGAGGGGACGCTCGGAAAACTGTCGACCGACGAGGTGCTCTACACGAACCTCAACAAGACTCTGGAGAGCGTGAACGCGACCTCGCTCGAGATGAAGAACCTGCTCGTCGACCTCAAGGCCAATCCGAAGAAGTACCTGAAGGTCAGCGTCTTCTAGAGTCCGAACACCAACGCGACCTGCAGGGCGGCCTGGTGTCGCCGCCACGGATCTTCGAGGAAGTAGTAGGCCTTCACCGCCAGGGTCGGGTCCTTGAGGGCGTGGAAAGAGCCCGATTTCGAGCCCACGATGAGCAGGCCGATATCCTGCTTGCGATTGCTCGAGGCGTCGGTGACCGTGGTCAGGTCGTAGACCGGCCCCAGGAGCAGGGTCTTCTCTCCGCCGAGCTTCAACTCCCGCAGGGCCAGTGCCTCCACGGTGAGAACGCGGGAACCCGAGGCCTTGATGAGGGTGTCCCAGGCCGGCTCATAGAAGAACGGTTCGCCCTTCTTCTGCGCCTTCCACCAGCCCACCTCGGCCTTGACCCGCGCGACCACCGCTCCGAAGCGAGCCTTGAGAGTGGGCGAGAGGTAGACGCGTCCGGCGAATCCCGAGGCCGCTTCCTCGACCCGCGCCTCGATGAGGTCGTCGTCGAAGCGGGCGGAGGCGCTCTCGAAAGGAAGAAAGGCCTTGTAGGTGCCGAAGTAGTACACGGGTTCGACCCCCACCCGGAGATCGAGAACGGAGAGCGGTGCATATTCAAACCAGGCCCCGACGCGCTCGAAGGCGGGAGTCAGCTTGCTCACGAGTCCCACGGCGACGTGGGCGTCCTTGAAGAGCAGCGCGTCACTGCGATTGATGGACTTCGTCCAGGAGACCTCGAAGGCGTCTTGAATGCCGAGAGGGTTGGCCACGAACGCGAAGGTGTTCTCGAATCGGCGCTTCCAGTCCCTCGAACCGGGCGCCGCCGCAGGGGATCGCGAATCCGGCTGTGCCTCGGCGATCGCGGCGAAGCCTCCGAGGAGGACCAGGAGGAAAGGGCGGAGTTTCATTCGAAGGCGAGACGTTATCGCAAGGGGGACGCGCGATAGCCAGGCGCTTCTGGAGAACAGAGGCCGGGCTAAGATCCCGCTGCCCAAAAACGGCCGCCGCAAATCGGGCGGGCGATCTTCCCAGACCCCGGAGACTCGAAATGAAGCTCACCGCGACGCTGCTCGTCGTTCCTCTCAGCCTGCTCTCGATCCGGGGCTACGGCGAGCCCCAGACCCCGACGCGCGTCGTGCCTGGAGCAAGCGCCACCGCGGGCTCGCCCGACCCGAATTCGCCGCGGCCCATCGACTCGGTGGATACGGTGTTCATGGAAGAGATGACCTGGATGGAGATCCGCGATGCCATGAGAGCGGGCAAGGACACGGTCATCGTGGCCACCGGCGGCCTGGAGCAGAACGGGCCCTATCTCGTCTCCGCCAAGCACAACATCGTCCTGCGCGCGACCACCGAAGCCCTCGCGCGCAGGCTTGGCAACGCCCTGGTTTCGTCGATCATCCAGTTCGTGCCCGAGGGCGACATTGACCCGCCGAGCGGGCACATGAAGTACCCGGGCGCGATCAGCCTCACCGCGGCGACGTTCGAAGCGCTCCTGACCGATGTGGCCTCCTCGCTGAAGGCGAACGGTTTCAAGACCATCGTCTTCATCGGCGATTCCGGCGGCAATCAGGCGGGCATGAAGAAGGTGGCGGAAACCCTCACCGCGAAATGGTCGGCCCTCGGTGCGGGCACTCACATCTATTACATCCCTGAGTACTACCAGTACCCGGCCCTTCAGGACTGGATCGAGTCGTCCCTCGGGATCAGGCAGGTGGACGAAGGCCTTCATGACGACTACGCGATCAGTTCGATGATGGCGCTCGTGGACCCCCTCTCCATCCGTCTCACTCAGCGCGCGGCCCGGGGCAATGACTCCATCAACGGAGTGAAGCTCTCGCCGCTGTCCACGACCCAGGCGAATGCGCGCAAGATTGTCGACCGTCGAGTGGAGCAGACCATCGTCGCTCTCAAAAAGGCGATGGGAGAGCAGAAGTGACCACGATCCGGCGCGACTTCCTGAAGGTCGGGGCGGCGGCTCTGGTTCAGCCGGGCCTTCCGCCTTCGCCCGCCCCAACGAGACGCCCGGGGCCTCGGGCCGCGACGCCTGCTCGCTTCGCCTTCGAAGAGGCGACAGTTCAGGATCTGGGCCGCCGCATGACCAAAGGCGAGTTGACCGCGACCGCCCTCACCAAGGCCTATCTGGACCGCATTGCGGCGGTCGATCGAGGCCCTGCCGGGCTGCGAAGCGTGATCGAGACCAACCCCGAGGCTCTGAAGATCGCCGCCGCTCTCGATGAAGAGCGCAAAGCGGGAGCGGTGCGTGGGCCGCTTCATGGCCTGCCCCTCCTGCTCAAGGACAACATCGAGACCGGCGATCGGATGGTCACCAGTGCCGGGTCGCTGGCCCTGGCCCGGCACCGGGCGCGCCGCGACGCCTTTGTGGCCGAGCGTCTGCGCACCGCCGGGGCGGTGATCCTGGGCAAGACGAACCTCTCCGAGTGGGCGAACTTCCGCTCCACGAAGAGCAGCAGCGGCTGGAGCGGCCGGGGCGGGCAGTGTCGCAATCCGTACGCGCTCGATCGCAACCCGTGCGGGTCGAGCTCGGGTTCCGGGGCTGCGACCTCGGCGAACCTCTGCGTGGCCGCGGTCGGGAGCGAGACCGACGGTTCCATCGTGTGCCCGTCTTCGGGCAACGGCCTGGTCGGGATCAAGCCCACCCTGGGTCTGGTGAGCCGTACCGGAATCATTCCCATCGCGCACTCGCAGGACACCGCCGGGCCGATGGCGCGCACGGTTGCCGACGCGGCGGCTCTGCTCACCGCCATGACCGGCGTCGATCCGCTCGACCGCGCCACCGTGGCGAGTTCGGGCCGCGGAGCCGCGGACTACACCTCGGCCCTCGACCAGGCCGGGCTCAAGGGGGCTCGGATCGGGATCGGCCGGAAGTTTTTCGGCAAGGACGCGCGGGTCGACAAGGTTATGGAGGGCGTCATCGCGGCCATGAAGGACGCGGGCGCCGTCATGATCGACGATTGCGACCTTCCCCCGGGGCAGGAATACGGCGACAGCGAGTTCGAGGTTCTCCTCTACGAGTTCAAGGCCGACCTCAACGCCTTCCTTGCCACCCTCGATCCCGGCCTCGGCATGAGGACCATGGAAGACGTGATCCGCTTCAACGATGAGCACCGCGCCGAGTCGATGCCGTATTTCGGCCAGGAGATCTTCCTGCAAGCGGTGAAGAAGGGTGGCCTGGATTCGAAGGAGTACAAGGACGCGCTCGCGAAGAATCTCAAGGCCTCGCGTGAGGACGGCATCGACAAGGCGCTCGCCCGGGACCGGCTCGACGCGATCCTGGCGCCCACCGGCGGCCCCGCGTGGCTCATCGACCTCGTGAATGGAGACTCGTTCAGCGGCGTCTCGAGCTCTCAGCCTCCAGCGGTCGCTGGGTATCCCGCGATCACGGTTCCGGCGGGCTTCATTTCCGGCCTGCCGGTGGGCATGACCCTCATGGGCCCGGCCTGGTCCGAGGCCGCGCTGATCAAGTACGCGTTCGCTTTCGAGCAGGCCACGAAGCATCGTCGGGCGCCCGGGCTCGCGCGCACGATCCCCCTTGTGGACCGGTTCGAGTGAACGCGCGCCCGATTCTCGGTCTCGCCCTGGGCGCGGCACTCGGACTCGCGGGACTCGTGTGGTCGCGCGAGGGAGAAGCCCAGCCGGTCGCCGCGCCGGGGGCATCCGCGCGCGAGGTCGCGATCACCTTCGACGACCTTCCTGCGGTGAGCGTCGCGAAAGGGGACCCCGCCTCGCTCGCGGTCTTCACCGACCGCCTGCTGTTGAACTTCACCTCTCACCAGGTGCCGGTCATCGGCTTCGTCAACGAAGGCAAACTCACGGTGCCGGGCGAGAGCCTTTCCGAACTGGACGCTCGCGTGGGCCTGCTGCGACGCTGGACGGCCCGGGGATTCGAGCTCGGGAATCACACCTATTCCCATCGCAGCCTGAACGACGTGGCCATCGAGGAGTTCGAAGCCGACGTCGTCCGCGGCGAGCCTGCCACCACCGCCCTCCTCGGAAGCCAGGGGCAGAGATTGCGCTACTTCCGCCATCCCTTTCTGCATGTGGGGCTCCAACTCGAGAAGCGCCGCGCTTTCGAGGCCTGGCTCGGCTCCCGCGGCTACACGGTGGCGCCGGTGACCATCGATAACGACGACTACATCTTCGCCGCGGTCTACGCGAGCGCCCTCAAGGCGGGCGATCCCGAACGGGCGCGTCGCATCGCCGAGGCCTACCTCACCTACATGGAGGCGGTCTTCACCTTCGCCGAGGGCTTGTCCCAGGAACTGTTCGGCCGGGCCATCCGCCACGTCCTCCTTCTGCATGCGAACGAGCTCAACGCCGACCACGCGGGCCGGCTTTTCGAGCGAATGCGAGCGCGGCACTACACCTTCGTGCCTCTCTCCCGCGCCCTGGAGGACCCGGCCTACGGTTCCGCCGACACCTATGTGGGCCGGTGGGGAATTTCCTGGATGCATCACTGGGAGCAGGCGATGGGCCGTCCGCGCACGGGCGCGCCCGATCCCCCCGCCTGGATCAGCGAAGACTACGAGAAGGGACGGAGATGAGCCTGTCGCGATATCTCTCTTTCACCCGCGACGAGTGGGCGCCGCTGCGCGGCAAGACCCCCCTGACCCTGGACGAGAGCGACCTTCAGGCCCTGCGCGGCCTCAATGAACGGCTGGATCTGGACGAAGTCCGCGACATCTACCTGCCGCTCTCGAGGCTTCTCAATCTCTACGTCCTGGCTTCCCAGCAGCTGGGTCTGGTCACGGATACCTTCCTCGGAAACACCGCGGCGCACGTGCCTTTCATCATCGGCATCGCGGGGAGCGTGGCGGTCGGGAAGAGCACGACCGCGCGCGTGCTCCAGGCCCTCCTCGCCCGCTGGCCGAATCACCCGAAGGTCGACCTCGTCACCACCGACGGTTTCATCTTCCCGAACCGCGTCCTTCTCGAGCGCGACCTCATGGGCCGCAAGGGGTTCCCCGAGAGCTACGACGTCAAGCGGCTCATCGAGTTCATGCTCGCGGTGAAGGCGGGCGAGCCGCACGTCGAAGCCCCGCTCTATTCGCACGTCGCCTACGACATCGTTACCGACCGGGTTCAAAGCGTGCACGCGCCGAACATCCTGATCGTCGAAGGTCTGAACGTCCTGCAGACCGCGGCCCAGGTGGCGGGGAAGCCCACCCGTTCCTTCGTCTCGGATTTCTTCGACTTCTCCGTCTACATCGACGCTTTTGAAGGCGACATCGAACGCTGGTACGTGGAGCGGTTTCTGTCCTTGCGCGGCACCGTCTTCTCGAACCCCGCCTCCTACTTTCACAAGTACGCGAACCTGAGCGATGAGGAAGCGCGGGCCGAGGCGCAAAGGATCTGGCGCGAAATCAACGGCCTCAACCTGCACGAGAACGTCCTGCCGACCCGCGAACGCGCCCAGCTGATCCTGGAGAAAGCCAAAGACCACCGGATCGCGAACGTCCGCCTCCGGAAGATCTAGCCGCGGCTACTCTCCCGTGAAGCGGGGCTTCCGCTTTTCCAGGAACGCGGAGGCGCCCTCGAGCTTGTCCTTCGACTCGAAGGTCACGGCCTGGATCATCGACTCGAATTCGAGCCCGGCCTGAAGAGGCATGTTCGCCGATGCGTTCAGCGCTCTCTTGGCCAGCCGAATGGCGATCGGCCCCTGGGCGATGACGCGGCCGGCCATGGCCCGGGCCGCGCTCATCAGCTCCGCGCTCGGCACGACCTCGCTGACCAGCCCGAATTCGAGGGCCCTTTTCGCATCCCATTTCGCGCCGGTCAGGATCATCTCCTTGGCGCGCCCCAGGCCCACGATCCGCGGAAGGCGCTGGGTGCCGCCCGCTGCGGGAATGATGCCGAGGATCGGCTCCGGGAGGCCGAAAAGGGCGTTCTCGGAAGCGATCCTCAGATCACAGGCGAGGGCGAGCTCGCACCCTCCGCCCATCGCGAATCCGTTCACGGCGGCGATCGCTATCGCCGCGTGATTCTCGATGGCCGACATGAGGCGGGAGTTGATGCCGGCGAGGGCATCGTCGCGGCGCCTGGCCTTGATGGCATTGATGTCCGCGCCGGCCACGAACGACTTCTCGCCCGCGCCGGTCACGATGAAGGCGAGGCACCGCGCGCGGGCGATGCCCTCGAGGGCCAGATGGAACTCCTCGACGGTGGGCAGGTCGAGGGCGTTTCGCTTCTCGGGCCGGTTCACCGTAACGATGGCAAGCGGGCCCTCGAGGGCGAGATCAACATTCGGTTCGGGCATCGAAGACTCCCAGGGCGCGCGCCTTCAGAAGGCGGGTTTAGTGGACGGGGAGTTTAAACTTGCCCCGATGAAGCCCGCTCCGGTCCGCCTGAGAGTTTCACCCTTGCGGATGCTTCAGGGCGGCGAGGCCGGGTCCGGTCGGATTCCGCCGGGCGCGCGCGGGCGTACCGCGCTTTATGCGATTGAGGTGAGGATGTGATCGATCTGGGGAAGCTGCTGCCGGGCCTGAGGGGTCGGTCCATCCATGTGGTCGAAACCGGCAAGGCCGCCGAGGTGGTCCAGAAGCTGAAGGGCGCCGGCTTCTCCCTCCACATGATCGCCGGCGATCGGGCCAAGGACAAGCTGACCTTCCTCGCCGCCGCCGCCGAGGCCTTCGACTTTCCCGCGAAGTTTGCGAACAACTGGGATGCCTTCATCGATTCCTTCGCGGATTTCCTGGATCGCGTGCCCATGCCCGCCGCGGTGGTCTGGACGCGGGCGGATGTCCTGGTTCAAGGCGACCTGCAGAGCTTCATCGAGGCCATCACCACCTTCGATTCCGCCGCGGTCGAGCGTGAGCTGTCCGCGGAGGACGACGAGAAGGTTCAGGTCGAGTTCTTCGTCCTCATGGGCGAGCCGAAGAAGGGCTGAGGTGTCACCGCGGCTTGTGAGGGCCGAGCAACTCCGGCAGGACGCGTACGAACTGGCCGCGCGAGAAGATCTGATCGAACTGGGCGGGGCCGGCCGCCTCGATCCGGTCCTCGTTCACATGCGAGACGAAGGCGTAGATGGCCGCCTCGATCTTCGGTTCGGCGGCCCGAACCGCGCGGGCCAGGGCGATGGCGTCGAGGCGCGGATCATCGAGATCGAGAAAGACCACCGGCTCGTCGCACTCGCGGCAGGCGGCCACGAGGGCGTCGGCGCTCTTGAGCGAGCGCAGAGGGATGGACAGGGCCTTGGTGGCCTCCATGATCTTCGACAGGAACATGAGGTCGTTCAGGCAGGCAAGCGCGGTGAGCATGGGCGGATTATCTCTTTTTGCGCGAACTCGTCCCTCTTGAAGAAATAACCAGAAAACGCCCAAAGGAAACCAAGTCATGGAACTCAAAGACTCGAAGACCCATCAGAACCTCAAGGACGCCTTCGCGGGCGAGAGCCAGGCGAATCGCCGTTAGCCCTCGATGTCGGCCACCCGGGCGAAGTAGAGATATCCAGAGGTGGGGGGACTGTTCCGCGACACCTCGGAGGCCGAGACCGGCCACGCCTTCGGCCATCTCGACTTCCTCAAGAAGGTCGGCGACCCCGCGACGCACCTGCCCATCGGGGGCACGAAGGAGAACCTGAAGGCCTCGGCGGAAAGCGAGACCTACGAGTACACCCAGATGTACCCCGGGATGGC
>CAZYEA010000166.1:8156-10723 GCA_964646485.1 uncultured Acidobacteriota bacterium
CAACAAGGCGATCGAGGCGCTCAAGGAGCTCTAGGTCGCGGTTCCGTAAGAGGGCCCATGACCTTCGACTTCGAGGATCCGAAGTACTACGACATGAAGGCGGTCGAGAAGGAACTCGAGCGCGTGACCTCGCTGTGTGACGGCTGCCGCCGCTGCCATCGCCTGTGCACGTCCTTCGACTTCATGCTGGATCACTGTGTCGACGGAAACGACGGCGACGTGGGGAAGATCACCACGGCCGACTATCGGAAGATGGTCGACCTGTGCTGGCAGTGCAAGCTTTGTTTCAATCACTGCCCCTACACCCCGCCCCACCATTGGGGGATCGATTTTCCGAGGCTGATGCTTAGAGCCAAGGCCGCGCGGGCCCGAGCCGAGGGCGTCACCCGAAGGGATCGGGCGCTCGGGGATGTGGATCTTGTGGGCACGATCGGCAGCGCCCTCGCGCCCGTGTCCAACTGGGCGAACGCGTTCCCGCCGCACCGTGCGGTCATGGAAAAGGTCCTCGGAATCGAGAAGTCACGACGCCTCCCGAGCTTCCATCGCCGGACGTTCGCAAGCTGGATGAACGCGCGCGGTACCCGGCCCGCTTCGCCGAAGACGAGCGTCACCCTCTTCTACTCCTGCTCGGTCAACTACAACGAACCCCAGGTCGGCCGCGATGTGGTTCAAGTGCTCGAGAAGAACGAGTGCGCGGTCAGGTGTCCGGAGCAGGTGTGCTGCGGCATGCCTTTTCTCGACGGCGGAGACGTCGAGGGGGCCCGGAAGAACGCGCGGAAGAACCTCCTCGCCCTGCGCGGCGCCGTGGTCCGAGGGGAGAAGATCGTGGTGCCCCAGCCCACGTGCTCCTACGTGCTCAAGAACGAATACCCGCTGCTGGTTCCGGGCGACGAGGCGAAGAGCATGGCCGCCGCGGTGATGGACATCTTCGAATACCTGGCCATGCGGAAGGCCGAAGGCTCCTTGAACCTTCACTTCGCGGGCAGGTCTCCCGGCCGGGTGTCCTATCAGATGCCCTGCCATCTCCGCGCCCAGAACATGGGATTCAAAACCCGCGATGTCCTGCAGACCATTCCTGGAACGACGGTAACCGTGGTCGAGAAATGCACGGCCATGGACGGGACGTGGGCGATCAAGAAGGAATACTTCCAGATCTCCATGCGGTTCGCGCGGAAAGCCGCGGATGAGATGGCCGCATCGAGGCCCGACGTCTTCTCAACCGACTGCTCCATGTCCGCGCTGCAGATCCAGGAAGCAAGCGGAAGGAAGCCGATCCACCCGATCACGCTCCTGCGCGAGGCTTACGGAATGCCGGAAGAGCGCTGAGGGGTGTCACCTAGGTCATGAAGCCGATCGAACGGACGGACCTTCTGGATATCGCGCAGTACGAACGGGTTCGCGAAAGCATGCGCGCCGAGATCATCGCGCTCAAGCGGAATCGCCGAATCGAGCTCGGGCCGAACCTCAGCCTGGTGTTCGAGAACCGGCAAACCGTGCTCTTCCAGATCCAGGAGATGGTGCGGACGGAACGGCTGGTCCATGACGCCAGGATCCAGAACGAGATCGACGCCTACCAGAACCTCATACCCCGGCCCGGCGAGCTCTCGGCCACGCTCTTCATCGAAATCCCACACCTCGCCGCCTTGCCGCACGCTCAGGCAATGGAGGCGGTCAACTATTTCCGGGGCTTCGACCAGGGCGGCATCGGCATCGAGGCGGGGGAGGCGAGGTCGATCGCGGTCTTCGACTCCGGATTCAGCAACGAGGAGAAGATGGCGGCGGTCCAGTACTTGAAGTTTCCGGCGGCTCAAGCGCTTCGGACTGCTCTGGCGGAGGAATCCGTGACGGCCCGGCTGGTGGCCGATAACGGACGCTATCGCGCCGCGCGGGAGCTTGGGATCGAGACTCGAAGGGAACTGATCCGCGATCTGCAGGAGACGCCTTGAGGCCCTCGTCTTTTGGGGGTCGGGAAGGGTTTGACGCGGCAACCGGGACTAACGCTAGAATCAAATCCAGGCGGCGTTGCGCCACGGTCTAATGAGGGAGGGCAGTGTATGAGTCGCAGATCCAGAGTGGCGGTGTTTCTCGCGGCGGTGCTGCTTTGCCCCCAGGTGGTTCCAGGTGCTACCCAAGGTGGGGTCAAGGGCCGCGTGGTTGTGGATTTGCGGGGCATCGAAGGGATTCCCCTCACCCTCGTAAACGTGGCCACCGGGCAATCCTTCACCGTCCGCACCGCGAGGGACGGGGCGTATTCTGTTTCCCTGCCGAACGGCTCATACGTCGTCGCGAGCCCCGGCCTGAAGGGGCTGTCGATCGGGCGCGCCCCGCTCCTCATCCAGGTGACTGGGGGACGTTTCGCCTCCGCCAACATCGAAATGGCGAGGGCGCTCGCCCAGGGGGGCGCGACCGGAAGTGTGATCTTCCACAACCCTATCGGCTGCGTCGCCTCGAATGAGTTTCCCGTGTTCGACACCACCTTCCAGCCCGCGGGTTCGGTGGTGAGCGCGCGGCTTTACTTCAAGTCGAATCTGAGCGACGAGTGGTTCTACACGGAGTTCCAGGTTCTG
>CAZYEA010000167.1:0-7740 GCA_964646485.1 uncultured Acidobacteriota bacterium
TGCGCCGAGGAGGTGTGGGTGCGCAGCAGCAGGCGCCCCCCCTCGAGGTAGAAGGTGTCCTGCATGTCGCGGGCCGGATGGTCCGCGGGCATGTTGAGGGCTTCGAAGCAGTGGAAGTCGTCGTCGACCTCGGGGCCGTCGAAGATGTCGAAGCCCATGCCGATGAAGACATCCTCGACCTCTTCGCGCACGAGGGTGAGCGGATGCTTGCTGCCCGCGGCCCGGGCCCGGCCGGGCAGCGAGATGTCGATGCGCTCTTCAGAAAGACGCGACTCGCGAAGCTTCCGTTCGAGATGAGCCTCGGCTTCGCCGATCTTCGCCTCGCCGAACTCCTTGAGCGCGTTGAGCGCCTCGCCCGCTTCCTTGCGGGCTTCGGCCGCGAGCTTTCCGAGGTCCTTGAAGAGGGCGGTGATCTCGCCGGCCTTCCGCCCGAGGAACCGGTCGCGGACGGTCTGAAGCGAGGCCGCGTCGGAAGCGGACGCGAGTTGACCCACGAGCCTCTCGCGAAGCTCGTGGGCGCGGCGCTTCAGATCATCAAGGGAGGACAACCGTCCTATGCGACTACGCCTTGGCGGCGACCGGGGTGGCCGAAGGCTTCGGCTGGGCGGGGATGTGGGGCTTCACCTGCTCCACCACCTTGGCGAAACCCGCGGCGTCGCGCACGGCCATGTCGGCGAGCACCTTGCGGTCGAGCATCAGGCCCGAGGCCTTCAGGCCGGAGATGAACTTCGAGTAGCTGACTCCGGCCAGGCGGCAGGCCGCGTTGATGCGGACGATCCACAAGGCCCGGAAGTCGCGCTTCTTCTGCTTGCGGCCCTCGAAGGCGTTCTGTCCGGCCCGGATCGAGGCCTCCTTGGCGAAGCGGTACAGCTTGCTCTTGCCCAGGAAGAAGCCCTTCGTCAGCTTCAGTACTTTCTTCCGTTTGTTGCGTCGTGCGGATCCGCGCTTTACGCGAGGCATGTCGGTCTCTTTTCTTGATGACCCTTGGCCCCTATGGCCGTCGGTCCGTCACACTTGGCTTCTGCAGGGTCGAGGCGGTGACGAAGCCAGGGGGTGCGCGTCGGCTCCCTTAAACCCTGAGTCTCGGCTTCGATGGCGGCCTTCGGGCCGAGGACAAAGCGCGAGAGCCGGGGAGTTTACCTCACTCCCGGGCTTGCTCGCCCCCCGAAACCGGCACGGAGCGGGCGTCCCAGATTTCATCGGCGTACTGCCTGGTCGTCCGGTCCGAGGAGAACTTCCCCATGCCGGCCACGTTGAGGATGGACATCCGCCACCATTCATCGGGGCGCGCGTAGGCCGCGGCGGCCCGCCGCTGGCAGTCGGCATAGGCCTTGAAGTCGGCGCACACGAAGTAGCGGTCTTCGCCCAGGAGGGCGTCGACGATGGGCCGGAAGAGACCCGAACCCCCGTCGAGGGCGCCGCTCGAGACGATGTCGATCGAGTGGCGCAGCTCTTCGCAGTCCCTGATGTAGGCGTCGGGGGAGTAGCCGGACCTCCGCAGGCCCTCCACCTCGTCCTTGGTGTGGCCGAAGATGAAGATGTTGTCGGCCCCCACCTCCTCGCGAATCTCCACGTTCGCGCCGTCGAGGGTGCCGATGGTCAGGGCGCCGTTTAGAGCCGCTTTCATGTTCCCGGTGCCCGAGGCCTCGGTGCCCGCGGTGGAGATCTGCTCGGAGAGATCGCAGGCCGGGAAGATCACTTCGGCGAGCGACACCGAGTAGTTGGGCAGGAAGGCCACGGAGAGGCGGCCGCGGGTCATGGGGTCGTCGGCGATGCGCCCCGCCACCGCGTGGATGAGGCGGATGCTGAGCTTGGCCATGGCGTAGCCGGGAGCGGCCTTGCCCGCGAAGATCACGGTGCGGGGGACGAAGTCCTGCGGGCTCGCGCGGAGGCGCTCGTGGAGGGCGATGGCGTGGAGCGCGTTCAGGAGCTGCCGCTTGTATTCGTGGAAGCGCTTCACCTGGCAATCGAAGAGGGTGTCGGGGTCGAGGTCGATGCCATGAAGCTTCATGGCCCGGTCGGCCAGGATTCCCTTGTTGACCCGCTTCATGGCCGCCCATTCGGCGCGGAAGGTCCGATCCTCGGCGAGGGGGGTGAGCTTACGGAGGTCGTCGAGATTGCGGATCCAGCCCGCGCCGATGGCGTCGGTGATGAGCACGGCGAGGCCGGGATTGCTCTCGAGCAGCCAGCGCCTCGGGGTGATGCCGTTGGTCTTGTTCGAAATCCTCCCCGGAAGCACGCGATCGAGGTCGGCGAAGGTCTTCTGACGCAGGATCTCCGTGTGCAGGGCGGCCACCCCGTTCACCGCATGGCTCCCCACGAAGGCGAGGTTGGCCATGCGCACGTGATTGTCCTCGCTCAGGATGGCGGTGCGGCGGACCAGATCGGGGTCGCCCAGGGCGGTGGTCTGCGCGCGGAACCGGCGATCGATCTCCTCCACGATGTCGTAATGGCGGGGCAGGAGGCGGCGGAACAGATCCACCGACCAGCGTTCGAGGGCTTCGGGCTGAACCGTGTGGTTGGTGTAGCCGAAGACGCGCTGAGTGAGGTCCCACGACTCGTCCCAGGGCAGTTCGTGCTCGTCGATGAGGATCCGCATCAGCTCGGGGATGCCGAGGACGGGGTGGGTGTCGTTCAGCTGGATCGCGACCTTGCTCGGCAGGTCCTGGAAATTGCGGGGGCCGAACTTCAAGAAACGCCGCAACACGTCCTGCAGAGTGGCGGTGACGAAGAAGTACTGCTGTTTGAGCCGCAGTTCCCTCCCCGCGTTCTGGTTGTCGGGCGGATAGAGCACCTTCGAGATGTTCTCGCTCTCCGTCTTGTCCTGGACCGCGCTCACGTAGTCGCCCTGGTTGAAGACGCGCAGGTCGAATTCGCGGCTGGACTTTGCCGACCACAGGCGCAGGGTGTTCACGGTGTCGTTGCAGAAGCCCGCGACCGGAGTGTCGTAGGCCATGGCCCAGACCTCCTGGGTGTCGACCCATCGCGCGCGCACGCGCCCATGGGCATCCGCCACGTGCTCGCTCCGGCCATAGAACCTCACGGGGAAGATGGCGTCGGTGCGCGGGATCTCCCAGGGGTTGCCGTAACGCAGCCAGTTGTCAGGGGACTCGACCTGGGCGCCGTCCACGATCCTCTGCTGGAAGATCCCGTATTCGTAGCGGATCCCGTAGCCATAGAAGGGCAGGGCCAGGCTGGCCGCGGAGTCCATGATGCAGGCGGCGAGGCGGCCGAGGCCGCCGTTGCCCAGGCCCGCGTCCCACTCCTTCTCCTGCAGGGCCTCGAGGTCGTAGCCGAGTTGCCGGAGGGCCTGGACGTGCGCGTGGCGGGCTCCGAGGTTCACGATGTTGTTGAGGAGCGCGCGCCCCATCAGGAACTCGAGGGAGAGGTAATAGACCCGCTTGGCGTCCGCCTGGTAGTAGGCACTCTGGGTGTTGAACCAGCGTTCCATCAGCCGGTCGCGGACGGAATAGGCGATCGCCATGTAGGCGTCGAAGTCGCTCGCGTTGTGGCCGTCCTTCGCCACCGTGTACATCATCCGCTGGGCGAAGGCCGCGACGATGCCGCTTTCATCCAGGCGGCCCCGGGTCGGCTCGGGGATCAGTCGCCTTGTTCCCACGGCGGGAATGCTAGCTCTTTTGGCCGGGTCCAAAGGGGCCGGTCGCCGGGCGCGGTCCTTTCGGGTGTGATTGAATGCCCGGGTGCGTCGACTCGCGGTACTTCTCGTCGGGCTCACCGCCGGCTGCGCCGCCGCCTACCCGGGTCGGGGCCTGGTGTTGCGCGTCGATCCTGCGGCCTCCGAGGTGACCGTGTCGCATGAGGCCATCGCCGGCTACATGGACGCCATGGTCATGCCTTTCGCGGTGCGCGACAAACGTGCGCTCGAGACCCTGCATCCAGGCGACGTTATCGAGTTCCGCCTCCATCCTCGCCGCGGGGGCACGGTGATCGACGGTCTGCGGCACCTCTCCGCGACCCCCACGGACGAAGGGCTCACCCTGACCCCCTCGAGGCCGACTCTCATCAAGGTGGGGGAGCAGGTGCCCGACTTCACCCTGACCGATCAGCACGGAGCGGCAGTGTCCCTCTCCTCCCTGCGCGGGCAGGTGGTGGCGATCACGTTCATCTACAGTCGCTGCCCCCTGCCCGACTACTGTCCCCGCATGGTCGCGAATCTCGCGGAAGTGAAGAGCCGGTATCGTGAGCGGCTCACCCGCGACCTCACTCTGCTCACCGTCACTTTCGACCCCAAATACGACACCCCCCAGGTTCTGCGCGCTTTTGCCCTGCGCTACGGGGGGAACGCCCCGGGTTGGCACTTCCTGACCGGCGCTCCCGACGCGGTGGCCGCGGTGTGCGCCTCCTTCGGCATCGAGTACTGGCCCGACCAGGGCCTCATCACCCACACCCTGCAGACCGCGGTGATCGACCGCGAGGGTCGGCTTCGCGCGAGTGTCGAGGGTCGCGGCTTCACCGGCCGCCAGATCGCCGACCTCGTGGGCACGATCCTCGAGTAGGAGGAGGCCGCTCCCCGAGGGCGCGCTTAAGGTACATAATGCGGCCATGCGCTTGGCCGATCCAGCGTTCAGGGCGATCTTCGAGGACTCACCGGTGGGAATCTGCGTGGTCGACCGGAACCTCAAGGTGGTGGACGTGAACGCCGCCTATTGCGACATGCTCGGCCGCACCGAAGCCGAAGTCATGGAGGCCCACATCCCCGACTTCACTCATCCGGAAGATCGCGACCGCGACGCGCTCGCCATGCCGAAGGTGCTCTCCGGGGAGCTGCCGCACTACAAGGCCGACAAGCGCTACATCCGCAAGGATGGGGAGATCGTGTGGGCGCGCATCGTGGTCACCGCGGTTCTCGATCCCTCGGGAAAGTCACGGCTCGCCTTCAGCATGGCCCAGGAAATCACCGATGAACGCGCGCTGCGCGGCATTCTCCCGGTCTGCCCCTCGTGCCGGCGGGTGAAGGAGCAGAGCGGGAGCTGGACCGACCTCGACACCTTCGTTCGCGCGTCGGCGAATGCCGCCATCTCGCGCCAGAACTGCCCCGACTGCGCCTAGCTCAGGGCTGAGTCGCACCCGAAGCGTCGGCGCGTTGCGCGCCCTTCATCTGGGGTAGATCGGCGTCCGCGCGGGCCCAGGCCTTGCGCGCCTCGCCGAGGATCTTCTCGGAATCGGCGGTCCGCCCGAGACCCTTGAGGGCCGCGGCGAGGCCGAACATCGCCCGGCCGCCGCCTGGCTCGCGAACGAGGGCCTCCCGATACGCCTTCTCCGCCGAGCCGAAATCCCGCAGCATCAGCGCGGCGGCGCCCCAGCCTTCGACCACGGGGCGCGGGTACGACGGCGGCTCGGTGTAGAGGAGTCCGGCCTCGAGGTCCTTGGCCTTGGTGAAGAGATAGCGAGACCGCTTGCGGTCTCCGCGGTAGGCGGCGAGGGTGGCTTCAAGCTCCATCTGGGCGATGGCGAGGGGACGGCGGGAAGCGTCGAGCTTCGGGAGGATGTCGGTCATCTCCTTGAGTGCCACCTGCGACTCGGCGCGCTTGCCGGTGGCCGCATACGCGAGTCCCGTCGCGAACAGCCGCCACGCGTTCTGTTCGGGACGGTCGTAGACGGGGAGAGTGCGGCCGTCCAGGATCTCGTTCCATCGCTCGAAGCGCACCAGGGTCTTGACCAGCCCGAAGTAACCCTGGCGCCAGGTCACGCGCTGGTTGCTGCCCCGGCGTTCGCGGGGAGTTTCCTTGAAGTCGTTCATCAGATGAGCGACCTGCTTCATCGACTCCTGATAGCGGCCGTCCAGATTCAGGGCCTGAATGAGGAAGTGGACGTTGTGCCCGTGATGTCCGTTCGGATAGAGGGTGTCGGCCTTGAGGTAGGAGCGCTCATTGTCCGCGGCCGCGCTGAAAGCCCGCACCGCGTCGTCGACCCGGTCGCTCTGCGCGTAGATGTGACCCGGCATGTGCAGGGCATGAGGGATGTTGGGCACGAGCTCGGGGTAGCGCTTGCAGGCGTGCCACGCGCGCTCCGGCGTCTTGCTTCCTTCCCAGCCGTGGATCAGGTAGTGATGGGAGCCGAAGTTGTTGTCGTCCTTTGCGACCACGCTCTCGAGGAGGGCGATGCCCTCCATGGTGTTCTTGCGGGGTTCCTTGGTGGCCGAGTCGAAGCCGTCGAGGAGGGCGAGGCCCAGGATCGACTTCGCCTCGAGGTCGTCGGGGTAGGCGGCGACCAGAGCGCGCAGTCCCATGATGTGGTCCGCGTCCTTGGTCTTCGAGGCGGGGTTGCGGCGCGCGGCCTCCGCCTCGATGTAGAGGCGTTCCCGGGGCGTCACTTTCGCGCGGAGCGACATCGCTTTCTCGCTTGCTTCGCGGGCGCGCAGAGAGGGATCGAGAGCGGCGCCGCCGACACTGCGCGCGATGGCCGCGGGTGCGGTGGCCTCATTCCCGCCCGGGGCGCGTCCGCCGTCCAGGGGATCGCGCAGAAGTTGGAAGGCCGGCCGGTAGTCGCCGGCGGCGCTCACGGAGATGCCCCAATAGGCCATGGCCATGTCGGGGTCGAGGGCGGCCGCCTGAAGGAACGACCGCTCCGACTCGATGAACCAGAACGAGTGCATCTGCGACACGCCCTGGTTGAAGAACTTCCGCGCGTCGTCGGAGTTCGTGGTCACGGGCATGTTGGTGACGCCCATGCCTTCCATGAGCCGCGCGGGAAGAAGGGGCTGGGCGCCGGGAGCGACCGCGCACAGGTCGGCCTCGGGTCTGGCCTGGGCCGAGGCTATGGCTGGGTACAGGCAAACGATGAGTGTGGCGGCGACCCTCGGTAGCTTCAGCATGACGAAGTCTAGCCCGGCCTCGGACCGAATCGCTTCGCGTTGCGGGCCCGGGCCTTCGCCAATTCCTCTTCCCGGCTTCGCGGGGGCGCGGTGGTTTCCAGGGAATGGAGCAGGCGGGCGGCCACCCCCGCGACGTCTTCCACCGCTCGGTCGAAGGCGTCCTGGTTCGCCTTCGAGGGCTTGTTGAAGCCGCTCAGCTTCCTGACGAACTGCAGCGAGGCGGCGCGGATCTCCTCCTCGGTGACCGGTGGTTCGAAGTTGTGGAGGGTCCGGATGTTTCTGCACATGAGAGTTCCTCGAATCGTTCCTTTGGCGCGCGCACGTTATGGGCAGCTTCGCACGGACAGGCCCGAGCCGAGCGGCCTCGCCGGGCCATCCCTCTCCGCCACCGAAACATTCAGCTCGCGGACCGGCCGGTCGCTCATGTACCTGACCACGAGCTCGTGCGGAGCGTGGGACAAGTAGACCTGAGCGGCCTGCGTCTCCCGAAATCCGCCCGTCCCTTCGGTCTTCAGGCGCCAGAGACCATCAATATACAGAGCGGCCCGGCCGATGGTGTCGACCCGGAACACGTGCCAGCCGGCGACCTCGGGCGTGAAGGAGCCGGTGAAGGTGACGGCCACGCTTGTGAGCGTCCCGGACGCGATCAATTTCGACGCTTCGGTCAGGGGGATCGCGGGCGAGGCCGCGCGAAGGAACACCGGGTTTTGCGAGGCCTCGCCCTGCAATGCGTAGTCGGAGAAGTATGGCCACAGCCGACCGATCGAGATCGCCTGGCAGACCCCCGGCTCCTCCCTCCCTCCCGAGACGAGCTGCGGCCAGGCGGGCAGCAGCCCCATGCCGAGGGTCAGGAAGGCCGCGGCGAATCGAGCCGCCTGCGCCAGCCGGGACGAAACCTTGAACAG
>CAZYEA010000167.1:7750-10702 GCA_964646485.1 uncultured Acidobacteriota bacterium
ATGGGGCCGCGGCCCACAGGAGGGCGAGAGGAAGCACCTCGAGGGCGCGGGGCAGAGAGAGGGCGCGACCGAGATTGAAGGCGCCGGAGCTTCCGAAGAGTGTGGAGTCCTCGAAGGTGGCCCAGGGGTAGTTCGAGAAGAGGCCGCGCATATAGAGAGGAAGGTAGAACTCGCGAAAGGGCTCGCGCGGTTCATAGGGCAGGCGCGGATCGATGGCGGCGGCCGGCAGCATCAGGAGGATGGTGATCACGATCAGGACGCCGATCACCGGGGTCATGAGGCGCCACCGCATTGGAACCGCGGCCAGGAGGCTCAGGAAGGGGAGGGCGATCAGGACGTGGCGCGGACCGAACGAGAAGGCGCCGCCCCAGTAGATGATGCTGTCGCCGAAGCCGGAGTTGAAGAGCAGGAATGCTCCCACGATGGCCGCGCAGAGAGCGAGTTCGAGGCGGAGGGTTCGGACGCGTCGGCCAAGACATGGGCTCAGGAGTGCCGCGGCGAGCCAAGGGCTCGCGTGGAAGAGGCCGCGCTGCGGCCGATAGGTGATCTCCTTCAGGACCTCGAGGCGTGGCCACGACACCCCCATGAACCCCTGCTGGTGCGCAGGAAACAGGCTGTCGTTCTTGTAAAACCCATAGCTCAGGGCCGAAGCATGGCCGAGGACGAGCTGGTTGTAGAGGGGGAGGGGAAGGGCTCCGATGGCGGCCCCCGCGATCAGGGGCATCGCGCCGACCGCGCCGAGTGCCCCGACCGCATAGAGAGCGATCAGGCCGCTCGCGATCGCGCCCGGGTATTCGATCACCGGCAGGAAACCGATCAGGAGACCGGCGCCCCCCAGGCGCACGAGTCGGGGGCGGCCCAAAAGCCACCGGCTCCTCCACACCAGATAGAAAGCGGCGAAGGCGAAGGACGCGGAGAGCTGGTGTCCGAAGAAAACGGTCGACCACGGGAAGGCGATGGTGCCGAGGCCGTAGCCCGAGGACACGAGCGTGGCCTGCGGGAGCGTCCAGCCGTTCCTGGCCAGGAACCTCAGCAGGAGCAGACCGATGAGGGCGGTGGGCAGCGCGGACATGAGGATCGTGAGCGCGTAGGTCACGAGGACGAGCTGCTTCCCCTGGTCGATGGGGAGCACTCCTGCGAGCAGCCGGGAGAGGCCCCAGGGAACGAGGCCAAGGAGCGTGGTCCCCGGCGCTTTGTTCGGATAGGTGTGTCCATCCAGATGGATGGTGTCCGCGGTATTCGGGGTGAAGCGATCGATCCACCACTCGCCGTGTTCGACCACCGAACGCATCTGGTCGAATCGCGCGGCCTCGTTGTGTCCGCTCGACTGGAAGAAGTACGAGGCGCTCAGCAGAACGAGGGCGAAGACCCGCCACGACGCGGCGCGCGCTTCGCCGGATAGCGGTGTGGGCTCCACGCCCCGGAGATTAGCTGGCCAATGCCTCGAACTCTTCGGACGCCTGGGCGCGGCGCGAAGGACGGGTCTGGAGCTCGCGGCCGAGGGCAAGCAGGTCGCCCATCACCGACTCCGCGGTGGGCCAGCGGCCCGCTCCCCGGCCCCTGAGCTCGATCGTCCTTCCGTTCTTCAGGGTGATCACGACGGCGTTATCGGCGCCGTGACACCGGGCGAGCGGATGAGACTCCTCCACGGCGGTGAGATCCACCCTCGCGGCTCCGTGCCCGTCTTCGACCTCGAGTCGCGCGACCTGCCGGCTGACCCGTCCTCCGCCTGTGCACGGAAAGGCCCGGACCGCGCCGGCGCCCGGCTGGGGAATGCGCTCCGCCTCGAGGGAGACTCCGAAGGCCTCGCGCGCAAGGAGGGTCAGCTTCCGCGCGGCGTCGAGACCCGACAGATCGTCCGTCGGGTCGGCTTCGGCGTAACCGAGAGACTGAGCCTCGCCGATCGCGGCCTCGACCGACACACCGCGGGCGAGCCTCTCGAGCACGAAGTTGCTGGTGCCGTTCAGCACGCCTTCGATCCTCGCCACCTTTGTGCTGACTCTCCGCAGCGTTTCGATGACCGGAACCACGCCCCCCACCGCCGCCGAGTACGAGAGGGTCGCATCCACGCGCTCGGCGAGAGCCTCGAGCGCGGGGCCGCGCGCCGCGATCACCGCCTTGTTGGCGGTGACCACGTGTCGCCCGCCGAGGAGCGCGCGGGTGAGCGCGTCGCCCGCTTGGTCTACTCCGCCGATGGCCTCCACCACGATGTCGCTTGGAACCTCGAGCGCGTCTTCGAGTGAGCAGAGCAGGCGTCCTTGAACACCGGCCGCTTCGTGAATCGCGCGCCGGCGCACCGCGACGGCCACGATCTCGAACCTCTCCTTCTGCCGAAGCAGGTGCTCGTAGACGCCGCGTCCGACCGCGCCGAGGCCGAGGAGCGTCACCCGCAGGGGCCGGCGCGGAGCCTCGTCCGGGCGCGAGACGAGGGTCGCGTGGGGACCCACGGTGGTCCCGAAGACCGAACCGATGCGTGCGACTTCAAAGCCCTGCGAGTGGGCGAGTGCGAAACGGAGCGCCGCTTCCTGAACCACGGGTGCGTGAAGGGCGAGCGCATCCGCGTAGCTCAGGCGTTCGAAGCGGTGTGGCCTCTCCCCCGCGCCGTGCGGATCCCGCTCGTAGATCCCATCGGTGTCCTTGAGCAAAAGGCACCGGGCTCCCAGCCGCTGAGCCACGAAGAGCGCGGTCCAGTCGGACCCGCCGCGGCCAAGAAGCGAGACGCCGTTCTCCTCGTCACCTCCGAAGAAGCCCGGCAGGATGACGATCCGGCCCTTCTCCAGAAGGGCTCGAAGCCTGGCCTCCTCGAGGCCGACCGGAGATCCTTCGAGTCCGTTTCCCTTGACGCGAAGCGAGGCGGCGAGCGGGTCAAGGAGGTTCGCGGGAATCCCGGCCCTCGAGAGGGCGATCTGAAGAGAGGCCGCGGTCTCCCTCTCGCCCGAGGCCACGAGGGCC
>CAZYEA010000168.1:0-10700 GCA_964646485.1 uncultured Acidobacteriota bacterium
GATCTGGGCCAGGGCCGGGGCGGGAGGGCGCACCCCCACGTATCGGTTCGTGGAGGCGGCGATGAAGTCGGCGATGGCGGCGCTCATGATTCCGCCGCCCGGGATAAAGGCAAGGTACCCGGGTCCGGCGGTGTTGAAGGTCTTACGGATCGCCGGTCGCAGGCGTTCGAGGACGCTCTCGAGCGGACGGGGGCCCGAGGGCACGGGCTCCACGAACGTGCGCGCGAGCTCCTCGCCGCCGGCCACATCCGCAGAAGGCTGGGCTTCCAGGGAGTCGATCTCCTCGCGGACGAAACGCGCGGTCTGGTCGAGTGCTTTCTGCAGGGCCTCGGAGGTGAGTTCGAGCGGATGCATGGGGGGCCTACTTTACGAGTTAAGGCCAGGTTTTCCGCCGGCCTCGAGTTCCGAGGAACGGGGCAGGGTCGCTAAACTGGGCGGATGCTCAAAGTCCGCGCCCGCTTCGGGATGGTCCGGTGATCAAGGCGTTCTCCGAAGTCTTCACCCCCGAAGTTCGCGACGAAGCTCAGAGACTGTTCGGCTCCGGCCGGGTCGAGGTGCTCGCCATCGACGAGAACTTCCTGACCACCTCGGTCAAGGACACCGCCACCGAGCGGGTGGTGATCAAGAAGCGGGCGGATCGCTTCCAGATCTCCTGCACCTGCCCGGACGGGAAGTCGGGAGCGTGCGCCCACGTCCTTGCCTCCATGCTGGCGGCCCGCGGCCACGGTTTCGGCCGGCCCGAAGCACTCGGCCCCCGTCCGGTCGAGGCCCCGGGCGCCTCCGGAGAACGACCGCATCGCACGCACGTGGTGATCGAAGGACTGAGCTCTGCCAAGAAACAGTCGGGTTCGGATTCCTTCGACGAGATCGACGAGGATGAGAGTTCGGGCCGGCTGCCCTCGGTCGACTGGCGCTTCCGTCTCGCCACCCTCAAGTCCCAGGCGCAGGGGGCGCCCGTGCGCGAGGCCGAGGCCGCCGAAGACGCCCCCGCCACGGAGCTTCTCTACGCCATCGACGCCGCCGCCTCCGCGTCGAGCGACGGCGCCCTGGTCCTGATCGTCGCGCATCGGGAGATGAAGCGCGACCGCGAATGGGGCCGGATCAAGTTCGCGAGGCCCTGGCGCGGGCTCGCCTCGGACCTGCAGAATCCCGCGGACCGGAGGATCCTGATGCTCCTCTCCGGCGCGGACCGCGATGCGGACCTCGCCTCCAGCTTCCGCCTGCACGATGTGCACCGGGTGGCCGCACGCTATCGCGTGGCTCCCGAGGTTCAGTGGCTGGCCTTGGCCCTCATGGCCGAGACCGGCCGCCTGATCCTCCGCCATCCGCCCGAGAAAGAGGACGCGGTTTCGTTCCTGGGCATGGACGACGCCGGGCCCTACGCCCTGCGCCTCCAGGTGGGCGCCTCGGTGGCCGCGTTCGCGCTCTCCGGCGAACTGGTGCGCGGCGACGACCGGGTGAAGATGAGCGAGGTCGACCTCGTGACCCGCGGCGGCATCGTGGTCTTCCGCAACACCGTGGCGAGACTCGAGCCGCCCGCGCACTTCGCCTGGGTGGACGATCTGGTGCGCCGCGGCGCCATCGAAGCGCCCCGACGGCATCAGGAAAGGCTGCTGCGCGAAATCGCCGAGCTGCCGAGCGGCATCGAAATCGACCTTCCCGAGGACCTGGGCATCGAGCGCGCGATCGGGACGCCCGCGCCCCTGGTCCGCCTGAAGCGTCTGCCCAAGGTGGGCGACGAGATGGACGTGCCCCTCGAGCTCCTCTTCGAATACGGCGGCGAGCTCATCGAAGCGAACTCCCAGCGCAAGGGCGTGCTCGACCACACGGGCAAGCGGATCATCGTCCGCAATCCCGCCCTCGAGCAGCAGCTCCGCGGGAGGCTCCTCGACCTCGGCGTGTCGGTTTCGCGTGACGGCAAGGGTTTCTTCATCGAGAGCCGGGACGTGGCTGCACTCCTGCCCAAGCTCGGGGATGAAGGCTTCCGGGTCCTTCTGCGCGAGCGCGAGCTGAAGCGCGACAAGGGGCTGCGTTTCCGCGTGTCCTCGGGAGTCGACTGGTTCGATTTGAAGGGCGGCCTCGACTTCGGTCACGAGGTGGTGCCCTGGCCCGCCCTGCTCAAGGCCCTGCGCAGGGGCGAGACCGTGCTCACGCTCGCCGACGGTTCGCAGGGGCTCATTCCCGAGCGCCTGGTATCCCGCTACGGCCGCCTCGTTCGCCTCGGCGACGAAGAGGAGGACGGGATCCGCTTCGCCAAGAGCCAGGTGGCCCTCCTCGAGGCCATCCTCGCGGGGGAGACCGACGTCGAACTCGACACCGCGTTCAAGACCGCGCGCGAGGCGCTCCAGACGTTCGAGCGCATCGAGCCGCGCCGCGAACCCGCGTCTTTTCAAGGCGCGCTTCGTCCGTATCAGCGCGAAGGCCTCGGCTGGATGCACTTCCTGCAGGACTTCGGCTTCGGCGGGTGTCTGGCCGACGACATGGGCCTGGGCAAGACCATCCAGGTCCTGGCCCTGCTCGAAGACCGCCGCCTGAAGCGCCTGGCCGGCGAGAAAGTGGCGCCCTCCCTGGTGGTGGTGCCGCGGTCTCTCGTCTTCAACTGGAAGCAGGAAGCCGCCCGCTTCACCCCGCACCTCAAGGTCAAGGACCACACGAGCGCGCTCCGCTCGCACGGATCGTTCGAGGAATGGGATGTGGTTCTCTCCACTTACGGCACTCTGCGCTCCGACATCATGCGGTGGCAGGGCACGACCTTCGACTACGCCATCCTCGACGAAGCTCAGGCCATCAAGAACGCGACCACGGAATCCGCGCGGGCCGCCCGACTGATCCGCTCCAAGCATCGCCTGGCTCTGTCCGGCACCCCGGTCGAGAACCGGATGTCCGAGCTGATCTCGATCTTCTCGTTTCTGAATCCAAGCCTCGCCGCGGGGTCGGTGGCCCTGGCCGAGCTGGCCAGCGACAAGGCCACCGGTCCCGAACGCGAGATCCTCGCGCGCGGCCTGCGCCCCTACGTCCTGCGCCGGCGCAAGGAGGACGTGCTCCCCGATCTGCCCCCCAAGTTCGAGGAGACGCTGTACTGCGAGCTCGGCGTGGAGCAGCGCAAGCTCTACGAAGAGATGAAGGAGCATTACCGCTTCCGCATCACCGCGCTGCTCGAGACCCAGGGCCTCTCCAAGAGCCGCATCCAGGTCCTCGAAGCGCTCCTGCGCCTGCGCCAGGTGGCCTGCAGTCCCGGCCTCGTCGATCCGAATCGAAAGGACTTCAAGGACGCCAAGATCGAAGCCCTGCTGCCGCGGCTTCAGGAAGTGGCGGCGGAAGGACACAAAGCACTCGTCTTCTCGCAGTTCACCTCCTACCTTTCGCTGCTGCGTCCGCGCGTCGAAGAGCTGGGTTTGAACCACGTCTATCTGGACGGGGGCACCCGTGATCGCAAGACCGTGGTCGAGCAGTTCGAGAACGACCCCAATACGGCACTCTTCCTCATCAGCCTCAAGGCGGGCGGGCTCGGCTTGAACCTGACCGCGGCCGACTATGTCTTCATTCTCGACCCGTGGTGGAACCCGGCGGTGGAGATGCAGGCGATTGCCCGCGCCCACCGGATCGGCCAGACCAAGCCGGTCTTCGCCTATCGCATGGTGGCCAAGGACACGGTGGAAGAAAAGGTCCTGGAGCTGCAGGAAAAGAAGCGCGAACTGGTGGAGACCCTGCTCGGCGAAGACAAGGGCTCGATCGCCGGCCTCAAACGCGAAGACATCGAACTGCTGTTGTCGTAATTCGCTCCGTCCCCGGGGCGGGGTCACGGGCCCCTTGTGGATCAGACGACCGACGGAATCCTCAGCTTCGCGTCCTTGAGGTTGCCGATCGCCGCCAGGGTCAACGGTCGGCTGAAGATCTCCCGGGCCAGGCTGGTGACGGCCTCGCTCGTGACCGCATCGATGGACTTCAAGGTTTCATCGGGCGAGACCGTGCGCTGGAAATAGATCTCGTTCCTCGCGAGGTTGCCCATTCTCGAACCCGACCCTTCGAGCGAAAGCATCAACCCGCCCTTGAGGTTGTCGCGGGCGCGCTGGAGTTCGTCCTCCGGCACCGCTTCATCGACCAGCCGCTTCACTTCGTCGGTGATGAGCGACAAGACCGTGTCCACGCGATCCTTGGAAGTGGCGGCATAGACGGTGAAGCTGCCGGTGTCCATGAAGCCCGACAGACCGGCGGAGATCGAATACACGAGGCCGCGCTTCTCGCGGACGTTCTGGAACAGACGCGAGGAGATGCTGCCGCCGAGGACGGTCCCGAGCACGTGACCGGTGAAGCGGTTGGCATCCGTGGACGAGGGCCCGAGGGCGCCCAGGCAGACGTGGGTCTGCGCGAGCGTCTTCCGGTGCTTTCGGATCAGGCCGTGGTGCGCGCGCGGTCGCACCATCCGGGTATGGGCGGGCCGGCCGGGAATGCCGCTGAACAGGCGGGTGGCGATTTCCTTCGCCCGCTTCTCGCTGATGCGACCGGCGATGGCGAGGACGAGGTTCGACGGGACATAAACCTTCCTGAAGAACCTCCGCACATCGCTCTGGGTGTAGGCGCGAAGGGCGGCCCGGGTTCCCAGGATGGGCCGGCCGATGGGATGGTCGGGCCAGAGCTTCTCCGCGAACATTTCGCTCACGATGTCGTCGGGGGTGTCGTCCACCATCGCGAACTCCTCGAGGATGACCGTTTTCTCCTTCGCCAGATCCGACTTGTCGAAGCGAGGGTTCACGAGGATGTCCGAGAGGATCTCCGCGGAACGGTCCACGTGGGTGTCGAGGACGCGCAGGTGGAAGGCCGCGTACTCTTTGGAGGTGAATGCGTCCATGTGGCCGCCCATGGCATCGACGTCCATGGCGATCTGCTCGGCGCTGCGTGAGGCCGTGCCCTTGAAGACCAGGTGCTCGATGAAGTGGGCGAGGCCGCGCTCGGCGTCGGTCTCGTGCCGGGAGCCGCGGCGGACGAAGACGCCGATGGCCACGGAATGAACCTGGGCGAGGGGTTCGACGAGGAGCGTCAGACCGTTCGGAAAGACGTGGCGGGTAACGCTCATAACGCTTCAGCATACCGTCGCGACACCGCCCCTCCCTGAGGCCAGGGAGCGCGCGAAGGTACGATAGGAACCGAAATGATCCCGGTTGACGAGGCGCGGGCCGAGGTTCTTGGGCGGGTCTCCATGCTCGCCACCGAGGTCGTGGCCCTCTCGGCCGCGCGCGGCCGCGTGCTCCGCGCCCCCGTGGTGTCCGACCGCGATCAGCCTCCGTTCGATCGGGCGGCTATGGACGGCTTCGCCGTGCGTTCGGGCGACGCGTCGGCGCCGGGCGCGCTCCTCCGCGTCGTCGCGGAGATTCGCGCGGGCGTGTGGCCCGAACGGGCGGTAGGTTCGGGGGAGGCCATTCGAATCATGACCGGCGCTCCGGTCCCGGAAGGCGCGGACGCCGTCGTTCAAGTAGAGCGGACGAAGGGGAGGGGGCCCGATGTGGAGATCGAAACCGTGGTCGCCCCCGGCCAGAACCTCGTCCGTCGCGGCACGGAAGCGCGCGCAGGCGCGGTCCTCCTGAGTGCAGGGGTCCGCATCGCCCCCGCCCACCTCGCCGTCCTGGCCTCGGTGGGAGTGTCCGAGCCCAAAGTGTCGAAGGCGCCACGGGTCGCGGTGATTGTGACCGGCGACGAGGTGGTGGATGCTTCAGGCCGCCCCGGTCCCGCGCAGATCCGCAACGCCAACGGGCCGGCGCTCCTCGCCGCCATCCACGAAGCGGGCGGGACGGGAACCGACTTCGGCATCGTGTCGGATGATCCGGACCAGACTCGGGCCGCCGTGAAGCGGGCCCTTGACGAACGCTACGACGCCATCGTGCTGTCGGGCGGCGTGTCCGCGGGGGACTTCGACTTCGTCGAGGGGGCGCTCGGTGACCTTGGCTTCACCCTGCACGTGACCGCGGTCCGCGTGAAGCCGGGCGCGCCCTTCGTCTTCGGCACTCGGGGCGAAACCCTGGTCTTCGGACTTCCCGGCAACCCGGTCTCGGCGCAGGTGACCTTCGAACTTTTCGCGCGCCCGGCCCTCCTGAAGATGCAGGGGGCAAGCGCCCTCCACCGCCCGCCGCTTCAAGCGACGCTCGATGCTCCCCTGAAGAACAAGTCGAATCGACGGAACTACCTGCCGGTGCGGGTGAGCCGGAGTGAGGACGGACTTCACGCCCAGCCGATTCACACCCAGGGGTCGGGGGACACCGGAGCCCATGCCCAGGCCCACGCCCTCGCCGTCCTGGAGCCCGAGCGGACGAGCGCAGCTATCGGAGAGCGCGTCACCCTTTATCCTCTTTCCTCCTTCCTCGAGGTTTAGACCATGCCCAAAGCCCGCGCCCGCAAACCCGCCGTCCGGCTCTCGCACGTCTCAGCGAACTCCGACGCGCGCATGGTCGATGTCAGCGAGAAGGCCGAAACCGCGAGGGAGGCGAAGGCCTCGGGCCGCATCACCATCTCGAAGAAGGCCATGGCTCTCGTGCGCGCCCATAGCCTGGAGAAGGGTCCGGTGACCGCGGTGGCGCGCTTCGCGGGAATCCAGGCGGCGAAACGGACGTCGGACGCCATTCCCATGTGCCACCCTCTGCTCCTCTCCCAGGTGGATGTGGTCATCATCCCGCGGCCCTTCGGCTTCGAAATCACGGCCACGGTGAAGACCAAAGGCCAGACCGGCGCGGAGATGGAGGCCCTGCACGCGGTCTCGATCGCCGCCCTCACCATCTACGACATGGTGAAGGCCGCCGACAAGAAGATGGTGATCAGCGACATCCGGCTCGAGTCGAAGAGCGGAGGCAAGAGCGGTGATTTTCGTCGCTGAGGCGGGTGGCCGTCTTCGCGGATGGGTCGCCGCGACGATCGCCGCTCTCCTCCTTTCCTCCTCGCTGGTCCGAGCCCAGCCCGCCACTCTTCCCGGCAAAGCCACACCGTCGCTTGAAGCCATCGTCGGCGAGTACGGCGAGGGCCCGGCGCGGCTCGTGCTTCGCGAGATGAACGGCACGCTCGAGGTCAGCGCCGATGGACGCGCCTTCGAGGCCGCGCGCGATCTGGGGGGCGATCGCTATGCGACCGCGGGCCTCGGTGATTTCCGCATCGACCGCGGCGTTCCCCAGTCCCGGGGCAAAGGGTTGGGGCTGCTTTCGGTCATCCAGGGGATTTCGATTGGCGCTCGCTTCCTTCCCCGCCGCGACTTCGGCGGCGCCGAGGGGATCTTCCGCATCACGCCCCTCCGACCCGTGGCCGAACTGTTGAGGGAGGCGCGCACCCTGACTCCACCCAGGGAGACCGGCGACTTTCTGCCGAGCGATCTCGTCGATGTCCGTTCCCTCGACAAGTCGATCGCCCTGGACGTCCGCTACGCCACCTCCGCGAACTTCCTGGCCACGCCGGTCTACGGCAAGGCGCAGGTCCGCCTTCAACGCCCGGCCGCCGAAGCCCTGATCCGCGCTCATCGCGCTCTCAAGGCCGCGGGCTACGGCCTCATGCTCCACGACGGCTATCGGCCGTGGTTCGTCACCTGGGTGTTCTGGAATGCCACCCCTGAGGCCTCCCGAGAGTTCGTGGCCGACCCCGCGACCGGATCGAGGCACAACCGGGGCTGCGCCATCGACCTGACCCTCTTCGATCTGAAGACGAAGAAGGCGGTGGAGATGACGGGCGGCTACGACGAGATGTCCCCTCGGTCGTATCCCGACTACGGAGGCGGGACCTCGAGGCAACGCGCCCTGCGCGCGTTGCTGCGGGGAGCCATGGAGCACGAGGGCTTCACCGTCTACGAGTCGGAGTGGTGGCACTTCGACTACAAGGACTGGCCCCGCTACGCGATCGGGAACGAGAGCGGGTGGAAGAACTGACCGGCGGGCTGCAGACGCTGGGCGAGGACGGGGCGCGCCTGCTCGTCCTCACCGGTGCCGGCGTTTCCGCGGAGAGCGGGCTTGCCACCTTCCGCGACTCGAATGGTCTGTGGGAACAGCATCGCGTGGAGGACGTGGCCTCGCCCGAAGGCTTCGTCCGCGACCCCACTCTGGTGTGGAAGTTCTATTCGCTCCGCCGCGAACAGGCGAAGGGGGTCGAACCAAACCCCGGTCATCGCGCGCTCGCCGAAGTGGAGGAGCGGCTTCAGGATCGCTTCCTGCTCGTCACCCAGAACGTGGACGGTCTTCATCAGCGCGCGGGCTCCGAACGCGTGATCGAAATTCACGGCAGCCTCTTCCGCACGAAGTGCTCGGGTTGCGATCTCGAACCCTTCGACGATCACGCTTCGTACCTCGACCGGGCTCTTCCCACCTGCGACCAGTGCGAGCGCCGCGGCCGCCGCGCGCTGCTGCGTCCGGACATCGTGTGGTTCGGAGAGATGCTCGATCCGTATCACCTGCAGGCGATCGACGCGTTCATGCGCCGCGCCGCCGGACACCCCTTCATCTTCATGGCGGTTGGCACTTCGGGGGCGGTGTGGCCGGCGGCGGGGCTCGTGAATCAGGCACGCAGCCTCGGCGCCTCCACCATTCTGGTGAACGCCGAACCCGCGGAGAACACCCGGAGATTCCATCAGTTCGTCCAGGCGAAGAGCTCCGAAGCGCTTCCCGCACTTCTCGGCGTGAAGGCCTCCCCCAGCCGATAATTCAGCCTCTTCGCCCATCCCTCTCTCAGGAGGTGCCCTTGAAGTCCCGCTCTATCGCTCTCACTTTGTGCCTCGCCCTGGTGTCCATGAACACAGCCCTCGCCCTTCAGAACGAACCCATCACTTACCCCTTGACGAAGAAGGGGGATGTGGTCGAAGTCCTGCATGGACACACCATCGCCGATCCCTACCGCTGGCTCGAGGACCCGAACAGCGCCGAGACCGCGGCCTGGGTGGAGGCGCAAAACCGGGTGACGTTCGCCTACCTCGAGAAGATCCCGGGACGGGAGGCCATCCGCGAACGGCTCACCAGGTTGTGGAACTATGAGCGCTACGGCGTTCCCAGCCGGGAGGGGACGTGGACCGTCTTCTCGAAGAACGACGGCCTCCAGAACCAGGCGGTCATCTACAAGGCGACGTCCCTGAACGCGACGCCCGAAGTCCTCCTCGATCCGAACACCCTCTCCACCGACGGGACGGTGGCTCTCACCGGGATGAGCTTCTCCGAAGACGGCAGGAACGTCGCCTACGCGACCTCCGCCTCGGGCTCGGACTGGATGGAGTGGAAGGTGCGCGATGTCGCCACCAGCAAGGACCTCGCCGACGTCATCAAGTGGTCGAAGTTCTCGGGCGCGTCGTGGAAGAAGGACGGCAGCGGTTTCTACTACTCGCGCTACGACGCGCCCAAGGACCAGGGCGAGGCGTTCAAGGCGGTCAACAAGAACCAGAAGGTCTATTTCCATCGCCTGGGCACCGCGCAGGAGAAGGACGAACTCGTCTACGAACGGCCCGATCAGCCGGACTGGGGGTTCGGTGCGGAGGTCACGGACGACGGCCGGTGGCTTCTAATCTTCCAGTCCGAAGGAACGAATCGCGAGAACCGTGTGTTCCTCAGGGACCTTGCCGACCCGAACGGGAAGATCGAGACGTTCCTCGACAAGTTCGACGCCTCGTACAACGTCGTGGGAAACGACGGCGCCACCTTCTACGTGGTGACGGACAAGGACGCGCCCCGCTATCGGGTGGTGGCGATCGAGAAGGGCAAAGTCGACCCCGCGGCGTGGAAGACTCTGATCGCGCAGGCCCCCGGCCGCGATGTGCTCTCCTCGGCCTCGGTGATTGCGAACCGCTTCGTGACCGTCTTTCGGGTGGACGCGCACGAGAAGATGAGGCTCTTCTCCCTCGACGGGACGCCGCAGGGCGAGGTCGCGCTCCCTGCCATTGGCTCCGTGGCCGGGCTCTCCGGCAAGCGCAAGGACCAGGAGGCCTTCTACGCCTTCACTTCGTTCAACTATCCGACGACCACGTTCCGCTACGACTTCGCAACAAAGACGAGCACTGTCTTCAAGCAGCCGAAGGTCGACTTTGACCCCGGTGCGTTCGAGACCCGGCAGGTCTTCTATCCGAGCCGGGACGGCACGAAGATCCCCATGTTCATCGTGCACAAGAAGGGACTGGTCCTGAACGGCTCGAACCCGACTTACCTCTACGGCTATGGCGGTTTCGACATCTCGCTCGAGCCCGCGTTCTCGCCCGCGAACATCGCGTGGATGGAAATGGGCGGGGTGTACGCACAGCCCAATCTGCGGGGCGGCGGCGAATACGGGAAGGAATGGCATGACGCGGGGCGGCTCAAGAACAAGCAGAACGTCTTCGACGATTTCATCGCCGCGGCCGACTGGTTGATCGCGAAGAACGGGCAACTGCCGTTCTCCCACGTTGTCGTGGATGAGGCGCAGGACTTGTCAGTGGCGCAGGCGCGGTTCCTTGCCGCAATAGGCCGGCAGGACAAGGAGGCGATCTTCTTTACCGGCGACCAGGGGCAACGCATCTTCCACCTGCCGTTCAGTTGGATCAGCCTGGGAATCGACATCCGGGGACGTAGCCACAGCCTGAAGGTCAACTACCGCACATCGCATCAAATCCGTTCTACCGCTGACAGGTTACTGCCGACTTCGATCGTGGACGTGGATGGCGTGGAGGAAGGGCGGCGTGGCACGGTTTCGGTGTTCGATGGCCCAGACCCGCAGATTGTTCT
>CAZYEA010000169.1:0-10569 GCA_964646485.1 uncultured Acidobacteriota bacterium
CGCCTTGCCAAGCTCCTCCTTGGGGACCTTGAAGTCGTCCATGAGGATCTTCGACACGTCGACCTGGTTGACCCGGGCCTTGGTGACCGCGGCCTCGATGTCCTTCTCCGAGACCACGCCCTTGTCCACGAGCGCGCCGTACTTCGTCGGCTTCGAACTTCGGGCCGCGCGGTGCTGGTTGTAGAAGGCGATGCCGAGGATCTTGGCGAGCTCCTCCGCGGCCTCTTCGTCCTTGGGCCCGAAGCCCGTGCCCCCGCGCTTGTTGATGAGCTGGAGGACGCCGAGCAGGTACTTCTCGAAGACGATCGGGCAGGCGAGGACCTGGGTGGTGCGGTAGCCCGTGGTCTTGTCCCAGCGCGCATCGAACTTGAGGTTGGGGTGGAGCTTTTGAAGCTCGGAGGGATCGTAGGCGTTGCGGATGTTGATGGTCTTGCGGGAGAGCGCGGTGAAGCCCGCGATCGATCCGAAGGTCTTGGGAACCCGGATCTCTTTCACGTCGGTGCCCGCCTTGAACATGGAGAACAGCTCCTGGTTCTTGGTGTCGAGGGCGAAGATGGTGACCCGGTCCGCGTCCACGAGGTCGAGGATCTTGTCCTTGACCTCGACCAGAATGTCCTGAATGCTGCTGGCGGAGTTGAGGGCGTGGGCGATCTCGATCAGCCGCTTGCGGTAGGAGACCTCTCGGGAGGTATCCGGCGTTCTTGTGGTGGACATGGGAAACGCGTGCTCCTTCTTGGACTCGTCTCAGGAACGGCTCGCGAAGCCTCGGGCTCCACCAGGGTGAAGCGCGGACCGCTTGGACGGCAAGGATAGGCACCCGGCCCGCGAAGCGTCAATCCAAGGCAGACCGAGGAGAAGAGGCCCACCCGCGGTGTTCGGGTTCAGATCCTTGACAGCAAATATAAAGAATGGAAAATTAGATCTTAGTCTTTTGACCTTTATAATAAAGTCATAACAGTTTTGATCTAAGGAGATCCAATGGCCCCCACCCCGCTCCGCGACTTCCTCGAAATTCCCTACGACCAGCTCGAAGACATGAACCTCGAGGTGAAGGAGGAGCGCATCTCCCGAGCCTCGGCCTCGAAGATCCGGGAGAAGCGCCTCAAGTACCTGAAGGATGAGAAGCGGATCAAGGCGGTCACGGTGTGCTTCACCGACCTCGAAGGCCGGCTGCACATGCTCGACTACGACAAGAAGTTCCTGCTCGGCTCCGCCGACAACCTGACCTTCGACGGCTCCTCCGTGCGCGGCTTCACCGCCCAGCAGGAGTCCGACCTGCGCCTCGCCATCGACTGGGCCGCTTTCTACTGGCTGCCTTCCGACGTCTTCGGCCCCGGCAAGGTCCTGGTCTTCGGCGAGGTCCTCGAGAAGGACGGCGGGGCCTACCCGGGCGACATGCGCGCCACCTTGAAGGCCTACGCCAACAAGGTCTATGACAAGGACGGCACGGTCTGCCACGCCGCCAACGAGATCGAGGGCTTCCTCTTCAACGGCCGCGACGCCGAACGCCGCTATCCCGACACCGGCAAGTTCGACTTCATTTCGACCGGCGGCTACTACCACTCGCTCCCCGGCGACGCCCTGCGGCGGTTCATCGATCACTCCGCGGAAGTGCAGCGGGCCATGGGCTTCCAGAACGAGAAAGACCACCCCGAGGTGGCCCCGTCCCAGTTCGAGATGAACTATTCGTACACCGAGGCGCTCATCGCCTCCGACCAGATTCAGCTCTACAAGCTGCTCTGCCGGCAGGTCGCCCAGAACTACGACATGTCCGCGTCCTTCCTGCCCAAACCGGTCACCGGGGTCAACGGCAACGGCATGCACACGAACCTGTCGATCAACAAGAAAGGGAAGAACACCTTCTTCGACGCCAAGGGCCCGGACATGCTCTCGAAGGCGGGCTGGGACTTCGTGGACCGCATCCTCACTTCCGCGAACGACATCTGCCTCATCCTCAATTCGTCGGTCAACTCCTACCGCCGCCTGGATCCCCACTTCGAGGCCCCCAACCAGATCAAGGCTTCGGCCAACAACCGCGGGGCCATGGTGCGCATCCCCCTCGGCAACGAGCGCAGCAAGCGGGTCGAGGTCCGCTCGGTGGCTCCCGACGCGAACCCTTACATGGCGATCTACGCCATGATGCGCACCGGCCTCGAAGGCCCGGTGTCGGAGAAGGACGACGATCGCAAGGAGCGCACGCGCTTCCTGCCCGACAACATCTACGACGCCATCCGCCTCTTCAAGACCAGCGAGTTCACGAAGAAGCTGCTGGGTGAGGACGTGGCCGGCAAGTACGCCGAACTGAAGCTCGCTTCCGCCGAACGCTGTCCCAAGGCTCTGGGGGCCATGATCAAGACCGCGGAGATCCAGTTCCACCACGAAGTCACGAACCAGTACCTCTGGAACCAGTTCTAAGGTCGGCAGTGCGCGCGTGATCTTCACCCGGCGGCTGCGCGAGGGCGTCCGAAGCGGCGACGTCACGTGCAGCGTTCGTATCTGGAAGAGCCCGCGGGTCGGCGTCGGGAAGCGTTATGCCATGGAGGAGGGTGAGATCGAAGTCGATTCGATCCTGCCCATCACTCTTGAGGACGTGACCCCGGAACTCGCTCGCGCTTCGGGGTTCAAGGGTGTGGTCGATCTCCTCAAGGTCGCGAAGCACGGGCGCGGCGAGAACGTGTACCTGGTCCGGTTTCACTACGTCCCGCCGGCAAGGGCCAGGAGTCGCCGCGAACGCGCGCCGCGAAAAGTCACTCTTCTATCCGGCGGCAATCCGCAGATCGGCAAGGCCGATGGGAATGCCCCCGTGCAGACTTACATCGCGGCGATGCCGGGATGGAAGCGTGCGGTCGGAGAGCGCCTCGACGCTCTGGTGGTCCGCGCGGCGCCCCGAGTGCGCAAAGCCGTGAAATGGAACTCGCCCTTCTATGGCATCGAGGGTCAGGGCTGGTTTATGGCCTTCCACGTCTTCGCCCGCTTCGTGAAAGTCACGTTCTTCCGAGGCACGTCCTTGACCCCGCCGCCGCCGGGGGGCAAGGCGAAGGAAGCGCGATGGATCGATGTGCACGAGGATGATCTGGACGAGAAGCAGATGACGCGCTGGATCAAGCAGGCCGCGGCGCTTCCGGGCTGGGGAGGGTCGTAGCGCAGCCGGCTCAGCGCGGATCTCGACCTTGCGATGAAATGGCAGGAAGACGCCGTGCTACGCTGCCGCGAAGGAACGAGGGCGTGATGAGAAACCGCAAACAACTGCTCTTTTCGGCGCTTGTCTCGGCTGCGGCGACTCTTCACGCCGCAGCGTCGGCGTTTTCACCCTCTCAAGGTCAAGCCTCCGCGGATGAGACCAGGGTTTGTCTGCTCCGAGCCCTCTCCGAGCATCCGGCGAGCTTCGACTATGGGATGCAGGCCGCCGAGCGCTGTATCACTCTGGACGATCCGAAGAACACAACGTCGCGCATGACCATCGCCACGAAGTACTTCGAGAAAGCGTTCAAGGACGCCTCCCTGAGCGATCTCCAGAAGAACCAGTATGCCGATTCAGGACTGGGGTACGCCGCGATCGCGCTTGCAATCAACCCGAATCTCGTCGATGGGCTCGTTTTGAAAGCACTCCTCTTACGAGTCAAGGCCGGCGCGACGCCGGACGAGAAGAGGCGCAACGCGTTTCTGTACGAGGCGAACCTGTTGCAGCAGGACGCGAGGGAACTGCGACAGTCCGGCAAAGGAGAGTTCTCCGGAGCCGCGATGCCGGATGTCGGTGCGCCCACGAACGGCCCTCCTGCCGTGGCCCCGGCTCCCGCCGCTCCGCCGGCCGCGATGCCGCCCGCCCCGCCCGTAACCCAGGGGCAGGTGACGCCGCAGCAACCGACCGTGCTTTGGGATCTGTACTCCGTGGATACCAGGACCGGCGCTCTGACTCCCCTTGAAAAGATCAGGACGAAGACCGACGGTGGCCTGAGCTCCTGGTACACCTATCTTCAGGGCGGCTCGTCACCGGCCACGCTGTCCTCGCCCCCGGTATTCGCGAGCCTTTCTCTGCAACGACCGGAGGGGCCGCTGCAGGAGTCGCCCTTCAAGCTCGAGCGGCTTTCGGTGAAGGACGGCAGGCGATACGCGACGAAGAAGTACATGTCACTCGACGCACGGACGTACGGTCAGCCCGTGCCGGGTCTCGACAAGGATCGGAAATCGAACGGGCTGGCTTACCCGTACCTGCACACGCCCAGAGAGCCACTCGCTCCTGGCGAATATGCGCTCACTTTTTTCGGACTTGCGGACACCGAAGGTCATTTCGGGACGACGGAAAAGCCAGGTGGCGCTTTTCGCGTCGCGGAGACCCAGGCTCCTGCAACCGGCGCCACTATGCAGGCGCCTCCGTCTGGTGAACAGGCGTTCGCGCCTCCGCCGGCATCGCCCCGCACAACCGAAATCGCACCTGGCACGCTGCCGGCGTCGAGAGACGTGGCCCTCGATCTGTTTCACCTCGTCACCTGCGGTTTTTCGCTCGGTCCCTGCTGGCACCCGGGCCGGTTGGCGATCTCACCCACCGCGATTCGATGGACGGAGAGCGAGGGCAACGGCAAGGACAACTTCGCGGGGTCCTGTGACGATCTCGAGGCGTCCAAGCCTTACGCCGCGCCCACTCGTGGCGGCATCAAGAGCAAGGGGGCCGAGTACGGTTTCGATACCTCGTTGAAGATCGGCGGCCGAGACTACAGTTTCTGGTTCCGTATGGATCAGCGGCCGGACCCGCCCTTCGACCGAGTGCTTGCGGCTCTTCGCGCGGCGTGCCCCGGAGTCAAAGTCAAGGAGTGAACCGCCACTCGGCAGCAGCGGTCGAGGCAAGGGACGGGCCACCGGTGGCCAGGTCCGCAGAAGGCCGAGGGGCGGGCGGGGTTTACTCGCGCGGCTTCGTCGCCGCGCCCGGCTCTGCCGTGGCGGCTCCCCGGGCCAGGACGACCGCGCTCATGACCGCGAGCAGCGCCGCGGCGATGAATGGCGCTCCCGGGAAGCGCGGAGTCGCGGTGGGACTCGCGAAGTGGGCGAACAGCTGGGTCAGCACCGGCGGCCCGAGGATCGAGGCCAGGCTCGAAACGCTCGCGAGGCCGCCCTGCAGTTCACCTTGCGCGGTGGGCCGAATGCTTTGTGACATCAACGCGTTCAGCGACGGCCAGGCGAGGCCCGCGAAGGCCCAGCCCGCGATTCCGAGGTAGACCATCCAACCGACCGGCGCCAACGCGTACCAGCAGTACACACCGGCGCCCGCGAGCAGGCCGACGAAGGCGGCAGGGCGCTCACCGCCGAGCTTGGGTATGAGAACGCGGGTGAGCATGCCCTGGCTGATCGCCATCACGATGCCCGCGGCCGCGAGAGAAGCCCCCACGGCGGCGGTGGTCCAGCCGAACTTCTCCATGGTGTAGAAGGCCCAGACGCTCGGAAGCACCTGATGGCCGACCTGCCAGAGGAAGGCCGCGGTCGCGAGCGTGATCACCGCCGGGTACTTCCGCATCTGACGCAGCGTCCCCAGGGGATGGGCGCGCGACCAGTCGAAGGGGCGGCGGGCTTCCGGGGCGAGGGATTCGGGCAGAGCGAAGTAGCCGAAGGTCACATTGAGAAGCGAAAACGCGGCGGCCGCGAAGAAAGGCACGCGCGGCCCGAAGGAACCGAGGAGTCCCCCAAGGGCCGGGCCCGCGATGAAGCCGACCCCGAAGGCCGCACCCACGAGGCCGAAGTTCTGGGCCCGCCGCTCCGGGGGGCTTATGTCGGCGATGTAGGCGTAGGCCGGCCCGAACGAAGCCCCCGCGACGCCCGCGATGAAGCGCCCGAGAAAGAGCCACTCGATGCGGGGGGCCAGTCCCATCACGATGTAGTCGAGCCCCAGTGCGAGCAGGGCGAAGAGAAGCACCGGCCTCCGACCGAAGCGATCGCTCAGGTTTCCAAGCAGCGGCGCGCAGAAGAACTGAACGCCGGCGAACACGAATCCAAGCCACCCGCCGTAACGCGCCGCGGCGTCGAGGGGCTCGCCGGTCAGGTGCATGATCAGCGCGGGCAGCACCGGCATGATGAGGCCGAAGCCGATGGTGTCGATCAGCAGGGTGATGAAGATGAAGGTGACGGCGCGTTTGTGGGTCATTTTGCGTGGTGGTCAGGCTTTCGAGTTGCCTGGAAGTATGGCGTACTCGTCACCGTAATCGTGGTCCTGTTCGGCTCCGCCTCCAGGGCTTGACACTCGCCAAAGCCTTTACCGACAATTCGTCCTGGGAGCCACGCAGACTCCCCTCTCGTCTTGACGGACGCCGAGATCGAGGTCGACCCTCTTCGCGCAGGTGAAGGTGGTCACGGATGACGCCGAACAGTGCTCCCGCGTTGGCGACCTTCACCACGCGGTCGAGGCTGGCTCCATGCGGCGGGACAGCGTCCACGCGAACCTGGGCGAGATCCTGAGCGACGCCAGCCATCTTCCTAAGCTCGCGCGGGTGCGTGTCCACGGGCGTCTATAGGGCAGCTGCGACTGCGGCGCTTCGGGCGTGCGGCATCGTGCGGCGCAGAGCGGAGTCAACGCACTCTATTGAGGGCTGGATCGACCTTAAGACCTCCTCGCGCACAGTCTGTCGGACAGTTCGTTTCCGTCTCTCCCGCATCTGCTCGACACACACTGTCGTCATTGCAGACCCGGCTCGCGCGGAGGTCGACGGTGACGACCTCACTCTCCGACGGATCCAGGACACGTGCAATAGCGCCGCGATACTCGTGTGGGACCAGGAGGGAGAACCGCCCCCCGCTAGCCAGTAATTGAGGATCAAACCGATAGCGATGCAGCTCCTGCTTGGCCTCGCTGAGAATTACCAGACTCCATCGCCCCGGGGCCAACAGCGGCGCATCGCCGCTGCTGATTCGATAAGCGTCAGCCAAGGACACCTTGCCACCCTGCCAGGCAAGGGGAAACTCGTACAGAGTAAACGCTTCCCCGGTTGGCTGGCTCGAAGGGCTCAAGCTCGGGGTGGCGGTGCCCGCCGAGACTGGCGGTGTTGGTCCTCCGCCGGAGGGACATTCCGGGCCGTCCAGCAGGAAGTACTGGACCTTCTTGCCCTGCAAGGAAGCAATCTCGGTTGTGCCATATGGACCGAGGTGCCCAACGGGGTTCCCGTCCGCGAAAACGCTGATACAAACGCCGGTGTCGTTGCGCAGGTTGCCATCCTGGACGTACACCCTGCCCGCACCAGGCTGTACAGGCGCAGCTTGCGCAGCCGCGCGATTCGGCGCAGACGGTACCGGTGTCGCTGGCGGCGGCGGTTGCGCCGCCATGCTCGTTGATGGCTTCTCAGCCCCGCTACGCCAGTCGTTGTAGCCATCGGCAATCGCGAGGACAAAGACTGCGAAGACGCCGGTTGCCACAATCAGCCAGTCGGGGGCCCGCACTAGGAGTCTCAGCAACATGTGGGTTCGCATAGTCAGGTGCCAATCAGGATTTCTGCGTCACAAGAGCCGACCGGCAGTAGGGGCATTCGCGCGTGTTCTGGGTGACGGGACCGGCGCAGGCGGGGCAACGAATGAGCTCAAGCCTCGATGTCCCGAGACGAACTCCATCAATGACCTGCCGACCAAGCTTGCGAATCTCTGCCTCCATAAACTGAAAGGAGGCCTTCACTCGTTGGTCCGCGGCACTCGGCTCGCGACCCTCGGTCTCACGAAGCCGGGCGGCTGACTCCGTCATCGTCCTCAGCGCCCGGATTGCAGCATCAGCAAGGGGCTTGCCGTTTGGACCCAGCTTCGGGCTGATTCCGGCAAGCCAGGGGTTGTCATAGATGGAGGTGCCGGACTTGAACGCAACCGCGACGCGCAGTTTGCGTTCGAGCGAGGCAAAAGCGGGTTGAATGAGGGTCGTCGGGTCGTTGGATTCCTCCAGGGCTTCTGGAGTCAACGGACGAACCTCGGCCTGGCGAAATTGTTCCCCGTCGAGCTTCCGGGCGACCGCGCTTGCCGCGTCGTAAAAGCGGCACACCCTGGCGATGATGGCGCGCCGCCTTTTCGGAGCAATTGAGATGCGGACTGCAACCAATGCGACCGGCACAAGACACAGTGCTGCGGCCAAGAAGTACACCAGCGACACGTCGATCATGACCGCCGTCAGGCTCCCGATCGCGGCGGTCAGAACAATGGGCGCGATGCCCACAAGGAGGACCGCGCAGCCGATGGCGATTCCGCCAGGGCGAGCTCGCTGGTCAGATAGAGAGAACTGGAAGTGTGCGACCGGACTGGAACGCAAACCCGACATTCCACGGACCAGCAGCCACAAACGGAAGAGGTTCCTGCCCATCCACGTTTCGCTTATGGGGGGCATGCGGACGTACGGGTTGCTCTGGCTCTCCTCAACGAGATCTGCGAAGGCCTTTTGGAGCGCGGTCCAACCGGGGCCCATCTGAGCAGGCGGGACGATGATCAACTCATCGGGGGGGGCCTCAGCCAAATGCTCGACGAGCCCGTCCAGGCTGACGGTCAACACTCTCCTGTTCGCTAGATCTGAGCGCCTGGCGGCTTCCAAGGCCTCGGCAAACTCTCTCTCTCGTTCCAGCACATCCACCAGAGCCTCGTTTACGCCGAGCCATTCAGCCTGAAACTCGTCGCTGAAGCTGGGGAGGCCGTGACGGAGCTCCAGGCGCCTCCTCTCCTCCTGCTTCTCGCGCTCCTGAGCTTCCCGCCATTCGGTCTCCGCCTCGAGTCGTTCTCTCTCGGCGTCGGCTCGCGCTCGTTCAAGGCTCTGCATCACCTCCCGGTGCTCTTCGGCTGCCTCGGAATCGCGTGCGAGCTGCTCCATCGTCGCGTGATGCCGTTCCTCGGCAGCGTCACGCTCCCTCTCCCGGTGCGCCGCCACACGGCGTTCCTCCTCATCCAGACGTGCCTTGTCACGCTGGCCTTCCTCGTGTGCCCGCTCCTCCTCGGGCGTGGTGGCCACGAACATTTGTCCGAAGCCCCGCAGGTTCTCGCCACGGAGACCCTTTTCGTAGGCGTCTTTCTCGTCGGACATGGCAACCTCGTCTGGGAGTTGCGCGGCGGCCCTTCGCTTTCGGGGAAGGGGCTAGACCCAGTGCAATGGGCCGCCCCCGCAGTTGGATTCTAGCGCTTAGCCGGCGCTCGGGACTTTGGCGACACGGGGATATGCGAGGACTACACGACGACGGGCGTTAGCCTTGCGCGAGAAGATCAACAGATCTTCGTCGTCGACCACTTCGGCATCACCACCATACGCACCTTCTTCGAGGGCCAGCCGGTCGGCGGAAAGCTAGAAGTCCCAGGTGATGACTATTCGCCCGTTTGCTCCAAAACCGCCCGAACCTCCCGCGCCGAAGCCCTCGAACACCGCCCAACCGCCTCCGCCACGCTGGATTCGAGAGGGCCCGCCAACGCGGTGTCCCGTGTGTTCTGCACCGCGGCCATCGGGACGATGGCCCGTCGCTTGCCAGTCAACAGTCGCGTGGGTATTCTCCGATGCATGGGATGGCGGACGTAACGGGGCAGTCCTTCGTGGCACCAAAGGCGTCTGGCCGCTTATCCGAGGTAACCGATATGCGAATCTCCAGCGCTGCGTTGACCTTCGTCGCCGTCCTTGCGGCTTCGTCAGCTACAGGGTGTGCGAGTGGTGCGAAGCGCGAGCTCTTTGCCGCACGCCTGGATGCGAGCAGGGCAGAGCGCGAGCGCGCAGTGCTCGAACTTCATCTTCAGCAGACGACGGCCGCGCTTCAGGTCTCCCAGGCTCAGCTTCGAGAGGCTCAGGCTCAACAGCGAGTCTCGGCTGAAAGCCTGGAGCAGCAGCGCTCGCAGGCACGCGTCGACATCGAGCAGAGTCGCTCACAGGCGACGGGCCTCTCAAGCTCCCTCGCCGCCTGTGAGTCCCGCCGGCTCCAGCTTGAGAACGCGAACGTCGGCATCCTCGATCGTGACCTCCGCCTTTGCCAGGAGTCGCAGCCACGCGTCTTTGATCAGGGAGTTACAAAAGGCCAACTGACGGTCCTCGAGACCCTGCAGGTCATCGGAACCTCAGAACAGAATTGCGGGATGACCGGACTCTTCTGCGACTACTTCTACCGTTTTGAGGTGAGGGTCGGCCCTCGTACCTTCGTCCTTACGCGAATCCAAACTCAGAGAGCCGAGGCCCCCCTGGGGACGGCGCTGTCCGCAGTGAGCGGCCTCGCTCAGACGGTCGCTGGCCTCGCTCGCTAGAGGGTTGCTTATTGGGATCGGCGGTCTTAGCGCGATCCGCGGCCCGGGTTCAACCGGCAGCTTCACCGCAGCCTATGGCTCCATCGCGGCCACACAGTCCTGATCATGAGCCCTCGCCGAGGGCAACGAGACATGGCCGGGCCAATCCGTGCTCACTGACGGGGGAGCAACGAGGCCTGACCGAAGTCAGGGACGCCGATACACAACCTCGATGAAGCCCTCGGCGCGAGCGCTTGCCGGCGTCCGGCTTGTTACCGGTTGGATCAGCACGACAAATTCGGCCGAAGCGACGAAGAAGGCGTCCGTCGCATAGGACACGGCACATTGATTGGCACCATCACTCAAGGCAGAAGC
>CAZYEA010000170.1:0-1968 GCA_964646485.1 uncultured Acidobacteriota bacterium
GAGAAGACCATCCTCGTGGTCACCGCGGAACATGGCGAGGAGTTCGGCGAGCACGGCCAGAACCGGCATGGTCACACCCTGTATCAATCCCTGCTTCACGTGCCGCTGGTCATCCGCCTTCCCGGGAGAGAGCAGGCGGAGGCACGGATCCAGAGCCCGGTGAGTCTGGTCGACCTGAGTTCGACCCTCCTGGGACTCGTCAACCTGCCGCCCCTAGCGGGAACCGACGGATTCAGCCTGGTTCCCCAGATGCGCGGCAAGGGCGGGGCCCGGCCAATGCCCCTCTTCGCCGAGCAGATCGCGGGCGCGGGCGTCTACGCCGCCCGCGACGAAAGGTACAAGGCCATCGAGACGATCGCCCCCGAAGCGTCCTCGCTGGCCTTCGATCTGACCAAAGACCCGGACGAGAAGGCCCCCCTCCAGACCCTGCCCGGGCGAGCGGCGGCCGTCCAGCGGGAGTTGATGGCATTCATGTCGCAATCGCAGGCAGGCGTGCATCTGGTCGTGGACGCGAGCCCGGATGACTCGCTGGTTCAGGTTCAGCTCCTGAGTCCAGACGGCTTCGCCCGGGTCTATCTGATGGGGCGCCGCACCGGCGAGCCGCTCACCGTCTCGAAGGACGGACGCTCCGCCACCTATGAATTCAGGCGCACCGGCTTCACGCATCGGCTGGTGGCGGTGCCGAACCGCCCCGAGACGAAGATGACGCTTTCGATCAGCATCGCCGGGCGCCCCGCCGATCCCGCGATGATCCAGGCCGGCGAAGGCGTGCGCCTTTCGGGACCGCGATGGACTTTTCGCGCGACCGACCTGATGAAGCCCAGGACGCCGGCGACGAAGGGGATTCGAATCTGGTATCAGCCGGGCGGCGCGCCATCCCGGAGCGACACCCTCGATCCCAGGCTCCGCGAAGAACTTCGGGCCCTCGGATACCTCAAATAGACGGAGCCCAGGCGACTGCAGGCGGACGGGTTGAGAGTGGGAAAATCCAGGAGATGGAAAAGCCGACCACGCGCCTCGCCCGGTTCGTGAGCCTCCCTCAAGAGGAGCGACGGCGGCTGTTCGCGGCGGCGGCGTTGCTGGCCGTGGCCCGGTTGGGGGTGAAAGTGGCCGGCGTCTCGCGAACGCGCCACTTCCTGGCGCGCGTTTCGCCGAGGTGGACAGTCGACCCTGAGCGATTGGCCGACCTCGTGCGCATGGCCTGTCAGGCCCTCCCTGGTGCAACCTCCTGCCTGCCCCGGGCCATCGTGCTCGAGGCCCTGTTGCGGGCGGCGCAACATCCGGCGGAACTTCGAATCGGGGTGGCTTCGAGGAATGGCGGGGAACGGCTCCCCGCGCACGCCTGGGTCGAGGTGGACGGCATCGCGGTGGCAGAAGACCCGTCGCGCTATACGGCGCTGCCCGTCTTCGGAACCCGCTAGAAGTTCAGGCGGCGGAGTGCGCCCGACCTTCGGCAAGGGCGCGCACCGCGACGATGGCTCTCGGATCGGCGGGCACGTCCAGCCTGAAGACGGGCACGCGGCCGCACAGGTCGGCTAGACCATCGAAGACTCGCGGCCCGGAATCACGATCGAAGAAAGGTACCGAGGCCACCTGGACCAGGCGGTGGATCGCCTCGCTCCTTGTTATGGGCACGGTGGCCGCTCGGTCCCGATGCGCGATGAAGCCGATGCCCGCGAGAGGGAGGCCCTGATTGACCGCGAATCCCCCTTCCCCAGGCCACGGGGTGCCGTAGGCCATGTAGGAGTCGCCGGACCTTCGGACGACTGCGCGGTCGTCGCTGAGCAGACGCAATCCGGGGTCACCGGCGAGTTGGCGACTGAGCGTGGTCTTGCCCGCGCCCGAAACCCCCGGACAGATCACCGCGGCTCCCCCCACGCCGATCAGAGCCGAGTGGATGATCGCCCCGCCTTCGCGAGCCAGCCGCTGCATCCTCAGCAGCTGGTCGAGGGGATAACAGATCGGGTT
>CAZYEA010000170.1:1978-10543 GCA_964646485.1 uncultured Acidobacteriota bacterium
GATCGGGTTGGTGAGCCGGCCCTCCACCAGGAACTCGGGCGAGCAGGTCACTCTGACCCGAGTGACTCCGGAATCGAAGCGCGCGGTGAGCAGCGGCCGGTCGCGCGACTCGGCCAGCGCCAGGGCGATGGCCCGCTCGCCGTCCGAGAGGGCGTAGGACAACCAGGCGGTGCCGGTGTCGAAGGTGAGTTCCGCGCCTTTGGGCACCCTCGCTTCGCCTTGCTCCAACTCAACCGCGATGCGGGAGTCGCCGGCTTCGGGCTCGCGCCTCAGGAAATCGGCGTAAGCGGGGTTGTCGGTGTCGAGGAAAGGGCGGGACGACGTGACCTCGAAGGCGATCCCGCCGATGCGCAGGACCGAGCGCAACGGACTACGAGCCGTTCGATTGCGAGCACAAGCGGGTCACGCAGGGCCGACCGCCGAAGGCGGTGGCCGGTCCCGTCATCTTGCAGCCGACCGCCAGCACTTCGTCGGACTTGAGGTCTATCTTCAGCACCTGCGGCTTGTGGTACTCCCGCCTTGGGCGCGTGGGGTTCTCGGGGCTCATCGGGCTCATTGGCTCACTTCCACAACGCGCAGGAACGTTCTCCCGTTGCGTCGTTCGATCTCGTTTCGCAAAGCCTTAACGCGATGCTGGGTGGTTTCACAGACATATTCGGACTTGACGTCTTCGCGCCCGGTCTCGAGGGCGTGGAAGGCGGAGCAACCGGAGCACACCGCGCGCACGCCGCAGCTGCCGCAGGCGTGGTCGGGGTTCTCGGGCTTGAGGGTTCGGATCTTCGAGACGTCGTCGCGCCAGCGCGCACCGAAGCCGCCCTCCTGGCCCCGGGCGCTGTAGCGGTACTTCGTGGTCATCAGGCAGGGCGAGACGTCCCCGAAGGGATCGACGTAGAAGGCGGTGAGACCCGCCCCGCACTGGTACATCTCCGGGGCTCCGGGGACATTTTGCCGGGTCTCGAAGTAGTCGGCCATGGCCTTGAGACGCTTGGGGCTCGACATCTCGATCTCCACCGCGCGCGCGGGATCGACCCGCAGGTCGAGGGGCTCCTTGCCTCGATTGGGCAGGCAGGGAAAGACCGCGGAGTCGAACCGGAACTCCAGGCCCCAGGAATCGGCGATCTTCTCCATCTCCACCATCTCGTGCTGGTTCAGGGTCATGAGCACGCTCTTGAGGCTCATGCGGATGCCGGCCTCGCGCAGGCGAGAGACCCCGGCCATGAACTTCGGGAACGAGCCGGGCACCCGGGTCACGGTTTCATAGGTCTGAGCCGTGGCCCCGTAGATGCTCACCTCCACCATCGACGGAGGCAGTTCCTTGAACAGATCGATGATCCGGTCGGTGACCAGCACGCCGTCGCAATAGACGGTGACGAGGAGGCCGCGCATCTTGGCGTGCCGGTAGATCTCCGGAAAATCCGGCCGCATCATCGGATCTCCGCCGGTGAGGGTCAGGTAGAGCGTGCCCTCGTCGGCCATCTGGTCGATGAAGGTCTTCACCTCGCCGGTGGTCATCTCCGCGGCGCGCTTCTTGTGCTGCTCCTCCTGGGGGCCGAGATAGCAGTGCACGCAGCGCAGGTTGCATCGGCTGGTGATCTCCAGCATCCCCATCATGGGAATGCGGCGGGCCTCGGCCCGCTCCGAAAACTTGCGGATGAAGTCCGCGGCGGAGGTGGCGCCGTCGACGAGCGAGTGCGCCATCAGTTTGACGCCTCGGTCATGAGCCCGTAGGACTGCAATTGAGCGACGAACTCCGCCACTTCAACCCGCGCGGTTTCTTCCGAGACCTCGAACTCACGCAGGACCTCGGCCACGAGTTCGGGAACGCCCCGCGTTCCATCGGCGCGGCTCCACACGAACTGACCGACCTCGGAAAGCGCGAACATCTCGACCGTGTTGGCGAGAGCGCCCTTCACCGGGAGCAGGAAGGTCTCCTCGGCGACCTGGCGTTCCACCAGGTCGGGGTTGCGTTCAAGCCGGGGCTGCGTCATTTTTCAAGCGTAGCACGGAGGCCTCGGCTGCGCCCCTGATCACCGTACCCGCATGGCCGGATCGCCCAGCAGGTTGTAGATCGAAAGCATGAACAGGGGCAGGTTGTCCCGCTTGTAGGACTTGCGCGCGGCGTTGACGACGTCGCCGATGCGCAGGGGACCTTCGGCACGGAGGGCGGTATGCAGGCCCCTTGCGAGCGGGGTCGCGAGATCATTCTCGGACATGCCGCTCGGCGCGAAGAGGGCGGCGAGGCCTCCCTCCTGGCGAACGAGCTCCTCGCCCAGAGTGGCGTACCCGGGCAGGGAGGAATTGCCGACCACGCAGGTGAGGGCGAACATCAGGGAGGGCCGGTCGCGGTTCAACAGAGTCGGCACGTCCTGGGTCTTGAGCAGCAGCTCGTCGGCCAGGTAGTCGAAGCCGGCATGGCCGAAGTAGTTGACGAGGCCGGTTCCGGTGTTGAGGGCGTCGAGGAGGGTGGTCCTGACCTGAGCCTGGCCGTTCATGGAGATGTAGGAGCGGAGCAGGGGTGAATCCGCGGGAACGAGAGGAGCAACCGCCTCGCTGCTCTGCCCGAAGTCGCCGCCCTCGTCCGTATTGTCCGCCACCAGCAGGGTGTTCTTGAGCCACGGCTCGCCCAGGGCCAGCGCGGTTTCCCGCGCTCCGATCTTGCGGATCACTTCCGACAGTTCGGCGGTGGTGGCCACGGGAAGGCGGCCGATCGCGATTTCATCCCGGGTGGCCCCCGCGCGTTCCACGAACCACGAGTCGCTCGGGAACAGGCCTTCGGGAGTGTTCGCCATCATGGTGGGAATCAGGTTGTCGCCGAAGCCCTCGACGTCTTTGTAGTCGTAGGTTCCCTCGCCGGCGAGCACCACGTACCGCGGCGGCGTCCGCCACTTCGTCCGGGCCCAGGTCAGGAAGTCCTTGAGCGCCTGCGGGCTGGCGTTGCCGGAGTTGAACTCGTCGTAGACGTCCTCGATATCGACCACCATGGACGACAGGTCGCTGCGATAGTCGGCGAGCGTCTGCGCGGTCTCCTTGAGGGCCTCGGTGGTGACCACGACGTACTCGGCCTGGACGCCCGAGCGCCGGAGCGAGGAAGGCGTGTCGGGCAGGATGCGGGACGGGGCGACGAGGCCGTCGGGAGTGAGCGCGTAGTAGACGGCGCGCGGGTCTCGAGATGCCGCCACCACTCCATAGGTGCCGTCCGCGGTCCGGACCACCGGAGCCTGGACGAACTCCGGGCGGTCGGGTTCGGTGATGTCGAAGAGGGTGATGTCCGGCTGGGTGAAGCCCGAGATAAGCACCGAGGGGTTGCCCGCCGCCGGCACCTGGGCGCGGTTGTCGTGAGCGCGATAGCGGCTCACGTAGCTGACGTCGAAGGAGTCCACGTAGAAGAGGCTGTAGTCGGCGCCGGTGTCGGTGAGTCCCTCGATGGTGAGAGTGTTCTCGCCGTCCCTCAAGAGGCTCCCGTCAAACTCCAGGGTGGTGACCAGTTCGTCGAGGCCGTTGAAGAGCGCGTCTCCGATCCGCTCCCCGTTCAGGGCGAAGGTGGCATGGTGGTCGGGGTTCGTGACCGTGTCGCTGCCGCCCTTCAAGCGGACGGTAAGAGACGCCCGGTCTGTCCCGGCGGCACCGTCCGTCCGGAAGGGGAACGAATTCGCGCCGAAGCCCGCGAACACATAGTCCCAGATGTAGAAGTCGCCGGTCGGGTCCTTGAAGACGTTGTTCACCGCCATCACGTCCCGCTCGACGTGCAGGGTCTTCGGGAAGACCTCGTTGCCGGTCGGGTCGGAGACGCGCGGGTTCCGCCTCGACCCCATGCGAGCGCCTCCGGGGGTCTCGGAGAGGCGGTAGACGTTGTCGCGTTCCAGGTTGGATTCGGTGGCGCGGCCATAGAACCAGAAGCCGTCTCCTTCGGCGGAGGGAGCGATGGCCACGGGCACGCCGCGGCTGGTCAGCGAGTAGGTCCGCGTCCAGGGCGAAGTCGCGGGCATGCCCGCCTGGGTCTGCAGGTCCTGCAGGGTCACGAAATAAAGGCCGTCGTCTTTGACGCCGATCTTGGCGGCCGGAGTGGAGCCACGGCGCTTGGCGGCCTGGCGGTGCTCCTCGCGGGAGGCGTTCCAGCGCGCCGCGCGCTTCTTGAGATTGCCCCGGCGAGGAGCCTTCCACTCACCCTTCTGCAGGAGGAGGGTGTCGGCGGCCGCGCGCTTCACCGTGGCATCGTCGGACGGCTCCTCATCGTCTTCCGCCCCAACGGTGTTGAGCCGGGTGTCTACGTCATAGGGTCCGTAGCGCAGGCGCTTGCCCGAGGCCTCCACTTCCACGAGGAGATACCGGTAGGGCTCGCCCGGCGAGGCTTCGCGATCGATGACGCGGTAGGTGCCGCCCGCGGTTGAACCGATCAGCGATGGAATGAGCCGTTCGTTCACGCTGACATAGCGGTCCTTCCGGTCGTCCCAGCGCTTGAGATAGAAGCCCACGGTGCCGATCTCCGAAGCGGTGGTCCATTCAAGGGCCATGGCCCCCGAAACGTCACGAGCCACGAACGAGGAGATCACCACCTGGGTCACGAGCGCGTTGCCGCGGTAGAAGCCGAAGCTCACGTCGGTGACGGTGGGACCGAGGACCACCGTCTCCTGGCCGTTGTACGCTCCGGCGAGGCCGCCCTCCGTCTTCTCGTAGGTCGTCTCCGCGCCGGTGAGGACGCCGTTGGTGTCGGTCACCCGCACCGTGTAGGTGCCCGCGGCCTGGCCGCTGAAGAGGTAACTCCCGTCGGCCGCGGTCGATGTCGTGGCGATGACCACGCCGTTATTGTTCACGAGCTCCACGGTGACGTTCTGGAAGCCCGCCTCGCTGTCGTCGGCTCCGCTTCGGTTGGCGTCGGAGAACAAGCGGCCGGAGACCGAGAAGGGAACGGTGGCCCGGTAGCCGTAGTCGATATCGAGGCGATTGCCGCCGCCCGAGAGCGCAGGAGTCACCCGGCGCTGATGGCCGGCTCCGCCCGAGTTGTCGGCGGTGGTGAGAGTGAACAGGCTGAGGGCCAACTGGCTGTTGTCGATGCTCACCCACCACTCGGAGCCGGTGGGCAGCCCCGCGAAGAGGTAGTGCCCGAAGGCGTCGGTCACCGCGGTGGCGTAGACGGCGCCATCGTCCGCTCCGGGTTCGAAGAGAGCGTCGCCGTCGAGGTTGCGGTACAGCAAAACCGTGACTCCGGCGATACCGGCCTCTGCCCCGTCCTGAGTGCCGTTGCCGAGCACACCGCCGCCCGCGCCGTTGTCATTGAAGACGGTGTCGCCGATGGACCGGGTCTGGTTGTAGCCGAAGTGCCTGGCCTCGGGCGCGGTGTAGTTGAGATTGCTGCCGAGCGAGCCGGTCATCTGGAAATTACCGGTCAGGGCCGAGGACGTGGTGCCGAAGTAGTTGTTCAGGATGCCCGCGTCATCGGTGATACGCCAGGTGTAATTGGCGCCGCCGGGCACACCGGTGAACTGGAAGATGCCGTTGCTTCCCGTGGTCGTGGTCGCAATGGTGTTGCCGGCGCTGTCGAGCAGGCTCACCGTGACCCCGGCGATGCCGAGCTCGGTGCCGTTCTTGAGGCCGTCCCCCGCGGTGCCGCCTCCCGCGCCGTTGTCCAGCCATACCCCATCGGTGATCGAGAACGTGCCGCCCGGATTCTGGAACCCGAAGTCGGCATCCACCCTCACCGCCCCCGAGGGCAGGTCGGGGTAGGAGAAGAGGGTGTAGGTCGTGGCGGTGTAGCCGGCGAGGCCGCCCTGCAGGGTGTTCATGGTCACCACGTAGTCGTTCGCGCCGTTCGCAGCGAGTCCGGTGAAGAGGTAGGCCCCACCCGGACCCGTGACCGTGGTGGCGATGGCCCCGCCGTCGGGCGATCCGTCGCCGTTGGTGTCCTGGAAGAGCTGGACGGTGATCCCTGCGAGGCCGACCTCGCCGGGATTGCGGGTCTGGTCGTTGTTCGCGTCCACCCACACCGTGTCGCCGATGGCCGCGGTCCCCGGGCTCGCCCGGAAGCCGAGGTCGGCCTGCGTATAGGCCTGGGCGGCGACGAGGTTGAAATCGGCGGTGCGCTGGTTCAGGGCGACGCGGACCTGCACGTTGTCGATGGCGGCGAGCTTGCCGGTCTCGAGCACATCCTGATTCGTGTAGCGGAGGAAGAAGGTGTTGTTGGTGGGCAGCCAGGCCACAGTGTCGGTGAAGGTCTGCGCGGCCGCGTTGTCGATGGTACGGAGAGTCGTCCACACCACCCCGTCGGTGCTGTACTGCACGAGGATCCGGTCGGAACCGTTCACGAGGCCGGTGCCCGCCCAGTCGTACTGGACCTGGACGCTCGTGCCACCGGTGGCGCGCGCGGTGCGCTGGATCGACTCGTTCGCGGCCACGGTTCCGACGGTGTCGCGGAACTGGATGCGGTTGCTCGCGATCTGAATGTCGCCGGAAGCGGCATTGGCGTTATCGCCCGTCTCGGTCCAGTTGGTCAGCCAGTTGAGGGTGCCGTTGTTCCCGGTGAACACGCCGTTCACGTCGAAGGAGTCGCGGAAGGTGTCGGTGGTCTGGGAGAGACCGGCGGGCAGGCCGCCCGTGACCTCCACGTAATAGCCGCTTCCCGGCGGCACGTCGAGAAACATGTATCGACCCTGGGCGTCGGTGGTCGTGACCTGCAGGGGCGTTCCGTACTGGTCCTTGAGCGTGACTTCAACGCCGCCGATGCCCGTCTCCCCAACGTCGAAGACGCCGTTGGCGTTCCCGTCCAGCCACACCCGGTCGCCCACGGTGGCCCCGAGGCCGGCGGGGACGAGGACGATGTTGAGCGCAGTCGCGGTGAGCGGGACGGGAAGCTCGTTCACACCGCTGCTCGCGGTGTTGAGGATCTGCGTCTGGCCGGCCGGGAACGGGTTGTCCACGGTCACGTTGAAAGTCACGGTCAGGGACTGGCCCGGTCGGATCACGCAGCCCCGGGCGCTGGCGAGCAATTCCGGGGGGTTGCCGGACGCGAACACCGAGGGGGCTGCGGGCAGGGTGTAAGAGATGTCCACGTTGTCGAAGGAGAGCGTCTCGTTGTTGACGTCGTAGTTCCCAGTGATCCGATATCGGATGGTGGTCGTCGCGGAAATGTAGGGAGTCAGGTCGTAGGGTCCGGCCAGCGAAGGCGTGCCCCCGGCATAGGTGGCGAGGACAGTGAAGGGGCCGGCGGCGCTGGCGCTTGCTTCCACCACCACGGTGTCCGAGGCCTCGAGGTTCGCGCCGACCGCGGTAAAGGACAAGGAGGGGCTTAACACCCCGGTCAGATTGGCGGTGCGCTGAACCGAGGTCCCAACCGCGTTGTTATTGGTGATGAACACAGCATCGACGCCCACGTTGTCGCCGGCTTCGAAAGTGCCGTTCCCGGTGTCGAACGAGGTGAAACGGATGGTGATCTGAGTGGCGCCAGCGGTCGAGAAGGTAAGCGGGTTGGGCGCTCCGGTGACGATGACGCCATTCGTGATCCTCCCCACTTCGAGGAAACCGGCCCCGATGTTGTATTCGACGACGACTCCCTCGCCCGCGTCCGCCCCGTTGTTGTTGAGGGTGAAGCCAAGGGTGACGCTTCCTCCGGAAACGGCCGCGGTCCGGCTGATCGACCGTCCGGTGCTGCCGGGGCCAAAGTTGAGGCGGTCCGCGGCCACCGTATCCGTCGAGATCACTCCCGTGGTGGGCGCCCCGTCGTCGCCGGTCTCTGTCCAGTTGCTCGTCCACAGGGCGGTGCCGTCCTGGCGGTTGTAGACGTTCGTGGTGAAGTCGTCGCGGACCCCGGAGGTCTGGCCTCTCAGCTGGAGGGTGTTGCCGGTGACGAGGGCGAAGCCGGCGGTGGGACCGGCGACGGTTCCGTGGATATCCGTTTCGGTCCAGTTGGTGGCCCAGTTCGCGGTGTTGTTCGGTCCCTGGTTGTTGTAGGCGACCGCCGCGAACTCGTCGCGCACGTTCTGCAGCGCGGCCCGAACCCCGGAGATCTGAACGTTGTCGATATAGGCCTCGTCACCTCCGTCATAGTTACCGACCGCGAGGAAGCGTACGAAGACGGTCGGGTTGGCGGGAGTCCACGGGATAGTGTCGGAGTAGGTCCCATCGGGGGTGTCGCCGTCCATCGTCCGCAACGTGGTCCATCCCCCCGCGCCGGTCAAGCTCCATTCGACGGCCACGCCCTCACCCGTCTCTACCGTGCCGTTGTCCCACGCGTACTGCAGATAGAGGTTGGTGGACCCGGTGACCGTAGCCGACCTCATGATGTACTCGCCGCCATCGGTCGTGTCCCGCCACTCGATCCGGTTGTTGGCGATCTGAATGTCGCCCGCGGCTGCGTTGGTGTCGTCATTCACTTCGACCCAGTTGGTGGCCCAGTTGACCGAACCGTTGTTGCCGGTGAAGCTTCCATTGGTGTTGAACTGGTCGCGCACAAAAGGGGCCGGCTCGCAGGTGACCTGGCCGCTGCCCCCCACGTAGGTGACGCCCAGGGGCAGGGTGTCGAAGAGGGTGACCCCGGTGAGGGTGGTCGTGGCGGGAAGGGGATTCGAGACGTTC
>CAZYEA010000171.1:0-10522 GCA_964646485.1 uncultured Acidobacteriota bacterium
GGCCCCGCAGCCCTTCTTCGAAGTGCGCGGGACGCCGCTCGCGGTGGCGGCGCTCACGCGCACGCTGGGTGAGCTTGGACACGAGGTCGACCTGCTGACCTTTCCACAAGGAGAGGTCTGGAGCGCTCCGGGGGTGCGGCATTTCCGATCCGCGCGAATCGCCGGCGGACGCATCCGTCCCGGGTTCTCAGCGGGGAAGATGCTGCAGGACGTCCCCTTCGCCTGGCGCGCGATCGGGCTCGCTCGCTCCGGGGTCTACGACGTCGTCCATGCCGTGGAAGAGTCCGCCCTGCTCGTCGCCCCCTTTCTTCCCGCGGGAGTGAAGTTCGTGGTCGACATGGATTCCGATCTCGGCGAACAGCTCGCCCATTCGCGTTCGCTTCTCGCCCGCCTCCTCGGCGCCCCCGCCGACTGGCTCCACCGGCGCTCCCTGCGGCGGGCGGATCTGGCCATCGTGATCAACCCGCGGCTCGAGGCGGCGGCGCGCCGCGACCGGCCGGCACTTCCCGTTCATCGCCTCGAGGACCCGCCTCTCGTTTCCGCGCTCACTGAAGCCGATCTCGAATCCACCCGCGCGCTGCGCGCCGAGCTCGGTCTCGGGGAGGCGCCTGTCGCCCTCTACACCGGGAACTTCGAGCCTTATCAGGGAGTCGAAGTGATGGCGCACGCCGCCGCGTTGTCACAGCGCGCCGCCTTCGTCTTCGTGGGAGGCGAGGCGGAGGACATCACCAGTCTCAAGTCCAGACTCGGTCCTTCGTCCCTCTCACGCTGCCGGTTCGTGGGCAAGCAGGCGCCCGAGGTCCTTCCTCGGTGGATGGCGCTCGCCGATGTCCTGGTCTCGCCGCGGACTCTCGGCGGCAACACGCCCTTCAAGATCTACACCTACCTCGCTTCGGGCCGGCCGATCGTGGCCACGAGGCTCGACACTCACACCCAGGTCCTCTCCGATGAGACGGCGTTCCTGGTGGAGCCCACCGCCGCCGCCCTGGCCGCGGGAATCGACGCCGCCCTCGACGCTCCCGCCGAACGCTCCCGCCGCGCCGAAAACGGCCGCGCCCTGCTGGAGCGCGAGTACTCGACCGCGCGATACCGCGAGAAGGTCGAAGGCGCGTACGCGACGCTGGGAAGGGCCTGAGCGGATCAGCGCCCCGCGCCCGCCCACTTCGCAATCACTCCCTTGGGCCCCACCGCCCACCCCCCGCTCTTCGCGAATCCCGCCGTGTTGTAAGCCGCGGAATCCAGCGTCTTCCACGTCTTCCCGCCGTCCGTACTGATGCCGGTTCCCGCGAGGCCCACCGCGACAATCGAACCCGAAGGCCCACGGACCACGCTCGACAGAAATCCCGGGCTCGCCGAAACACTTCGCCAGGTGGCGCCCCCATCGCGGCTGAGGCTCGCCTTCACCCCCTCGAGGGCGGGGAGCTTGTAGTCGCCGCCCACCACGATCAACGTCCTCTCGTCGATCCAGGCTACGGAGAAGAGTCCCTTCGAGGCGGCGCCCGCGGGTATGGGTGAGGTCGAGACACGGAATGTGCGACCGCGATCGGTCGAGACGAACACCCGCGACTCCGACGCCCCGCCGGTCACGAAAGCGAGGCGCTGCCCCGGCCCGGTGACAAGACACGAGCCGCTCGCCGCGAAGGCGCCCTCGTTTTCGAGGGCGAGGGGCATGCCCGAATCCGGCACGGGCTCCCAGGACTCGCCGCTATCCCGGGTCAGAAACACCTGAAACCGTCCCCGCACCGGATCCCCGAAGACGGCGCCGCGCGTCCGGTCCCCAAACGCGAGCGCGTCCCAGAAGCCGTCGGGTTCAGGGTTTGTGAACACCCGTCTCCAGGACTCGCCGCCATCCGTGGTCTTGTAGACGTTCGACGCCTCACCCGGACCGATGCTCAGGGCCACGGCGTTCTTCTCGTCCCAGGCCTCGATGTCGCGGAAGTCGAGCGCTTCGGCCCCGGGGACGGGAATCACCTTCCACGACTCGCCATCCGTGGTGCGCACAATGGTGCCCTTCGCTCCGCTCGCCCAGGCGACGCGGTCGTTCACCACGGCCAGGCCGCGAAGTTCGACGGTGACCGGGCTCGTCTGCCTCCGCCATGGGGAAGCGGCGGCGGGCCGGCCGGCCTCCTGAGCGACTGCGTTGCCGGCCAGGAACACCAGGCTGGCGAGGATGAGACCGCAGAAGCGTGACATGAGTTCTCCTCGCAGGTTATGGGTGAGGTGTGAAACCGAAAGGCGCCAGGATGTCGCGCGAGAGGCGCTGCCGCTCCGCCTCGAACCAGGCGCGGAAAGAGGCGGCCACGTCCTCGGATACGCTCGTGGTGGACTCGAAGCGAAGAGCGAAAGTCGCGACCGCCTGCCCCCTCGGCTGAAGCCCCACGAGTTTTGCCTGGATCCCGCTTCCCCGGATCGCGGCGGCCGCGTTCCGGCACGACTCGGCGCGGTCCGGGGCGGCGAACCAGGCCGCGGCGTCGCTCAGCAGAGTGCTCTCGACCTCGCGCAGGGGAATGTCGAAACGGCGAGTCCCGTCCGCGAGGGCCGAGACCTTGGTGCGCCGTTTCGCGCTGAGGCTCGAACCGAAGACGGCTTCCCAAAAGGAGGCCTTGGCGCTGCCTTCGCGATAGAGATGATCGGCGGCGGCGCCGGGGATGCTCAGGAAGGGTTCGGTGGTCTCCATGACGGCGGTGCTCATGCGCGAAGCCTAACGCGCGGGACCGGTCGTGAGGCCCGGCCGCCCCTTCGCTCAGCCCGCGGCCGGACGGGGGGCGCCCAAGCGGTCGCGCAGCCAGACGAGGGCGGGCCTGGCCGCGGCGGCAAAGCCGTGCTCTTCCGCCTCGGCGATGAGCGAGTAGGCGACGGGGGTCACCAGGAGGGTGAGGATGAGACACAGGCTCTGACCACCGATGATGGTCACCGCGACGGCCGAGCGCTGGGCCGCCCCGGCCCCGAGGCCCATGGCGGTGGGGAGGAGACCGGCCACGATCGACATGGTCGTCATGATGATGGGACGCAGGCGCACCTGGCAGGCGCGGCGGATGGCCTCCTGCGCGCCCACCCCCTCGGCCCGGAGTTTGTTCGCGTAGTCGACCTGCAGGATGCCGTTCTTCTTGACGATGCCGAGCAGCAGCAGCACCCCGAGCGAACTCCACAGGTTGAGGGTGCGGCCGGTGACGAGCAGGGAGAGCAGAGCGAAGGGCACGGAGAGGGGCAGCGCCAGCATGATGGCGAAGGGGTGGGTGAAGCTCTCGAACTGCGCGGCGAGGACCATGTACATGAAGATCGAGGCGAGCAGGAACGCGATGATCAGGTTGCCCGTGGTTTCGTCGAGGATCTTCACCGAGCCCGTGAACCGGCTGGAGTAACCGGGAGGCAGGCCGATGTCCCTGATCATGCCGGTCACGGCGCGCGCGGCCACGTCGAGGGGATAGTCGGCCGCGTTGTTGGCGTTCACCCCGACCTGGAACTGACGGTTGTAACGCTCGATGCGGGCGGGGCCGAGGCCGCGTTCGATGTGGGCCACGTTGTCGAGGCGAACCTGGCCGAGCCTCGAGGAGGGAATCATGAGCCGGGCCAGCCGCTCAGGGTCTTTCTGCTGCTCGGGCAGGAGCTGCATGGTGACGGGATACTGCTCGTCGCCTTCCTTGTAGGTGGAGATCTGGTCCTCGCCCGCGATCATCAGACGCACCGCGCCCGCGATGTCGGCCGCGCGCACGCCCAGGTCGGAGGCGCGGGGGCGGTCGATTCTCACCTGCAGCTCCGGGCTGTTGAGACTGACCGTCGCCTCCACGTCCATCAGGCCCTTGACCGGCCGCATCCGGTCGGCGAGTTCCTTGGCCAGGTCGGCGGCCTTGCGCAGGTCGGGGCCGAGGATGATGGCGCGGATGGGGAAGAAGGTTTCGCCCCCGCCGAGGGCCGAGGGGATGACCACCTTGTAGCGCAGGTTCGGAACCAGGGCGGAGACCTTGCGGATGTCCTGGGCGACGTCGAGGTTCGAACGGCGGCGATCACGGATATCGACCAGGCGCACGTAGAGATGGGAGTGACTCATGATCCCTTCGTGGATGGAGGGGTTCACGAATCGCACTTCCTTGATCTTGCCGACCTGCTCCGCGAGGGCCTGGGTCACCCGCTGGGTCTCGGTGATGGAGGTGCCCTCGGGCAGGTTCAGCGAGACGTTCAGCTCGCTCTGGTCGTCGGGCGGGATCCAGTCGCGTCCGACGAAGGCGCTCAGGGGAAAGGTGAGGAGGAAGATCCCGAAGGCGATGGCCATGACCTGGCCGCGATGGCCGAGCGCCCAGTCGAGCAGGCGCTCGTAGCGGCCTTCGATGCGGATGAAGAACTTCGCGTTCTTCGCTCCGCCGTGGCCGCTCCCGGTGGCGTTGGTCAGGAAGCGCGAGCTCAGCATGGGGGTGAGGGTGAAGCTGATGAGCATGGAGACCAGGATGGAGAAGGCCATGGTCCAGCCGAACTGGTTGACGTAGCGCCGCGCGTAGCCGTTCATGAACGCGATGGGCAGGAAGATGATGACGAGGGAGAGGGTGGTCGCGACCACGGCCAGGGTGATCTCGCGGGTGGCATCGATCGCGGCCTGATAGGGCGCGTAACCCTTCTGCTGGATGTAGCGCACGATGTTCTCTAGCACCACGATGGCGTCGTCGATCACGATGCCCACCGCGAGGGTGACCGCGAGCAGGGTCATGTTGTTGAGGGTGAAATCCATGGCCTTCAACAGGGTGAAGGTGGAGATGATCGAGGTGGGGATCGCGATCGAGGCGATGAGGACGGAGCGCAGGTCGCGGATGAAGAGCATGACCACGAGACTCGCGAGGACGGCCCCGAAGAGCAGGTGTTCTTCCAGGGAGTCGATGGAGGCGTTGATGAAGACCGACTGGTCCTTGATGATCCGCAGCTTCAGGTCGGGAGGCAGGGTCTTCGCGAGCGAGTCCAGGCGCTTCTTGATCGCGTCGATGACCTTCACGGTGTTGGTCCCGGTCTGCCGGCGCACGTCGAGGCTCACCGCGTCGTCGCCCTCGAAGTGGTTCCAGGTGCGAGGCTCCGCGTAAGTGTCCTCGACCCGGCCGATCTCCCTCACCCGCACGGGCACGCCGCCCACGTTCGCGACCACGATGTCGCCGAACTGCTCGAGGGCATCGACCCGGCCCACCGTGCGCACGCCCAGTTCGTTGGCACCCCGGGTGATGCGGCCGCCCGGGATCTCCACGTTCTCCCCCTGGATGGCCTTCTGCACGTCGTTGATGGTGAGGTTGTGGGCGAAGAGCTGGTCGGCGTCGAGGAAGACGCGGATCTGGCGCTCGCGCGCCCCGGTGAGGGTGACTTCGCCCACCCCGTCCACGGTCTCGAGCACGCGCTTCACCTGCTTGTCCACGATTTCGCTGGTCTCGCGCAGGCTGCGTTTGCTCGCCACCACCACCCCGATCACGGGGTCGGCGTCGGGGTCGGCTTTCTGGATGACCGGGGGCAGGATGTTCGGAGGGAGCTGACGCAGGGCGCCCGAGACCTTCTCCCGCACGTCCTGGGCCGCGTCCTCGATATTCCGCTCCAGCACGAACTTCGCGGTGATGCGGGTGGTGCCCTCGGTGGTGCTGGCGGTCAGCTCGTCGAGGCCGGCGAGGGTGCTGAGCGCCTCTTCGATCGGGAGCACCACCTGGGTGGTCACCTCCTCGGGAGTGGCGCCGGGCAGGCGGATGCTGATGTTGACGGTGGCGGGGTCGGCGCGGGGGAAGAGATCGACGCCGAGATCGCGGAAGGAAAAGAGCCCGAGCACCACCAGGAAGCTCACGAGCATCACCGCGAAGACGGGACGCCTGACGCAGAGCGCCGCGAGGCTCACGCGCCCTTCACCGGTTCGACCACGGCGCCGTCATGCAGTTCCTGGCCCTCGGGAGCCACCGCGATCGCGTCCTTCTCGCTGAGTCCGTCGAGGATCTCGACCTCGTCGCCGCTGCGCTCGCCGAGCTTGACCTCCTGCTCGTGCAGCTTGTGGTCTTTCACCGTGAAGATCTTGTAGACCCCGAACACGTAGCGCACCGCGGCCTCGGGGACCATGAGCACGCTGTCCACCTGGCTCGAGGCGATGGTGGCCTTGGCGAAGAAGCCCGGCTTCAGCCGGCCGTCGGAGTTGCGCAGCAGGGCCTCGACTTCCAGGGTGCGGGTCTGGGCATCCACCGACGGGCTCATGCGGGCCACGGTTCCGGTGAAGACTTTCCCGGGGAAGGCCTCGACCTCGACGCGCACGGTCTGGCCGACCGAGATCCATCCCGCCACCCGCTCGGGCACTTTCAGGCGCACGCGCAGCGGATCGACGCGCACGATCACCATCACCGGGGTCTGCACGCGCAGGTACTGCCCGGGGGCCACCGAGCGTTCCTTCACCTGCCCGGGGAAGGGAGCGCGAATCACGCTGTCTCCGAGCTTCTTCTCGGCGAGGGCGGAGGCGGCCTTGCGCTGGCGCAGCTCGGCGCGCAGGTTCTCCACGGTCTGCAACGCGATGTCGTAGGCCGCGCGGCTCGAGTGGAACTTCGCCTCGGCCTCGTCGAGAGTGCCCCGGGCGATGAGGCCGTCGTCGAAGAGCGACTTGGCGCGGCGGTACTTCACCTCGGCGTCCGAGAGATCGGCGGCGGCGCGCTGGGCTTCGGCGGCCTGCGTGGGATCGGGCACGTCCGCCGCCCCCTCGGCGAGGCCCAGCTTGGCCCGGGTCGCTTGAAGAGAGGCGGCCTGCTGGTCGCGCGCGAGGCCGAGTTCGGTGGGCGAGACCTGGACGAGGGCCTGGCCCGCCTCCACCCGGTCGCCCAGGTCGACGAGAACCCGGTCGACCCGGCCCTCGATTTCCGAGCTCACCGCGACTTCGTCGTAAGCGAACAAAGAGCCCACCGACGAGACATCGCGGCGCAGCTCACGCTTCTCCACGTTCTGAACGCGCGCCTTCTGGGTGGGAATCGATCGGGCTTCCGACGCTTTGGCCCGACATCCGGGCAGGCCGGGCAGGCAAAAGGCGACGAGGAGGACGAAGGGAAGACGGCGGCTTGTTCTGGGCAAGGTCACCTGGATCGAAGCTCAAAGAGGACGAATGCCGCTCGCCCGCGGATCTGTCAAGCAGCTTACCCTCGGGGGTGCGGCGCGCTCCAAATCGAAGCCCTGCGCGATCAGGCCTTCTCTTTCCTCAGGACCATCAGGCCGTCGCGGATGGGGAAGAGCACGTTGCTCACGCGCGAGTCGGCCTTCACCATCCAGTTGAAGGCATGCAGGGCCTTCGTGTGGTCGTCCTGATACTTGTCGGTGTGGAGGACCTTCCCCTTCCACAAGACGTTGTCGGCGATGATGAAACCGCCGAGCCGGACCTTGTCGAACACGAGCTTGTAGTAGGCGCTGTAGTTCGGCTTGTCGGCATCGATGAAGACGAGGTCGAAGGTCTCAGCCAGGGTGGGGATGATTTCGGTGGCCGGGCCCAGACGGAAATCGATCCGGTCCGCGTAAGGCGATTTCGCCACGAACGACTTCGCGGCCGCATTCGTCTTCTCGTCCACGTCGAGGGTGATGACCTTGCCGCCTTCGACCAGTCCCTCGGCGAAGCACAGCGCCGAATAGCCGAGATAGGTGCCGATCTCGAGCACGACTTTCGGCTGGATCATCTTGGAGAGCATCGAGAGGACGCGGCCCTGGAAGAAACCGGAGAGCATCGAGTGATTCGAATAGTTCGCGTAGCACTCCCGCGCGAGGCCTTGCAGCACTTCTCCTTCGGGGGACGTGAATTCCTCGGCGTACTCGATCCAACTGTCTTCCATGGGGCGATTCTAGAAGGCGCCGGCCTTCGACCTCCCTCGAAGCAAGCCCGGCATATGCTCCCAGGGTGACCACCCTCGAACGGCTCTTCGCGCTGGAGCGCCACCGCACCAGTCCGCGGATCGAGGTTCTCGGCGGCGTCACCACCTTCGTGACCATGGCTTACATCATCGTGGTGAACCCGGCCATCCTCTCTTTCGCGGGGCTGCCCAAAGGCGCCAGTACGGTCGCCACCATCCTGGCCGCGGCGTTCGGCTCGGCCCTGATGGGGTTCTACGCCAACCGCCCCATCGCGGTCGCCCCCTACATGGGCGAGAACGCCTTCGTGGCCTTCGGCCTCACCGCCATGGGAATCGCCTGGCCGCAGGCCCTGGGCGCCGTGTTCGTGAGCGGTGTGCTCTTCCTGCTCCTCACTCTCACGGGCATCCGGGCGTGGATGGCCGAGGCCATCTCCTCGTCCATGAAGCACAGCTTCGCCGCGGGCATCGGCCTCTTCATGGCCCTCATCGGCCTTTACGAGGCCGGCATCGTGACGAGCTTCGTCACCGGCCTCCCGCCCGGGGCGCTTCTTTTGCCCGGGGCTTCGACCCTGCGCGCTCCCGACGTGCCCCTCAAGCTCGGCAATCTGCGCGACCCCCAGGTTCTCCTCGCCATCCTGGGCTTCGTGCTGATCCTGGCCCTGCAACACCGGAGGGTCCGCGGCGCCATCCTTCTCGGCATGGCCGCGACCGGGGCACTTGGCGTGGCTCTCGGTTTCGGGACCCTGCCCGATCGCGTGGCGGCTCTTCCCTTCGCGGGCGATTATTCGCTCGCACCCCTCGCCTTTGGTCTCGACATCCCGAGCGTCTTCACGGTTTCCTTTCTGCCCGTTCTCCTCACCCTGTTCCTGATGGGCTTTCTCGACACTCTTGGCACGCTCGTGGCCGTGGGCGCAGCCGGCGACCTCCTCGACGCGCGCGGCAACCTGCCTGAGGTGGAGAGGCCCATGCTGGTGGACGCGGTTTCGAGCATGGTCTCCGGCCTCCTCGGCACCACCACTTCGGGCGCCTACATCGAGTCGGCCACCGGCATCCGTGAAGGTGCCCGCACCGGCCTCGCCGCGGTGACGACCGCGGGCCTCTTCGCCCTGTCCCTCTTCTTCATTCCCCTGGTCGAGCCGCTGCAGCGGATGCGCTTCGCTTATGCCCCCGCCCTGATCGCGGTGGGCCTCGCCATGATGGGGGCCTTCCGGCGGATCGACTTCGAAGACCTCACGGAGGCGGGCCCCGCTTTCGCCACCGTGGTGATGATGGTGTTCACCTACAACATCGCCAACGGGCTTACCGCCGGTCTTGTTCTGTATCCGCTGGTGAAGATCGCCTCGGGCCGCGCCCGCGAGCTGCGCGCGGGCTCGGTGCTGCTGGCGCTCCTGTGCGCCGTGTACTACGCCTTCGGCCTCCCTCACTGACCGAAGGGCCCGCGCAGGACTCCCAGTTTCCCTCATGGACTTCACGCCTCTCCGCCGGCATCGCGACTATCGGCTGCTCTATGTGGCCCAGTCCGTGTCCTTCCTGGGCACGATGATGACGTACGTGGCCCTGCCGTATCAGATGTTCCAACTCACGCATTCTTCGTTCATGGTGGGCCTGCTCGGGGTGGCGGAGTTGATCCCTCTGCTCATGACCGCGTTCATCGGGGGGGCGCTCGCCGATTCGGTCGACCGAAGGCGCATGGTCATCGTGACCGACGTGTTCCTGGCCGGAGGGAGCCTCGCCCTCGCCCTCTTCGCCTGGCACGGCGCGCCGCCGGTGTGGTCTCTCTACGTGCTGGCGGGATTCATGTCCGGGATGAACGGCCTCCAGCGCCCCTCCATCGACGCCCTCATGCCGCGTCTCCTGCCCCGCGACGAGCTTCTGGCCGCCGCCGCCCTCAACTCCTTCCGCGGCAGCTTCATCATGATCGTGGGCCCCGCCATCGGCGGGATCCTGATCGCATCGATGGGCCTCGCCTTCACGTACTCGATGGACGTGCTCAGCTACGCCCTCGCCCTCGCCTGCATCGTGATGATCCGCCATACCGCGCCGCCCGAAGGAGCCGAGCGACCGACGGTGGAGAGCATCAAGGAAGGCTTCCGGTACGCGCGAAGCCGGCAGGAACTGGTGGGCACCTACGTTGTCGACTTCGTGGCCATGATCTTCGGCATGCCCATGGCGCTCTTTCCCGCCTTGTCGGAGAAGCTCGGCGGGCCGGGGGTTCTGGGCATTCTCTACGCCGCCCCCGCCATGGGCGCCTTCGTGGCGAGTCTCACCAGCCGCTGGACGAGGGCGGTCAGACGCCACGGCCTCGCCGTCACCATCGCGGCCGCGGTGTGGGGCGTCGCCATCGTGGTCTTCGGCTTGTGCGACACCATCGAACCCGCGGTCTTCTTCCTCGCCCTCGCGGGCGGCGCCGACGCGGTGAGCGGGATCTTCCGCTCGACCATGTGGAACCAGACCATCCCGGATCACCTCCGGGGCCGTCTCGCCGGCATTGAGATGGTCAGCTACATGAGCGGCCCCATGCTCGGACATCTGGAGGCGGGAATGGCCGCGGCCGCGTTCGGGGTGAGAGCCTCGGTGGTCTCAGGCGGAGTCCTGTGCGTGGTCGGAGTGGCGGCCTGCGCGCTCCTGCTGCCGAAGTTCGTGAGCTACGACGCGGAAGAGTTCAAACGCCAGCAGGTCCGCGTGTAGCCACGTCCGCTCTC